>JAPHTF010000124.1 GCA_026197095.1 Gammaproteobacteria bacterium
AAACCTTTAAAGGGTGAGATTCGGATCTCAGGGGCAAAAAATGCGGCCTTGCCAATTATCGTGTCTACTTTGTTATCAGATGATCCGGTCTTAATACGTAATATTCCTCACTTACATGACATCACTACCACCATGGAACTATTAGGTCGCATGGGTGTGAGTTTGACCATGGATGAAAAGATGGATGTTGAAGTTAATCCAACGACCATTAACAGTTATATTGCCCCTTATGAATTAGTTAAAACCATGCGTGCGTCTATTTTGGTGCTCGGACCTTTGTTAGCGCGTTTTGGTGAGGCAGAAGTTTCACTACCGGGTGGTTGTGCGATTGGTGCGCGCCCAGTGAATTTACATATTCACGGCCTGGAATTAATGGGTGCTGATATTAAGGTTGAAGATGGTTATATCAAGGCAAAGTGCAAACGTCTGAAAGGTGCAAAAATTGTATTAGATGTTGTCACCGTAACGGGCACAGAAAACCTGATGATGGCAGCCTGTTTGGCCGATGGCACAACCATACTTGAAAATGCGGCGCGTGAACCGGAAGTGGTTGATTTGGCCAATTGCCTGAATGCCATGGGCGCAAAAGTGAGTGGCGCAGGTACTGATATGATTACCATTGTAGGTGTTGAACGGATGCATGGTACAACATACGATATTTTACCTGACCGTATTGAAACAGGGACTTACCTGGTGGCAGCAGCAGTAACAGGTGGCAGTGTTAAATTAAAAGATACTGATCCAACCTTGCTTGACGCGGTACTGGCAAAGCTTGTCGATGCCGGTGCTGAAATTGAAACAGGTGAAAACTGGATTTCATTAGATATGAAAGGCAAGCGGGCAAAAGCGGTTGATGTACGCACTGCACCTTACCCGGCTTTCCCAACAGATATGCAGGCACAGTTTTCTATTTTAAATGCTGTTGCTGAAGGCTCATCAAGTATTACAGAAACAATTTTTGAAAATCGTTTTATGCATGTTCAGGAATTAAAACGCCTGGGAGCGGATATAGAAGTTAATGGTAATACTGCACTTATAAGAGGTGTAGAGAAATTAAAAAGTGCACCAGTGATGGCGACAGATTTGCGTGCATCCGCAAGCCTGGTTATCGCGGGCTTAGTCGCTGAAGGTGATACGGTCGTTGAGCGGATCTATCATATCGACCGTGGTTATGAATGTATTGAAGAAAAACTGTTACAACTTGGCGCAACGATTCGTCGCGTACCAGACTAGTCATTATAATTATTAGTAGCCGTTAGAATTTTTGTAGTTATTAGAAATATACAAAGCAGAGTTATATCATGAGTGAAGTATTAACCATTGCATTATCAAAAGGCCGGATTTTTAAAGAAACTATGCCCTTGCTTGCGCACGCAGGTATAGTCCCAAAGGATGATCCTGAAACCAGCCGTAAACTTATTCTTGATACTAACCATGATGATGTGAAGCTCGTCATTATTCGTGCGACTGATGTGCCTACCTATGTTCAGTATGGTGCGGCAGATATCGGTGTTGCAGGTAAAGATGTATTACTTGAGCATGGCGGTGAAGGTTTATATGAACCGCTTGATTTAGAAATTGCAAAGTGTAAATTAATGACGGCAGGACCGGTAGGTGTGCCTGAGCCAGAAGGCCGTTTGCGTATCGCAACGAAGTTTGTTAATTGTGCCCGTCGTTATTATGCCGAGCAAGGTAAGCAGGTTGAAGTGATTAAACTCTACGGTTCAATGGAGCTAGCCCCGCTTGTTGGACTTGCTGATCGCATTATTGATGTGGTGGATACCGGTAATACATTAAAAGCCAATGGTCTTGAGCCGCTGGAACATATCGCAGATATCAGTTCACGCCTTGTTGTGAATAAAGCGTCTATGAAAATGAAGCATGCAAAAGTAAAAGCATTAATTGATCATATTGCAGAAGCAGTAAAAAATAAGTAAATTAAAATTCTCTTAATAGTACAAGAGATTACTTCGTCGTTTCTCTCCTCGTAATGACAGTAAATAGCAATCTCATAAATCTAGCACTAACTTAAAAATACAAATTATGAATATTAAACGTTTAAAAACATCACAAGCTGATTACCAATCACAAATGGATACCTTGCTGGCGTGGGAAGGTGTTTCAGATGATCAGGTTAACGCAACAGTAAAAGATGTTTTAAAAAATATCCGTCAGCGTGGTGATGAAGCCTTGATCGAATACACCAATAAATTTGATCGCATGAATGTTGCTTCTATGTCAGAGCTGACCTTCACGCAAAAACAAATAGATGATGCCTATAATAATATTCCGCTAGATCAAAGAGAAGCTTTAGAACTCGCAGCAGAGCGCGTGCGTAGTTACCATAAACACCAAATTATGGAATCCTGGTCTTATACAGAAAGTGATGGCACCTTGTTAGGCCAGCAAATAACGGCACTCGATCGTGTTGGTTTATATGTTCCAGGTGGTAAAGCCACTTATCCTTCTTCCGTATTGATGAATGCGATTCCTGCAAAAGTGGCCGGCGTTAAAGAAATCGTCATGGTTGTTCCTACCCCTGATGGTGTGGTGAATGATATGGTCTTAGCTGCCGCTAAAATTTCAGGTGTCGATACTGTTTTTGCAGTCGGTGGTGCGCAAGCTGTTGCTGCATTAGCGTATGGTACAGAAACCGTCCCTGCTGTAGATAAAATTGTAGGCCCGGGAAATATTTATGTGGCCACTGCCAAGTCGATGGTCTTTGGTCGTGTCGGAATCGACATGATTGCAGGGCCTTCAGAGATTTTAGTGGTCTGTGACGGCAAGACCGATCCAGACTGGATCGCCATGGACTTATTCTCACAAGCGGAACATGATGAAGATGCACAATCAATCTTGGTTTCATGGGACGCAGCTTTTCTTGACCAGGTACAAGCCAGTATTGAAAAGCTTTTACCGACGATGGAACGTAAAGATATTATCAGTAAGTCGTTAGGTGATCGTGGTGCCTTGATTGAAGTTAAAGATGAAAACGAAGCGATTGAAGTATCGAACTTTATTGCACCGGAACATTTAGAACTTTCTGTTGAAGATCCTCAAACCATGGCAAAAAAAATAAAGCATGCAGGCGCGATATTCATGGGGCGTTATACCGCTGAAGCATTAGGTGATTACTGTGCCGGTCCTAATCATGTATTACCCACGTCTCGTACGGCACGTTTTAGTTCGCCATTAGGTGTGTATGATTTCCAAAAACGCTCAAGCCTGATTATGTGTTCTGCCGAGGGCGCATCAGAACTCGGTAAAACAGCATCAGTATTAGGGCGTGGCGAAAGTTTAACCGCACATGCTCGCTCTGCTGAGTACCGCATAAAAAAATAAAGATAAATAATTAACGCAAAGGGCGCCATGATCACAGAGGACGCAGAGTTCGCAAAGCTTGAGTTTCTTTCTTTGTGTCCTTCGCGTCTTAGCGACCTTTGCGTTAAATCGCATAATTGTTATGAAAACTCCTCTGAAATGTTTTCTCGGTTTTCCAGTTAAGTACCCTAATCAACCGTATATTACTGCTTAATTAAATGGCTAAAGGTTTTCCCTTAGCCATTTTTTTGCTGTCATTGTTTCCCAAGTATGTTAAAAATAAAGGCTTACTGAATAACAAGGGATGTGATTATGCGGTTTCTCAAGGCGGTTTTCTTTTTCTTCTTTGGCTCTTTTTCCTGGAAGTTTCCGCCCTGGCTGGCAGCAATCGCATCCCTGGTGAATAAAGCGCGTGACTGGCGCCGTAATAATAAAAAAGTATTTTGGTCAGTCTTTGCAAGTATGCTGCTGTTTATATTTGGTTACCTTTGG
>JAPHTF010000063.1 GCA_026197095.1 Gammaproteobacteria bacterium
ACTAGGATTCATAGGAGGTGCTACATAGGAGGATACACAGGGAAAAGTAATATTTATCATCCTCAGTGAACCTCCATGTCCTCTGTGGTGAATATTCTTATACGATTTAGCTAATTATTTAAATCCAATACATCCATCATGTCAAACTTACCTGACTCATGCTGCATAATCCAGCCTGAAGCGCGGACGGCTCCATTTGCAAAGGTCATTCGGCTTGATGCTTTATGCGTAATTTCTACCCGTTCACCGATATCAGCAAACATCACGGTATGTTCACCAACAATGTCACCCGCACGGATGGTCTCAAATCCAATTGTTTTACGCTCACGTTCGCCACTAATACCTTCACGACCATACACGGCGCATTCTTTTAAATCGCGGCCTAATGCAGCAGCAACGACTTCACCCATGCGTAATGCAGTGCCGGATGGTGCATCTACTTTATGACGATGGTGTGCTTCAATCACCTCAATATCAACCTCATCGCCCATCACACGAGCGGCAATATCCAGCAATTTAAGCGTAAGATTGACACCCACACTCATATTCGGCGCAAAAACGATACCAATATCATTCCCTGCATCCATAATTTGTTTTTTACCATCATCATCGAAACCTGTGGTACCAATAACAATACGCTTACCCGCTTCACGACAAATCGCCAGGTTCGCTAAGGTGACTTCAGGTCGGGTAAAATCAATCAGTACATCAAAATCAGATGTTGCTGCTTTTAAATCATCTGTAAGAGAAACGCCAAGCTTGCCAACGCCGGCTAATTCACCCGCATCAACACCAAGTAGTGAACTACCAGGACGATCTAATGCAGCGCCCACTTCAAAACCTTCGGTTTCTGATACCGCTTGTATTAACACGCGACCCATACGGCCTGCGGCACCCGTGATTGCTATTTTGACCATATTTGCCTCCAACACTTAAACAGAAAATATTAATCTGTTTTTTTAAATACGTTTTTCCAGGATTTCTTTTCTGCTAGCTGTGCTTTTTCTAACTTGAGTAATTTGTCGGCTTCTTCAAGTTCTTGCTGGCGTTGCTTTAAATCAGCCTGAATATTTTGACGAATGATTTCTTTATGCTCATCCGCTATTTCTAGTTTTAAAAATTCAGGGTTTTGTCTGAGAATATATTTTCCAAAATTATCAATAAATTCTTCTGTTATATGTCGTTCTTTAAAAGTATGTTTGCTTGCCCCAGCTTTTTCAAAATTATTTAATATCAGGTGAATTGATGATGTTGCAACATCACCTTGCAAAATAACATTCACAGGTATGGGACCCACAACCTTAAATTTCGCACTGATTAATTCATAATTACTGTTTTTATTATCGGTGCGATCAAATCCAATCCGGTAGCTATGCAAAACATCCGTATACCGTTGGATGCGTTCACTATTTTCCACTTCAAAAACTAAAGGCGCTTTTAAACTACAATAAAAACGAAGATTAATTTCTTTAACTTCATTAGCACTATCGATAGTTACTTTATAATCCGCCTGCTGAAACTCCTGCATACTACCATCAGGGCTCATGGGGTATAAGACTTTGATATCTGTTTTAATATAATTCAGATGTTCGATTAGCTCATTCAAAAATGTATATAATTGCAACATCTTTGGATGCAAGTTTCCTTGATAATATTTAAGGAGATCGACCTGGCGTTGTTTTTCCTGCTCTTCTCTCGCTCTTTGAACTTCCGACTGGCTTTTTAAATCATCCAGAATGCCCATATATCAATCACCCATATTTATTATTAGCCCTTCATGTCTTCAAAGAACTTCTTCACACCATCCAACCAGCCTGATGCTCTTGGACTATGGTTAACACTATCGTCTTTAAGCGATTTTTCAAACTCTTGTAATAATTCTTTTTGATGTTTTGTTAAGTTAACCGGCGTTTCAATAACCACGCGGCACATTAAATCACCTGTACTACTCCCTCGTACAGTTTTCACACCTTTACCACGTAGACGGAACATTTTTCCTGTTTGTGTTTCAGCAGGGATTTTTAACTTCACACGTCCGTTTAATGTAGGAACATCTAACTCACCACCTAAACTTCCGGTTGTAATAGCGATAGGCACTTCACAATAGAGATCACTACCATCACGCTGAAAAATTTTATGTTCACGTACTGACATTTGAACATATAAATCACCCGATGGTCCGCCATTCTCACCCGCTTCACCTTCTCCAGAAAGGCGAATACGATCACCATTATCAACGCCAGGTGGAACCTTAACCGATAATGTTTTATTTTTCTCTACTCGCCCCTGACCATTACATTTACCACATGGGTCAGAAATCATTTTGCCATTACCATGACAGCGCGGACAGGTTTGTTGTAATGAAAAGAAACCTTGTTGCATACGAACCTGGCCATGACCGCCGCAGGTTGTACATGTTGTTGGCTTGGTTCCTTTCTTGGCACCACTACCATCACACTCATCACAACTTACAAAAGTTGGCACTCGAATATTGACTGTCGTGCCACGTACGGCCTCTTCTAAATCTAATTCAAGGTTATAACGTAAGTCCGCACCACGATAAACACGCTGGCCACCATGTGCACCGCCGCCGCCACCTCCGAAAATATCGCCAAAGACATCGCCAAAGATATCACTGAAGCTACCACCTGCACCGGCTCCACCCATGCCAGCTGACTGATTCACACCTGCATGTCCAAATTGATCATAAGCGGCACGTTTTTGTGCATCACTTAAAATATCATAGGCTTCTTTACCTTCTTTGAACTTTACTTCAGCTTCTGCTTGACTATCCTGATTACGATCGGGGTGATGTTTCATTGCCAGACGTTTAAAAGCTTTTTTAATTTCAGCTTCACTTGCATTCTTTTGAACACCCAGAACTTCATAATAATCGCGTTTAGACATAGATATAACTTCTTAATTCGTTAATTAAATGACATATTTTTAAACACAAAAGGCTGCATGTTTGTACATGCAGCCATTCGTTACAGAACAAGTCTATAAAGACTTATTTTTTGCTATCGTCAACTTCTTCAAATTCAGCGTCAACAACATCATCATCTGCTTTAGCTTTTTCAGCACCTGCTGCATCAGCATCAGGAGCTGCGCCTTCTGCTGCACCCTTTTCAGCGTACAAACGTTCAGCCATTTTACCTGAAGCATCGGCTAATGCTTTAGTTTTTGCTTCAATCACTTCTTTATCTTCTCCAGGCAGAACTTCTTCAAGCTCTTTGATTGCGGCTTCGATACTGTCTTTTTCACCCGCTTCTAACTTGTCATCACCCAGCTCTGTCATTGATTTTTTAGTTGCATGAATCAACTGCTCAGCAGTATTACGCGTAGTAACCAGTTCCTGGAACTGACGATCTTCATCAGCATGCGCTTCAGCATCTTTCACCATTTTTTCAACTTCTTCGTCTGATAAACCACTCGACGCTTTAATGATGATTGACTGCTCTTTGCCTGTGCCTTTATCTTTCGCAGAGACGTGTAAGATACCATTTGCATCAATATCAAAAGTTACTTCGATTTGAGGGACACCACGTGGTGCAGGTGGAATATCCTGTAAATCAAAACGACCTAATGATTTATTTGCATCAGCACGTTCACGTTCACCTTGAACAACATGTACTGTTACTGCTGATTGATTATCATCTGCAGTTGAAAATGTTTGATTCGCTTTAGTTGGGATAGTGGTATTTTTATCAATAAGCTTGGTCATTACTCCGCCCATTGTTTCGATACCTAAAGATAATGGTGTTACATCAAGTAACAGTACATCTTTAACATCACCACCTAATACACCACCTTGAATCGCTGCACCCATGGCAACCGCTTCATCAGGATTAACGTCTTTACGCGGTGCTTTACCGAAGAAAGCCTCAACTTCTGCTTGTACTTTCGGCATACGTGACTGACCACCAACCAAAATAACATCATTAATTTCAGATGCTTTTAAACCGGCATCTTTTAAAGCTTTCTTACACGGTTCAATTGAACGCGCAATCAAGTCATCAACTAAAGATTCCAGCTTTGCACGTGTTACCTTAATATTTAAATGTTTAGGACCTGAAGCATCTGCTGTTATATAAGGTAAATTCACATCAGTTTGTTGACTTGATGAAAGTTCCACTTTTGCTTTTTCAGCCCCTTCTCTTAAACGTTGAAGTGCAAGAGGGTCATTACGTAAATCTACGCCTTGATCTTTTTTGAATTGTTCTACCAAAAAGTCCATTAGACGCATATCAAAATCTTCACCACCAAGGAATGTGTCACCATTGGTTGATAGCACTTCAATTTGATGATCGCCATCAATTTCAGCAATTTCGATGATTGATACGTCAAATGTACCTCCACCTAAATCATATACTGCAACTGTACGGTCACCTTCTTGTTTGTCCATACCAAAAGCAAGCGCTGCGGCAGTTGGCTCATTGATAATACGTTTTACATCTAAGCCTGCAATTTTACCGGCATCTTTCGTTGCCTGGCGTTGTGAGTCATTGAAGTAAGCAGGAACAGTGATAACCGCTTCTGTGACTTCTTCACCAAGATAGTCTTCTGCCGTTTTTTTCATTTTTTGCAAAATGCGCGCAGATACTTCAGGTGCAGCCATTTTCTTGCCGTCAGCTTCTACCCATGCATCACCATTATCAGCCTTGATAATTTTGTATGGCACCATGGAGATATCTTTTTGAACTTCTTCATCTTCAAAACGACGTCCAATCAGACGTTTTACTGCATTTATGGTATTTGTTGGATTGGTCACTGCCTGACGTTTCGCAGATTGACCTACTAAAACTTCATCATTAGCGAATGCAACAACTGAAGGAGTTGTACGATCGCCTTCGCTATTTTCAATGACTTTAACATTACCATTTTCCATGACTGCGACACATGAATTGGTCGTGCCTAAATCGATTCCTATAATTTTTCCCATTGTCTTACTCCGCTTATGATCTTTTAATTTCTAAATTTGTTTAACTGTTGATTTAATAGGGGCATTTACTCAGGCTTCAAGCCTAGGCAACAATTATTCCTATTCTTTTTTGTCTGAACTTGATGTATCACTACTGGATGTATCACTACCGGTACCACTATTTGCTGATGAAACAACAACCATGGCTGGACGAACCAAACGTTCATTAAGTAAATAACCTTTTTGCATTACATCAATAATGGTATTTGGCTGGTGTTCAGGAGAATCAATCATCGTCATCGCCTGGTGATGCTCTGGATTAAAAGCTTCGCCATGAGGATGTACACCTTTTATACCAAATTTATCTATCACCGTTTCAAACATCTTCAATGTCATCTCGGTGCCTTCGCGTAATTTACTCACATCGGCATTCTCATCTTGAGCCGCGGCTACACCCATTTCCATGCTATCAATCACGGGAAGTAACTCCTGGGCAAATTTCTCTAATGCATATTTGTGAGCATTGGTCAGGTCGCGCTCTGAACGGCGACGGATATTTTCCATCTCAGCTTTGCTACGCACCAACTGATCCCAGTTTTCTTCAGCTTTTGCTTCAGCTTCAGCTAATTTTGCTGTTAATGATTCAATGGTGACTTCTTCAGTTTCTGTTCCAGTTGCGGCTGATTCTACTTCAGTCGCGTCAACTTCTTGATTTTGTTCTGTTTCGCTCATTCCAAACTCCGAAAAATAGTATCTGTGCTTTATGTGGGGACATTTATTCTGAACTCAAGAGTGAACCCAATAATTTTGCCGTGACATCAACGAGGGGAATAACCCGATCATAAGCCATACGTGTTGGGCCAATAACACCCAGCACACCCACGGCCTCTTCACTCACTTTATATTGTGATGTTATGACTGAGCATCCATCAAATACGGAATACCCGGATTCCTCACCAATAAAAACCTGCATACCATCCGCCTTAATCGACTTGTCGAGAACATGTAACACATCACGTTTAGTATTAAAGGCATCAAATAGCTGGCGTAATTTTTCCATATTCGCCATTTCAGCGTAATCCATTAAATTGGTTTGCCCTGCCATAATGTAATCATCACTATTTTTCTCACCGACCACGTTATCAGTCATTTGAATCGCCATGTTCATTATGTGGTGCATATCATTCCGTTCTTGCTTCATACGTTCCAGTACAGATTGACGAATTTGCGAAAGGCCTTTGCCCTTAAACTCCTGGTTTAGATAGTTCGCTGTTTGAATTAATTCTGATTCTGAAAAAGCCCGATCAGTGTGTATCACACGATTTTGAACTTCTTGTTCATTCACGACCAGGATCACCAGGATGCGGTTGGATGTTAATGGTAAAAACTCAATATGGCGTAATATAACCGCTTCGCGTCTCGGAATAGTCACTACGCCGGCCATTTTAGTCATTCCGGATAACATAGAGGACGCTTTGGCAATTAATCCTTCCTGGGAATCATCAATGCCCATTTCCAAACGTAACTTTGCCACTGCCTGACCACGCAAAGGTTTTACTGTAACAAGGTTGTCAACAAACACACGGTAACCTTGTGAGGTAGGAATACGTCCAGCGGAGGTATGAGGTGAAATAATCAAGCCTAAATCTTCCAAATCAGCCATAACATTACGCACTGTGGCAGGGCTTAGATTTATCTTCTTATCATTAGACAGTGTTTTGGATGCAACAGGTTGACCATCACTTATATAGTGTTCTACCAATACTTTAAATAATTGCTGAGAACGTTCGCTCAAATTGTTTAAAGGGGAGTCAGTTGACACGGCATTTGTTTCCACAGGATTATCAGGTCAGGATGTCAAAATAGCACTCTTGTGTTTCGAGTGCTAATGAAATTAGCCGATTTCCCTGCCCAAGGTCAAGTTTTTGTAAACATTGTAAATAACTCAAGTAGATTGGCTTATTTAACCCAACTTGTGCTAATTTATCGATTCTAATTTAATGCTCGTAATTTAATAAAACAGGTCACTTTACGATACGCTTCACATTGAAATAATTGAAAATAAAATAAAGTAGATGCATGACAAATAGCTTTAATACTATCGGCCTCATTGGCAAATTTGCAGACACCAGTGTTGCATCAACTCTATTGGCTCTCTCACGTATATTAATAGGGCGTGGCTGCACCGTTTACCTGGATCGTGAAACATCTCGCAATATGGATGAGCACGATCTTGAAATCATCACTCGTGATGAAATTGGCAAGCGCTGTGATCTTGCTGTCACTGTGGGTGGTGATGGCACCTTGCTTGACGCGGCTCGTGGGCTGGTTAATTTTAAAGTGCCTATCCTGGGAATCAATTTAGGTCGTTTAGGTTTTCTTGTTGATATTTCACCCAATGACATGTCCAAACACATTAATGAAATACTCGATGGTAGATATGTAGAAGAACATCGCATATTACTCAATACCACTATTGAAAGTAAAAATAATCCTCCTAGTGAAAGCGATGCCTTTAATGATGTCGTTGTTCACAAGTGGGAAGTTGCCAGAATGATAGAAACCGAAACTTACATAAACGGTAAGTTTCTCAATAGTATGCGTTCAGATGGGCTAATTGTTTCTACTCCAACAGGATCAACTGCTTATGCCCTTTCAGGTGGCGGCCCTATACTTGAACCCGACATGGATGCCATTGTGCTTGTGCCCATTTGCCCTCATACAATGAGTTATCGTCCAATTGTTATTGGTGGAGATAGCACGATTGAAATCATTGTAAAAGATAATAATAACTCCCAGGCTCAGGTGAGCTGCGATGGGCAGATTAACCTTGGGGTAGTCTCTGGTGATAAAATCACGATTAAGAAAAATAAAAACGTGGTTCGTCTTATTCATCCCCGGCAACATAACTACTATGAAATACTACGCGCCAAACTCCATTGGGGCGGACATTTCTAAGAAAAATATTTAACCATAGAGGACACAGAGCTACGCTGCGCAAAAACTCAGTAAACCTCCGTATCCTCTGTGGTAATGTTTTTGATTTTTAATTACCTGGTATTTTTATCCCTTAATATAACGAATATAATAACCCTATTATGCTGACACACATTCACATTTGGAACTTTGCTATCGTTGAGGCACTGGATATTGAACTTGAATCCGGGCTTTCTGTTTTAACGGGTGAAACGGGGGCGGGTAAATCTATTTTACTTGATGCCCTTGGTTTAGCATTAGGTGACCGTGCAGACAGCACTATCATTCGTCATGGTGAAAACCGCGCAGAAATCAGTGTCACCTTCGATACACATGAAGCGGAAAACGCTGAAGCCTGGTTAAAACAACATGAATTCGATAGTGAACACGAATGCATTATTCGACGTACTGTAAATGAAAAAGGCCCGTCAAAAGCTTTTATAAATGGTAAGCCTGCCACAGTACAGCAGTTACGTGAACTGGCTGAAATGCTGGTTGATTTACATGGCCAGCATGAACACCAGTCATTGATGAAAGCAGATATCCAGCAACAACTCGTCGACGACTATGCTAATCACGCTGAATTGCTGAAAAAAGTTAAAACGACATTTAAAGAATGGAATAGATTAAATACTGAGTTTAATAAATTAAACTCAGCAAAAAATGAACAAGATCACCGGCTAGACTTATTACGTTATCAAGTAAACGAACTTGAAGCACTGAACTTACAAGTGGGTGAATCTGATAAGTTAGATAAGGAATATAAACGTTTATCTAACGCAAGCCAGTTACTACAAACCACAGAACAAACACTTTATGCTTTAGAAGAAAGTGACAATGGTTCGGTTTCAGAACAGTTAAGTCACTTTTCTTTGCAGCTACAACAACTTGGCAAAACAGATAATAAGCTTAATGACATTGCCAGCTTGCTCGACAGTGCAACAATTCAAGTCAATGAAGCTTCAAGTGAATTACGCCATTATGTTGATAACCTTGAACTTGATCCAGAACGATTAAGTTTTTTAGATGAACGCATCAGCAATATCCATACTCTTGCACGGAAACATCAGGTTAACCCAGATGGCTTGTCTGCCTTGCTTGAAAGTTTACAAAAAGAATTAGACTCGATTGAAAATGCGGATGGTCATTTAGAAAAATTACAACAAGATATCGCGAATACCAGCAGCCTTTATCAGCAAGCCGCTAATGAGTTAAGCAAAAGCCGAATGAAGGCGGCCAAAATGTTATCTGTTAAAGTCAGTGACAGCATGCAAGAACTCGGTATGGAAGGCGGGATATTTGAAGTTGTATTGCATGCCTACGAACCGGGGTCATTTCATTCAAACGGAAATGAACAAATCGAATTTCTTGTGAGCTCCAATCCAGGCCAACCACCAAAATCACTGAGTAAAGTTGCATCGGGTGGCGAGATATCTCGTATTAGTCTGGCGATTCAGGTTATTGCTGCGGAATCAACACGTATCCCAACACTTATTTTTGATGAAGTCGATGTGGGTATAGGTGGCCGGGTTGCTGAAATTGTTGGTATTAAACTCAAACAGCTTGCAAGTCACCGTCAGGTCATTTGTGTCACTCACTTAGCCCAGGTTGCAGCACTTGGTAAACATCATATGCAAGTCAGTAAAAAATCAGACTCCGCCACAACTATAAGCCAGATTAATTATCTTGATAAGCAACAGCGCGTCAACGAACTTGCCCGCATGATGGGTGGGATCGAGATTACTCAAAAGATTTTATCGCATGCAGAAGAAATGCTGGATAAAGTAGGAAATGCTTAAAACAATAACGACTGTTTTATTTTAGTAATAACTATATTAATCGACCTACCCAGTTATTTGCCTCTTCAAGGTGGTCGAAGATACGAACTTCCCAGGGCGATGACTTTACCAGGTATCCTGCATAAAGCTTCCCTCGCTCATCATCTTTAGTCAGTACAATGGCATTTTTAATGCGAGCATTACTCTTGGACGCTGCCGCATGCTGAAAAGTGATCAGTTTAATTTCATCTTCACTAATTAGAACTTCTTCAGCAGCAGAGAAATCAACCAGTTTATATCTCAAGCTATCAAATCTTGGATCACCATATATTTTAGTGCTGGCCTCGATAATTTCTTTACCCGAAATAGTACCCGAATATTCCCAGTAAACACCCTTTGTTTCCCATTCAAGTGTGTATGCCATATGTAACCTTCTTTAAGTACAAACAAAGTGTTTCTATAGTTAAAAACGCTTACTCTGCTTTCTGGCACACACTACACACTCCATATATATAGAGTGAATGATCTGTCATGGTGTAACCTTTCTCTTTAGCAATCTTTTTCTGTCTTTCTTCGATTATGTCATCAACAAACTCGTCAACCTTGCCACAACGCACACAAAGAATGTGATCGTGATGCTTTCCATGCTCCATTTCAAAAACAGATTGGCCGCCCTCAAAATGATGCCGCACGACAAGTCCAGCGGCTTCAAATTGTGTTAACACGCGGTAAACAGTAGCTAAACCAACTTCTTCACCACTCTCAAGTAAGGCTTTATAGACATCTTCTGCGCTCATATGCCTGACTTTACTGTTCTCAAGAAACTCCAAAATCTTCAATCTTGGTAATGTGGCTTTTAAACCCGCACGTTTTAATTCACTACTATCCATGATTCCTCACAACTTATTTGTAATTGGATCATATTTGGTCCACATCTAACTCGCATGTTTAGCAAACAATAGGGTATGATTCGTTTTTTAATCGTCGCATATTGGAACAAAAATGAGAAGAGTTCTCATTCTTATTATTAGCCTGTTTTTCAGCCAATTTATGGTGAGTTGCGCCTATAAACCTGACGTACAGCAAGGAAATACCCTTGATGACAAACAGGTTTCTCAGCTCAAAGTTGGAATGACTCGACAGCAAGTCGTGTTTATTATGGGTACCGCATTACTGAAAGATCCCTTTCATAAAAACCGCTGGGA
>JAPHTF010000025.1 GCA_026197095.1 Gammaproteobacteria bacterium
ATTCAAATTGCAGATAAGTTAACGATTCATAAAACGCCTTTTACATTTGAAATAACAGTAGAAGCTTTAAGTATTCGACGCGGCCCCGCGAAAGAAGCTCAACTACTTTATATTGAAGATGAGCCGAGCATTAAAAAACGCGAAGAGCTCGCTGAACAAAGAAAACTCAATGCGGCACAATTTCCTCATGCAGAACGTCGCCCTGACAAAAGAGATAGACGCCGTATTATCCGTTTTAAAAATGTAAACCGAGAAAACTAATGCCAAATTTTAGACCGCTCACTCCCTTAATTGCTGCCGATATAATCATTGAATTACTCGATCAGCCGAAGCGACCAATTGTTTTAATTGAACGTAAAAATCCTCCTTTTGGCTGGGCGATACCGGGTGGTTTTGTCGATGTGGGTGAGCGATTAGAAACAGCGGCAATTCGTGAAGCAAAAGAAGAAGTTTGTTTGCAGGTAACGCTTAAAGCCTTATTAGGGATGTACTCAGATCCGAAACGTGATGAGCGTGGCCATACTGTGACCGCAGTATATGTCGCTGAAGCCAAAGGAATGCCGCAGGCGGCAGATGATGCAAAAAATTTAGCCATTTTTGAAATGGATAAGTTACCTGAGGAACTGGCGTTTGATCACGCCCAAGTTATTGAAGATTATAAAAAATTTCGTGAAACCGGACAGGTCACTGAGTTGAGAGTTTCGGATTAAATAATCAGGCAACCTTGAAAGTCGTATATCTAGCCCAATATTGTTAGAATATCAGAATTCCCTTATATAGATTTTAATTTTAGACCGATACAGTCTTATTGGAGGCTCACATGGCAACAGTAGATTTAGATAACAGTAATTTTAAAGAAACTATCGATAATAATGATTTTGTTATCCTTGATTTCTGGGCACCATGGTGTGGTCCTTGTAAACAATTTGGTCCTGTTTTCACTGACATTTCAGAAAAACATCCTGACATCGTGTTTGCAAAAATTAATACAGAAGTAGAACAAGAAATTGCCGGTATGATGAACATTCGTTCAATTCCAACATTAATGATTCTCCGTGATCAAGTTGTACTTTATTCAGAAGCGGGTGCACTACCTGCAGCAGCACTAGAAGAAGTGATAGCAAAAGCGAAAGAATTAGACATGGCTGAAGTGCACAAACAAATTGCTGAAGAACAGGCTAAAGCACAAGCTTAATTAAGTACAAAAATACTTTCACCACAGAGGTCACTGAGGAACACAGGGAAATATTTATAAAACCTCTGTGAACCTCCGTGACCTCTGTGGTTTATAATTTTTTGATTTACATCAAACCATGAAAAGGTTGCACATCAACCAGTGTACCGGCTTCTACATTGCCCCAATCTTGCGGCAATATAATAAAACAGTTTGCTTTACTCATTCCGCTTAATACATGGCTGGCTTGCATGCCGATGCTTTCAACAACCAGTTCACCTTGTTCATTTGTTTGTAAAATACCCCGTTGAAAATCAGTACGACCAGGCGCTTTGCGTAAAGCTGTTTTACATGGCACTTTTACCACGGTGGCTTTAGTTGTCTTGAGTCCCATCATGGTTTTTAAAGTTGGCAGCGCGAATTGATAAAAGGTAGCCATCACTGAAACAGGGTTGCCGGGCAAACCAAAGAATACGGCGTCATCAATAAAGCCAAAAGCGAGCGGTTTGCCAGGTTTCATCGCGATTTTCCAAAAATCAACTTTACCGAGTTTGTCTAATGTTTCTTTAACGTAATCCGCTTCACCAACAGATACACCACCTGATGTGATAATGGCATCGGCTTGCGTTGAAGCTTTTTTAAAGGCTTTTTCAATTGTTTGTCGATCATCAGGAAGAATACCCATGTCGATGAGTTCAACACCTAAATTTTTTAACATACCAAAAATGGTGTAACGATTACTGTCGTATATTTGACCTTCTTCTAAAACTTGATCAACATTACGCAATTCATCACCGGTTGAAAAAAAGGCGATGCGTAATTGTTTTTGTACGGTGACTTCAGCGACACCCAACGAAGCTAAGACACCTAACTCAGCGGGTGAAATCAGTTGGCCTACATTTAAAACCGTATCACCATCTTTTATGTCTTCACCAATATGGCGAACATTTTCATTTTTACAGTGACCACTTTGAATGGTAATTGCCGTGTCATTCACCTGAACTTGTTCTTGCATAATGACGGTATCTGTACCCTTTGCCATTTGTGCACCCGTCATAATGCGAATACATTCACCGGGTTTAACCTCACCTGCAAAAGGAATACCGGCAAATGATTTGCCCACCAGTGTTAATGTTTTTTCGTCCGATGTGGGTAAATCAACAGAATTGAAGGCATAACCATCCATTGCAGAGTTTGCATAGGGAGGAACATTAATCGTTGAAATGACTTCTTTTGCTAACACTCGATTTAACGCGTCACGAATAGCAACCACTTCAGTGCCGTGTACTTTTTTTACCGAGCTGGTCATTCGCTCGATTGCATCATTAACATTAAGCCAGGGAGTTTGAGGTTTGTCGCAAGCAGACGTTACAGGTATAGACTTATTCATTGGGTTAACTCGATATTTTTAAAGAGGCGATATTATGCCATAAATGTTTGAAAATGTTGTTCAGCGTTTTTAAGTTCAGCTTCGGTATTAATATTAATAAATGCATGAGTTTGATCAGAAAAATCCACAATACTATGGGGTTGTTGTTGCATCCAGGCCCGAGCTTTACGTTCACCGCTATTTAGAAAATTTTTTAACGAGACCTCCAGACTTTTATGAATTAAAGCAAAGGTAGGATGTAAATTTTCACCATCATGTGGAATGACTATTTTTACATTTTGCGAATGTTGACTTAAACGTAAAACAAGGTTGGTGGGAATAAAAGGACTGTCGGCAGGTACACTCAGCAACCATTCACTTTCACATTCTTGTAAAGCTTTTAATATGCCTGCAAGCGGGCCGGCAAAGTTATTGCTCTCATCTTCATAAACCGGGAACCCCAAATTTTTATAGATGTCCAAGTTTCTATTGGCGCTAATCATTATTTTAGATACTTGTGGCTGAATGCGATTAACCAGGTGTTGTATCAATGGTTTGTTGTTGAGTTCTACCAGGCCTTTATCAAGCCCGCCGAGTCGTGAACCCTTGCCCCCGGCGAGAATAACGGCAGTAATACTTTGAGTAATTGTTGGCATATTTAGATGTTTTAGTGGATTTCACTGGATTATAGCGAAAAAAATCCATATAAATGGAGAAAGCGGGTATTAATTACTAAAATACAGCCTAAATCCAGCCGATAATAGTTAGAGCGTGAAAAAGAATCCGACAGGGCATTAATGTTATGAAAAAAATTGTTTTACTGAGTGGTTTGAGTGTGGCCTTATTTACAGGCTGTCATCCATATGGAGGTGGCATCATTATTGATGATGGATACTCACATAGCCCTTACGTAGCACCCGCACACAGAAGACCATTTCACCGTTACTATTATTATCCCAATGCAGAAATTTATTTTGATGTTGGCCGCAATACATATTTCTATCTGAATTCAGCAGGTGCCTGGACTTTTTCAGTTAACTTACCCGTTCATTTACGTAGCCATTTACACAATGGGTATGTTGAAGTTGAAATGGAACATGACCGTCCTTATTTAAGGCATAAGTATTACAAGAATAAATATCAAAAACACAAAATATATAAACGCACATTAAATAATGGTCCTCAATATAATAATGATCGTAACTATAGAAATGATGGCATTTTAAGGCAAAATCCAAAAAATCAGGAACCTAAGCGCCGGGATCCTCAACGTTATGAGCAAAGACTCGATAATCGTGAACACAAAAATGAACGCAAATATGATGAACGTCAATTTCGAAATGAACGTAAATATGACGAGCGTAAATATAAAAACGAGCAAAAATATAAAGAAAATAAAGGACTTAAAAAGCAAGAGAAATATGAAAAAGATGATGGAAACAATAAAGAAGAAATGAAAAGTCGAAGAAATGATCTATACTAATGATTCTTTATATGAGAACACGCTATGAAAACTGATATTTCCTCATCATTAACAGCTGCCTTATCTGGTCTCCAGGTAGGCGTGAACCGCGCCCGTGCTGCTTCAGGAGAAATTTCAAAATTAACGACAGAATCAGACTCTGTTCGCGATACTGTTCGGCCATTACTGGCACTGCAACAGGCTGAAAAAGAAGTGGCTACTTCAACTAAGGTAGTAAAAGCTGAAAATGACACCTTGGGTCGGTTTGTTGATGAGACGGCATAGCATAAGCGTTTCGCTCTTATGTGTTTTGCTGTTGTAATGCCCACTCAATATGTTCTTTTACAACAGATGAACTGTGGTTCAGTTTGTTTTTCAAGGCGATAATAATATCTTCGTTTTGTTCTTTATCTCTCAGCGCATTACCTAACGCCACTGCGATATTGCGCAACCAGCGCTCATAGCCAATTCGTCGAATTGCGGTGCCTTCCGTTTTAAGTAAAAAAGTTTCCTCATCCCAGCGAAACAATTCCAGTAAATTTACATCGTCTAAATGATGTCTTGGCATAAAGTCAGTTTCCGGAGTATCAGTGGCAAATCGATTCCATGGGCAACAAAGCTGGCAATCATCGCAACCGTAAATACGATTACCCATCAGTGGACGCAATGATTCCGGAATGGCGCCCTTTAGTTCGATAGTTAAATATGAAATGCATAAACGCGCATCAACGACATAGGGCTGAGTAATGGCTTTAGTCGGACAGATATCTATGCAGGCCTGGCATGTGCCACAATGCTGTTCGGTGGGTAAATCAATCGGTAAAGGAAGGTCAGTATAAATTTCCCCTAGAAAGAACCATGACCCTGCATCCTTATTTAATAAATTACTGTGTTTGCCTATCCAGCCAAGGCCGGCTTTTTCTGCCAAAGGTTTTTCCATGACCGGAGCACTGTCAACAAAAACGCGATAGCCAAATTGACCAATCGCCTCTTCAATTTTGCCTGAGAGTTTTTGCAAGCGTTTACGTAAAACTTTGTGGTAATCACGTCCTAAAGCATAGCGTGAAATATAGGCTTTATTCGAATCGGCGAGTACGGACTCCGCTCGAAGTATGTCGGGAGGCCAGTAATCCATGCGGCCGGTAATAATACGATGTGTACCTTCGACCAGTTCAGCGGGGCGTGTTCGTTTACTCCCATGTGAAGCCATCCACTCCATATCACCATGACAACCTTGTTCCAGCCAATTTGCCAGGGTCTCTTCGGCCTGGTTGAGTTGAGTATCGGTGATCGCTATTTGCTGAAACCCCAATTCCTGACCCCAAAGTTTAATTTGTTGTGCCAAATTGACGAGTTGTTCTTTATTATATGAACTGGACTGGTTCTGAATTTTACTCATACAGGCTATGATAACGCGCATGACGAAACTACCAAACAATTTATATACCGCAGAGCAGACGCGAGAGCTTGATCGTATCACGATTGAGGAATTTGAAGTCTCTGGAACGGTACTGATGGAACGTGCCGGTGCAGTAGCATTTGATACTTTAAAGCAACATTGGCCGCAGGCAAAAAAAATCTGCATTGTCTGTGGTACAGGTAATAATGGTGGTGATGGTTTTGTTGTTGCCCGCCTGGCTGAAGAAGAAGGTTTGCAGGTTGAAGTATTAATTGTTGGTGATAGCAATAAAATTAAAGGTGACGCACTGGCGGCAAAACAACGCCTTGAAGGCTGCGGTGTAGCGACTCAAACCTATGGAAATGGAAAATTGCCTTTAGCCGATTTAGTGGTGGATGCTATTTTTGGCACGGGTTTAAAAGGCGCTGTGAGTGGTGATGAGTTGTACGCAATTAATGCCCTTAATCAACACGGTACGCCGGTTCTGGCATTAGATATGCCATCAGGTTTATTAGCTAACACCGGTCATGTTGAAGGTGAAGTTGTTCATGCCGATGTGACGATTTCATTTATAGGTTTAAACCAGGGCTTGTTAACGGCAAAAGGGCCGGATTGTTGTGGTGAACTTATTTTTGATGATCTTCGCATCCCATCCGGGGTGGCACGAAAAGTCCCTACCTCGGTTAAGCGTCTGCACGTTACTTCACCCATATTTAAAAAACGTGACAAAGAATCGCATAAAGGGCATTTTGGTCATGTGCTCGTTATCGGTGGTGATATTGGTATGAGTGGAGCCGCACGTTTGGCCTGTGAAGCGGCTTTGCGAACAGGTACCGGCCTGGTGAGTTTAGCAACACGTTATGCGCATGCATCTATGATTAATAGTGCTCGCCCTGAGATTATGAGCCATCCCGCTGAACGTGATAATGAAATTCAGGTTTTAATTGAGAAAGCGGATGTGATTGCCGTCGGTCCAGGGCTGGGTAAAAGTGAGTGGGCAGCAACATTATTTGTTGCGGCTTTAAATAGTGAAAAGCCTCTTATTGTTGATGCGGATGGCCTGAATTTATTGGCGATGGAACCGATGTTCCGGGATAACTGGATTTTAACACCACATCCAGGTGAAGCGGCACGTTTACTTAATATTACGGCAGATGAAGTGCAGGCCGATCGATTTAGCGCAGTAAAACAAATAGCAGAAAAATTTGGTGGAATTGTCGTATTAAAAGGCAATGGTAGTTTAATTTATTCTGCTGGAACTACTTATCTGTGTGATGAGGGTAATCCAGGTATGGCGAGTGGTGGTATGGGGGATGTTCTCACTGGCATCATTGCAAGCCTCGTCGCCCAGGGTTTTTCCATGACTGATGCAGCAAACGTGGGTGTGCACTTACATGCCGCAGCAGGCGATGCAGCTGCCAAGGGAGCTGGAGAACGGGGATTACTTGCCAGTGACCTCATGCCCGCAATACGCCGCCTAGTAAATTTAGATTAAATATCAGTTAGTTATGCCTGTTTTTCTTGCCAATGAAGACGCCACCATTGCTTTTGGTCAGAAACTGGCAAAATTCTGTCCGCCTGGTTTCAATGTTTATCTGTACGGGGATTTAGGTGCAGGTAAAACCACCTTGGTACGCGGTATGATTCAAGCCTATTTACCCGGTGCTAAAGTTAAAAGCCCAACCTACACCCTGGTTGAAGATTATGATCTTTCCAGTTCAAGGCAAAATCCTAATAGTTTAAGCCACATCTATCATTTTGACCTTTATCGCTTAGGTGATCCGGAAGAACTGGAATATTTAGGCGGTCGTGATTACTTTTCAGGCAATGCAGTCTGTTTAGTGGAGTGGCCGCAGCGAGGAGAAGGCTGGCTGGCTGAGCCAGATATTGAAATAATGCTTAAGTATCAACCGGATGGCAGGGAAGTTGAGTTGGTGGCGCATTCAGAAAAAGGACGATTCATTATTCAGCAATTGAGCGTGTCCTCATAGCCCTCATGAGTAAAAAAATAAAATATTCTCGAATTTGTCGAGATAAATCACCTATCTATATAAAATGTAAAGAAAAAACTTGATTCCTTGGCTATTTTTATCCATTATTAATTAAATGCATGGATAAAAGGGGTATCCAAGTGTCTATTCCAACATTATTTAATGGGGCTCGATTTTTTTCAATTTGCAGTTTAATACTGGGGTTGATGATCATCTCCGTGCCAAATATGTCGTTTGCCACGGATGTGCGTGGGCTGCGTATGTGGCCAGCGCCCGATAATACGCGTCTTGTTTTTGACCTTGATGCACCTGTTGAGCACAGCTTATTTACCCTACGTAATCCTGATCGTATCGTTATTGATCTTCAAAATACCAAAGTCAGCGGAGCATTACCTTCAACGGCTTATAATGAGTCTCGTGTAAAAGGGATTCGATATGCGAAACGTGGCGATAATGGATTGCGTGTCGTCTTAGATCTAAAAAGCGCAGTTAAACCAAAAAGTTTTGAATTAAAACCTCATGGCGCTTATGGCAATCGTTTAGTGGTGGATTTATTTGATGCTGAGCAAAGCAATACAGTTGAAGTGAAAAGCCCGGTTTATGCACCAACCAGTGAAGCAAGAGATTTAATTATTGCGATTGATGCGGGGCATGGTGGTGAAGATCCTGGTGCAAATGGCCAACGTGGTACCAAAGAAAAAGATGTTGTCTTTCGTATAGCCAAAGAGCTGGAAACATTAATTAAGCGTGAACGGGGAATGCAGCCGCTCATGATTCGTACCGGCGATTATTATATTGGTTTGAAAGAGCGCGTTAAAAAAGCTCAAATAGCCCAGGCAGATTTATTTATCTCAATTCATGCTGATGCATTTAAAAATGGTAATGCGCGTGGAACCTCGGTCTTTATATTATCTGAGCGCGGTGCCAGCTCGGATTTAGCCAGCTTTCTGGCAGACAGTGAAAATAGCGCTGATTTAAATGGTGGTGTAAGTGGTACTGATGATGATTTACTTAATATGGTGCTGGCAGACATGGTTAAAAACTCAACCCTGGAAGACAGTCACCAAATTGCCAGTAATGTCTTAGATGATTTAAAAGATGTAAATCACTTACATAAAGATAGAGTAGAACAAGCCGGTTTTCGTGTACTTAAAGCGGGTCGCCCGGCCATTCTGGTTGAAACCGCTTTCATTTCAAATCGTAAAGAAGAACAGAAGTTACGCACACGTAAACATCAACAGGCATTAGCTAAAGCTATCTTTAAAGGAACGCGATCATATTTCCGTTCAAACCCGATTCCAGGCACCTTATTAGCGGTTCGTGATCGTAAACACCGTATCGCGCGTGGTGAAACATTAAGCGGTATTGCCAAGCGTTACCAGGTGAGCCTGGCGACTATTCGTGATGCCAATGATATTGATAGTGATTATTTACGTATTGGCAAAACATTGACAATTCCTGCGATTTAGCGGAGACAGATATTAAACGCAAAGGACGCAAAGTCGCAGAGAACACAAAGAAAGATTAATGTTTATTTGTTTGTTCACTATGAATGACAATATTTAACCGTCGTTTTTGTTCATATTATTTATTTTCCTTTATAATAAAGCCTTCGCGAACTCTGCGACTTTGCGCCCTTTGCGTTAAAATACTCACTCTCTTAATCAACATAATGTAAGCTTGCACTATGCAGGCAGATTTAAAATCCCGAAAATCCATTCAGCAACTTTCCACTCAACTCGCTAACCAGATTGCTGCGGGTGAAGTGATTGAACGTCCCGCGTCTGTAGTCAAGGAGTTGTTAGAAAACAGCATAGATGCGGGGGCGACACAAATTGATATTGATATCCAGGCCGGTGGTACACAACAAATTCGTATTCGTGATAATGGCTATGGTATCCCGCAAGATGAACTACCACTCGCATTAAGTCCACACGCGACCAGCAAAATTCGTTCTTTAGATGATCTTATACATATTGCCAGTATGGGGTTTCGTGGTGAAGCATTAGCGAGCATTGCCTCTGTGAGTGAACTGACTTTGACTTCCCATCATAGATCAAACAAACATGGCGATATGGCGTGGAGTATTAAATCTAAAGAAGGCCAGTTTGATTTAACCCCGGCGTCACATCCCCAGGGGACAACCGTCGAAGTCAATAATCTTTTTTATAATACGCCTGCAAGACGTAAATTTTTAAAGGCTGAACGAACTGAATACCGGCATATTGAAGATGTAGTAAAGCGAATGGCTTTAGCTTACTTTGATGTGGCAATTAATTTTCGCCATAACCAGCGGCAAGTCTTTTCATTACCCATGGCTTTATCAAATGAAAACAAACTGCAACGCTTAACCCGTTTAATAAATAAAGAATTTATTCAAGCTGCGGTTCAATTAAATTTTGAAAATGCTGGCTTAAAATTATCAGGCTGGTTAGCAAATGCTGAATATTCACGCAGTCAGTCTGATATGCAATATTTTTTTGTTAACGGTCGTATGATACGAGACAAAGTGATCACGCATGCGGTACGCCAGGCTTTTCAAGAAACACTTTATCCGGGACGTTTTCCTGTTTATGTTTTACATCTTGAAATGGATCCTGAACAAGTTGATGTCAATGTGCATCCAACAAAACATGAGGTGCGTTTTCGACAGGGGCGGTTAATTCATGACTTTTTATTTTACAGTTTGCGTGAAGCCTTAGCACAGGAAGGTGGTCTTAACTCAGCTGACAGTCTAAATAAAAAAGGGCGTAGCTTTAATTCGCATACATTTCCTTCTTTATACAATTCAGGCCCGTTTAACTCATCGCATCATGGCGCTGTTTCTGAAACTGCCGCGGTGTATTCACCTTATAATATGGCTGAACAGTCTTTATATAATAAAGACCTGAACAAGCCATTGGGCGTTGCTTTAACTAAACTTAAAAATAATTATTTACTTACGCAAAACCAACATGGTTTATTAGTTTTACAGCTAGCACAAGCTAGAAAAATTTTAATTCAACGCCAAATAAAATTGGCGCTTGCTGAGCAAGAAAAATTAATTTCAAAACCTGTTCTTATTCCGTTTAGTATTCATTTAGAAGTTAATGCGCCATTTTGGTTAGATAAAAATACCGAACAATTACAGCAGCTGGGTTTTGAGCTTGCTGTATTAGGTGAGAATGAAGTTATGGTGAGGCACGTACCTGCCATGCTCAATGTATCTGACATTAAAAAAAGTATTCAACAGTACATTAACCTCGTGGTAAATAATGAGCCTGATTTTTTGCAAGCATTGATTGATATTATTATTGGGGATGACTTTAGTCAGAGTCCACCTGACTGGAATATGTTATTACGTGATTTGGAAAATAATGGATTAGATCAAATTCAAAATTATTATCACCAGATTTCAGATAATGATTTTTCTCGTTGGTTTAAAAAATAATGAAAATCCTGTCATTGCGAGCGATAGCGAAGCAATCTCATATTAATACCTCTTTTCAGGAGGCAGCTTCGCCATTAAAAATATGGCTCGCAATGAGCGGATGTTTTAATTTAGGGTGTAATAAATAAAAATGTCTTTATCATTACCAAAAGCCATTTGTTTAATGGGCCCCACAGCATCCGGTAAAACGGATCTCGCCATTTACTTAACTGAACATTTTCCGGTTGATATTATTAGTGTTGATTCGGCTATGGTCTATCGTGGTTTAGATATTGGCTCAGCTAAACCCAGTGCTGAAGAGTTAGCCAAAGCACCACATCGTTTAATTGATGTGGTTGATCCTTTAGATATTTATTCAGCGGCTCAATTTAGAAATGATGCCTTGGCTGAAATGGTCGAAATTACTAAAGCGGGGCGTATCCCCTTATTAGTGGGTGGCACGATGATGTATTTTCGTGCCTTATTATTAGGATTGTCTGAGTTGCCGGCTGCGGATGATGCAACACGTCAAAAGTTAGAAGAGCAGGCTAATGAATTCGGCTGGGAAAAAATGCACCAACGACTTGAACAAGTCGATCCAGAAGCTGCAGCCCGTATTCATCCTAATGATCCGCAGCGAATTCAACGTGCGTTAGAAGTCTATAGCGTGACCGGCACAGCAATGAGTCAGCTACAAAAAGAACAAAAAGGGGAACCTATTCCCTATCAGGTACTCAAACTCGCCTTGCTCCCTTCAGATCGTGGCGTTTTACATCAGCGAATTGAAAAGCGTTTCAAGCAAATGCTGGAAAATGGCCTGATTGATGAAGTTAAAACATTGCAAGAGAGGGGAGATTTACATGAGGATTTACCAGCTATTCGAGCAGTGGGGTATCGCCAAGTTTGGGACTACCTTAACGGCAGAATAGACTATAATGAGATGGAAGAAAGAGGTGTCATTGCCACACGCCAGCTGGCGAAAAGACAGTTTACCTGGTTGCGCTCGGAAAAAGACTTAATGACATATGATTCAAGTCGGGATTCAGTGCAACAAATTCAGGAAAGTGTCTTGAAAACTGTTGAAGAGTACCTATCTAGTAAATAGGTTTGCAGGCAGTTTTTTGTTAGCGGTCGTAAGACGACTTTTTGGTCTACGATGTTGCGGCGTGTGTTTAGTCGATAGTGTGAGTGTTATTTTCAGCTATCAATAATAACAACAAATATTGGAGATAATAATTATGAGTAGAGGACAGTCTCTGCAAGATCCATTTCTGAATGCCTTGCGTAAAGAACGTATTCCCGTTTCGATATTCCTGGTTAACGGAATTAAACTTCAAGGTCAAATTGAATCCTTTGATCAGTTTGTCGTATTACTACGAAATACTGTAAGCCAAATGGTTTATAAACACGCTATTTCAACCGTTGTTCCTGCTCGTAATATTAAAATGCCTATTACCGCTGAAGAGGTTAAAGGTTCGGAAAGTCATGGTGGCAATGTTTAATTGTAATAAAGGTGTATTAAGTACCTTTGAGGATAATTTGATTGTTTGAACGTCCTCAAGGGGGTGAACGCGCTGTATTGGTTCACCTAAACCTGAATACCGGATTCGATAAAGAATCTATTGAAGAATTTAAGGAACTGGTTGTTTCTTCGGGTGCTGATCCTGTTGCCGTGGTAACGGGATCACGTGCTGTGCCACATCCACGTTATTTTGTCGGCACGGGTAAAGCAGATGAAATCAAAGCGGTGGTCTTAGAGCAAGAAGCTGATGTGGTCTTATTCGATCATGATTTATCTCCCGTTCAGGAACGAAATCTTGAAGCACTGCTCGAATGCCAGGTGCTGGATCGCACCGGTCTTATTTTAGATATTTTCGCACAACGCGCACGCAGCCATGAAGGTCAGCTTCAGGTAGAATTGGCTCAGTTACGCCATTTGTCGACACGCTTAGTGCGTGGCTGGACTCACCTGGAAAGACAAAAAGGTGGTATAGGTTTACGAGGGCCGGGTGAAACACAGTTAGAAACGGATCGTCGTTTAATTGGGCATCGCATTCGTACCTTAAAAAGCCGTTTAGAAAAAGTACAACGGCAACGAGAGCAGGGTCGTCGAGCGCGTAAAAAAGCGGATGTACCGACAGTTTCTCTCGTGGGCTACACCAACGCTGGTAAATCGACACTATTTAACAATCTAACCCATGCAGATGTGTATGCCGCAGATCAGCTTTTTGCGACATTGGATCCGACATTGAGACGAATCAAATTACCCGCTGGATTCCCTGTTGTTCTGGCCGATACCGTTGGCTTTATTCGCCAGCTACCGCACGATTTGGTCGCGGCATTCCGTTCGACCTTAAAAGAAACACAAGATGCTGATTTATTACTCCATGTGGTTGATGCTTCCAGTGATGAGCGTGAAAGCAATATGGAGCAAGTGAACCTGGTATTAGATGAAATTGGGGCAGATGACCGCCCTCAACTGATGGTTTTTAATAAAATCGATTTACTCGATGATGTCTCTCCTCGAATCGATAGAGACGAGGCGGGTGTACCTATACGCGTCTGGGTCTCAGCTTTAACGGGAGAAGGCTTAGATTTACTCTATGAGGCGCTGGCTGAACGAACCAATTCAGATATGATTCACCGTATCCTTAATCTACCCGCAAGTGCAGGAAAGCTACATGCACGATTATTTGAGGCGGGATCGGTCAATCAGGACGAAATTCAGGAAAAAGGCGGCTGGATGATGGATGTCTCCTTAAGACGTGCTGATTGGGAAATTTTGGTCAAATATGAAGCAGTCGATCAGTATATCGTTGATAATCAAGTCACCCTCCAGCTTGCGGCAGAAGCCCAAGCCCAATAGAATGTCACCCTTTGTGCGTGATTCACAATTAACCGAATTTAAAGCAAAAAATGAGTCCTATAATGTCGAAAGAAGAAGTTGAAAAACTAACTACGCCGAATCAGAAAATGGCCTGGAATGAGCCGGGTGGTTCAGGTAATAAAGATCCCTGGGGAAATAAAAACAACCAGGATGGTCCGCCTGATCTGGATGAAGTATTTAAAAAGCTTAATGAAAAAGTCACCAGTCTGTTTGGTGGAAAAGGTGGCCGTACGGGTGGTGGTGGCAGTAGCTCAGCCAGTGGCTCAAAAGGGCTGGGTTTTATTGCCGCCATTTTATTCGTTCTTTGGGGCTTGTCCGGTATTTATATCGTAGATGAAGGTCGCGAAGGTGTTGTCTTACGCGTAGGTGCTTTTGAACGTATTACAGAACC
>JAPHTF010000174.1 GCA_026197095.1 Gammaproteobacteria bacterium
TGATCTGGATTACCCATACCAAAATCAATAATGTCTTCACCACGAGCACGTGCCGCTGCCTTTAATTCATTTACAATATTAAAGACATATGGCGGTAATCGTTTAATTCTTGGAAAATCTTCTATCAAGGGGGTATCCAACTCGAAAATAGGTTAACGGGGCTGATTTGCAGCCATCTTTTAACAGGTGAAAAATACCTTCTCCACCCAGTCCACAAAGCTGGTAACATTAACGGTTCACCAAGCACACTGTCAATGACAGATCCTTGTAAAACAAGGCCATAGCCCGATTTTTTGAAATTTGAAGGAAAATAAACTATGAAATTCGTTCTTGAAACAGGCCAGAATATACTTGTTCATGGCTATGATATTAATGAAGTGACTATCAGCGGTATTAACGCTGATCACCCAGAACTTAAATCTGGTTTAATTGATGACTGGGATGCCGACAATCACCTAGGCATATTTAGAAAAAGTGTTGTTATAAGTGCAGATGGAACGATTAAATCCTGGTCACCACAGAATATATCAGAATTAAATCCTGAACATTTTCTCGGTTTCTCTGAAAGTAACCCGGAAGTTGTTTTATTAGGAATGGGTCAACATTTAAGATTTCCATCTCAAGATTGTTTAGCTGTGTTACAACAGCAAAACCTGGGCTATGAGGTGATGGATACTGCCGCTGCATGTCGAACGTTTAACGTTTTAGCCGCAGAAGGCCGCGAGGTGATTTTAGCGATGCTTATGATAGAAAAAAATGATATATAAAACTTTAATTTGTTAACAAATCTCTTTGTTTTAATTAGACCATAATAAAGATAAATGGTATATTTTCCCCACTAACAAATGGATTTGACAGTGTTGTAAGCTGTTGTTTTTAAAGCTATTACTCAAGTTGCTGAAAATGGATTTCACACGTACTTTTATTCCCTCAAAATATCTCTTATTTGTGTTTGCCCTGGTATTGATCCTTGTTGCTGCTCCAGCACTCTATGCTCTGGAAAATAGTGAAACTATAAACCTGGAACAAGAATATCAAGCAATAACAACTCGTTTATATTCAGTTTTAGCTGCAAACATAAGCGAATGTCGAACCCGGAACGATTCACTAAAAAATCTTAATTTACAGCTAAAAAAACTTTCGAATCAAAATAAAAATATTATTGGTATTTGTTTAATTCAAAACCACGTAGAGCTGTTACATAAAAACATTGATAACAAAGAAATATTTCCTGTTTTTCAGTTTCTTCTTGAAAACAACAATCTACCACTGTCAAATGAACTTTATCTCAGAGCAAAAAATGAAGGTGATAAATCCCTTGTATCAAATATTTCATTTATTTATGCACAATATTATTTAAAACGAAAGAACTGGAAAAAAGTACTCCAGTATACAAAGGATATTTACACAGACTTAACAGCTAACGATGCAAATCTTGCATATATCTATACCGGAATTGCATTACAAAACGTTAAAAAGCATCGAGAAGCTGTAAAAATTTATTTAAAAGTACCCAGGCAGTCAAAACATTACCCCGCGGCAAGGTTAAATATTGCCACCGCTTACATTCGTCAGGATTGGTGGACTGATGCACATATTAAAATCAATGAAATACTGAATAATAAAGAAATAAAAACAAATAATGAAATGAATAATCGCTTCTATTTAGTTTTAGGTTATTCGTTATTAAGAAAAGAATTTTATCGGGATTCAAGAGAAGCATTTAGAAATATTGAAATCAACAGTGTCTATTTTAATAAAGCGCTATTAGGAATTGCACTCACTGCGACAAATCAAGAAGATTACATTGGTGCATTGAATGTGATAAAAATTTTGATGTCAAAAGAACGGTACGATTTATCAGTTGATGAATCTTACCTGCTATTACCTTATATATATGAAAAACTAGGCCAAAACATGACTGCCTCAGCAAGTTACAGTGATGCATTAAAATATTACCAGTCACGTATTGAGAATCTAACAACAATAAAAAACAAAAATTCAATAAGCGCCCAGGAAATATTAAATAATAGTAACCACTTAGTTATCGAAAATAATATCATCAACTATTCACAATATTTCCCTATAAGTTTTTTACAGAATAAAGTTCGAATTGATGAGCTCTCAAAATATACAAGTCACATTAACAACGCAAATTTACTTAAAAATTTTCTGACATTAAAAGAAAAATACAATAACTCGCTATTGAACAACCTTAATATTGTTTTTGATAGCCGGCTTGCATATCTTGAAAGTTACATGAATCAATCTCGATTTGGATTAGCCCGGTTATTCGATAACAGCAATTCTGCAAGTAATTAAAATGAAACATATCAACAAACTATTTATATTAATTCTAATTATATCAAGCGGGTGCAGCACAGAGAGTACACGTAAGACATTACGTGATATTGACGTTACAGCTAAAAAACAAATGCAGCAAAAGGTATTTATTAAAGAAAAATCAAAAACAGATATCAGAAAAGCCTATTCAGACTACCTAAAATTCGCCTCTAAAAATGACAGCTCACGTTTGGATGCGATTAATAGACTGGCAGAGCTTGAGTTTGAATTAAGCAGCAAACTCCAAAAAGAAAATGAAAACCTGGCAACAACCAGGAATGATGAACTGGATGACCGGCTTTACCATGAGAGGTTAGATAAAACAATTGAGTTACTTAGTACATCATTAAAGGATTATCCAAATGCTAAAGGCAATGCCAAAGTGTTATACCAGCTGGCTAAAGCTTATGACCATAAGGGTGATAACGGCAACTCAGAAAAAACGCTTTCAATTTTAGTGAAGAAATATCCTAAATCACCCTATTATGTAGAAGCTCAATTCAGGCTTGCTGAAACTCACTTTTCAAGAAAAAACTATGTTAAGGCTGAGGACACCTATACCGACATAATTGGCTCACAAAAAAATAATATTTTTTATGAAAAGGCATTATTTAAACGCGGCTGGGCAAGGTTTAAGCAAGAATATTATCTCGAAGCAGTCGATGATTACCTGGCAGCGGTTGATTATCATAATTTTGATGAGTATGAAGAACTTAGTGATTCACAACTGGAACAGTTTAATGAGTATTTCCGTGCGGTTGGATTATCTTTTTCATATTTAGGCGGGGCTGAGCCATTAAATGAATATTTCAAAAACAATCCTTCATTTAAGTATATTTATTACAGCTACTCACATGTTAGCGATATCTATTTAAAACAACAGCGTTATTCTGATGCAGTGGATACACTAAAATATTTCATTGCTAATAATAAAACATCAGAAAATATTCCTGCATCATATCTAAAAATTATTGCCATTTGGAAAGATAGTGGTTTTGCTAAAAATGCGACCAAAGAAATTGAATATCTATATAAGAATTACCATCCGGATAGTCAATACTGGCTTACTCATAAATCTAATGGAAAAATATATAAAAAAGTCACATCAGATCTAAAAGAAAATATATTATTAGCCTCTTCATATTTCCATAAGTTATATCAGGAAACCCAAAAAGAAGTGTATTTTGGTGATGCAGATAAATGGTATAAACGGTATATACAATATTATAAGTCACAAGCAAGAAAAGATGATCTTTATTATCAATATGCAAGTCTATTAGCAACCCACAAACAATATTTCGATGCATTAAAATATTATGAACTTGCAGCATACGATGGCGATATCATCCTGAATAAAAATGCAGCCTATGCCACTATCGTACTAAGTGACAAAATATATAAAAGCACAGTATCAGAAAAAAATAAAAAAGACATGCTCAACAAGCATGTTAAATATGCAACGTTATATACGCAACTTTATACAAACAGCAAGCGTTCATCAGAAATCATCCTTCATGCGACTGAGCTGGCATTTCAAACACAACAGTTTAATAAAGCCATTGAGTTAGCAGACTCCATCCCAGGTAAAATAATATCAGCGAGTAATACAAAAGCTAATATTATAAAGGCACATTCATATTTTAATTTAGCACAATATGGCAATGCAGAAGCCGCATATTTTTCGGCCCTTTCAAGCAAACACATAAGCAATAAAACAAAAACAACACTATCTGACAAATTTGCTCTGTCAATATACAAGCAAGCCGAACAGTCAAATAAAGAAGGAAAAATAGATGATGCAATTGAACATTATGTAAGAATTTCATCAATCGTACCGTCTTCATCGATTTCAGCAACAGGTTTTTATGATGCAATAGCGCTGTCAATGAAAAATAAACTCTGGGATATATCTATTAAAAATATACACTATTTTCAAAAATTATACCCTGGACACAAATACCATAGCGATATATCAAAAAAACTTTCAATCGCGTATTTAAATTCCAACCAAAGTATTAAAGCTGCTCAAGAATTTGAAAAAATATCAGGATTTGAAAAAAACAAAGATGTTAAAATTGCAGCGCTGTGGCAAGCAGCTGAATTATATGAATCAAAAAATGATATCCCTTCTGCCATACGATCATATGAAAAATATGCTTCCAGCTATAAAAATCCGTTCCCTCAATATATGGAATCAATGAATAAGCTGACTGCGCTGTACACTATTCTAAAGGACAATAAAAAAACAATTTATTGGAATAATGAAATAATAAGAGCCGATAAGAAGACTATTGATAAATATAAAACAGACAGAACACGCTATATTACTTCTTTTTCTTCTTTAAAATTAGCACAATTTGAACATGAGAAATTCACTCAACAAAAGTTAATATTGCCACTTAAGTTGAGCTTGCGTAAAAAGAAGTATGCGATGCAAAAAGCGGTAAAATTTTATGGCCAGGCATCAAAATATGGTATTGCAGAAACAGCAACCGAATCTACTTATGCTATTGCCGATATTTATAAATCATTTAGTAAAGATCTATTAACATCGCAGCGTCCTAAAGGACTAAGTGGTGAAGAGTTAGAGCAGTATGTGATATTACTCGAAGATAAGGCCTTCCCCTTTGAAGATAAAGCGATAGAATTTTATGAAGCAAATATGTCTCACATTAAAGATGGCGTATACAACAAATGGGTTAAAGAAA
>JAPHTF010000142.1 GCA_026197095.1 Gammaproteobacteria bacterium
AATTCATATTCGCGTTCAGGATAAATAATTTTAAGCGCTTATATCGTCTCACATTTTAGTAGCATGCCAACTTAGGGTTTTTCTACAGCTTCAACGATTGAGTTAACGGGCTCGAGAAAGCAAGCGAGAGCGCCGCTTTTGAGAGTCCGGTAGGTTTGAAAAACCTGCGTAGTTGAACGACTTGTTATGTGTTTTATTCATTTGTAATTTTCGATTTCTTTTTAAATAAAGGCATTAATGCTGAAAGTTCCCAAACTATAATGATTGCTCCTATTATAGTTAAACTATAAACAATCTCAGAGTCATTTAATACAGGGTGAAAAGCATCCCCGTTTGCACCGAAAATTCCGTAAAGACCAAAGCCTAAAAACACACCTCCTGGGTAACCATACATTTTTGTTTTAAATATTTTCTTATTTATAACGGCTAATTCTTTTTGTTTGTTTTCGTCCAAGTTGAATACCTTTTAATAATTACACATAACTTGTTGATATGATGTCTTATAAGACTCCCTATTATTACGCATTATATACCTCAGAAGACTACCTATTGTGATATTAAGTCGAAAAATTAGTCTGAGGAATAGACGTTTCATATAAACTAAAAGATATTAATTAAAGATGAATTAGAGTAATTTCCTGTCTGTATGAACTAATGTATTGATAACATCATTCCATGCAGATTTAATATTATCAAGGTTATAACCACCGCCACCCATGGCAAGCAGGCGTCCTGAACAATGTTGATTCGCCAGTTGGATTAATTGTTGTGTAACAAAAGCATGAAAATTAGAAGTTAGGTTTAGCTGGGTGATGGGATCGCCTTCCAGGCTATCTGCACCGCACTGCAATAAAATAAACTCGGGTTTAAATTTCTCAATAAAGTCTTCGGCGGGTTTCCAGAGTGCCTTTGCCATTTTATCAGTGCTACCTGGCGGTAAGGGAACATTAAGCTTGGTACCGACTGCGTTGCCTTTTCCGGTTTCGTTAATAAAACCGGTACCAGGAAAAAGAGTCGCGCCGTCCTGGTGAAAATCGACGATGCAAATATCTTTATCTTCTTCAAAAGAATAAAATACGCCATCACCATGGTGGGCATCAATATCAATATAGGCAATACGTTTTATATTGTAGATGTGACGTAAGTATTCAATTGCGATGCCGCAATCGTTAAAGACACAAAATCCTGCTGCGCTGGTTCGGCTGGCATGATGTAATCCGGCAATTGGGGTAAAAGCATAGGTGCAGTTACCTTGCATAATGAGATCAACGGCTTTAAGTGTTGTACCGACCACGGTAAGGGCTGCTTCATAAATACCTTCTCTTGCCGGGGTATCACCTGCGTCAAGATAACCTTCGCCTTTTAGAGAGTAGTCTTTGACTTTATTTATATAATCCTGGCCGTGAAATAAAATAGGATGAGCTTCGTTGGCTGTTTGTGGCTCTGATAACTGGACTTTTTTATCTAGCCCGCGACTTAAGAATTCTTCTTTAAAAGCCCAGTAACGTTTTGGACCAAAAGGGTGCTGTTCGCCAAAATGATAATCAGCGAGTTCATCACCAAACATTACGCAGGTTGTGTTTTTATTACTTTTAATTTTGATTTCCCTGTTATTAACCAGTATTACGCTTGAGATACAGAAATAATTAAAGCTTTAATGGTAGTATAGTCGCTAATTTTTAAATGATATTACCCGAGTATTTCATGGCAGGATTTTTTATCACCGGTACCGATACTGAAATTGGTAAAACTTTTGTCAGTTCTTTGTTAATTCAATTTTTTGTGGGTAAAGCTTATAAAGCAGTGGGAATGAAACCTGTTGCCAGTGGTGCGCGCAAGGTTGGTGGCGTATTACAAAATGAAGATGCCTTATCTTTAATGCAAGCTTCGAATATCGAAGTTGAGTATAAAACGGTTAATCCCTACACCTTCGAAGCGGCAGTCTCTCCACACATTGCGGCTGAACAAGCAGGCGTTGAAATTAAGCATGAAATGATAAAAAATAACTATCATAAGTTACAACAGGTGGCTGATGTTGTTATCGTTGAAGGTGTCGGCGGCTGGTATGCACCAATAAGTTGTCATACAACAGTGGCTGATTTAGCCGAAGCGTTGCAATTACCTGTCATTCTTGTGGTGGGTTTACGTTTAGGCTGTTTAAACCATGCTTTATTAACCGCACAGGCTCTGCGTCAATCGGGTTTAATCGTTGCAGGTTGGGTTGCCAACCATATTGAAGAAGATTTTTTATCAGCAGATAAAAACATTGAAACTTTAAAACATTATTTAAATGATTTTCCTTACCTGGGATCCATTCCTTTTACTTCTAACGCTGTAAAGTCTGATAAAGGCACACTAATCCTACAGAATTTGCATAATGCAAATGTTCTAATCGAAAAATACCTGTAAATAAACTAAGTCTAAAAAGTGATTGTACTATTATCCGTAATTTAATATGGTTAAAAAAACGGAAGTTCATTTGAATCTATAATAATAGTATTAAATAACATAATAATATTCTAATGTTATGTTATATCTGTTTGTTATAAGCCTATACTTTCTTTTTTATTGCGGTGGACAGCTAAGATGCTTTAGCATGTTTGTGCGTTAAATTATAAAATATTGATCTAAATCAATTAACAATTATAAATAATAAAAATAATTTTCTAAGTTTGTTTGTATATAAAAGCAAAAATTAAAACAGACTTGGTAAATAGAATAAAAATTAAAATTTCTTTTATATAAGTATCCTAACCGGAGAGGTAAAGGTATGTCGGCAAGCAAACTAACCAAAAAGCTGGGTGGTCTATTATTGACTGCGTTGCTATTTGGGCCAGCAATGGCATTTGCAGAATACTCCACGCTTAATTTGACAAAGAGTGCGTCTAAGATAGGTCAAGATATGTATGACCTGCATATGCTCGTTCTTTGGATATGTGTAGTGGCAGGTGTTCTTGTATTTGGTGTGATTATTTATTCAATGATTTATCACCGAAAATCAAAAGGTGCACAACCCGCACACTTTCATGAAAACACAACAGTTGAAGTTGTGTGGACAACTATTCCACTCATTATTCTTGTGGCGATTGCAGTACCTGCAACCAAAACATTATTAGAGTATGAGGATACGACTAACTCTGATCTGACAATTAAAGCGACAGGCTGGCAGTGGAAATGGGAATACGATTACATCGATGACAAAGTTGCTGATGGAAAAGGTATTCATTTCTTCAGTTCTCTGAGTAAAGAAAGTAATGAAGCGCGTCAATTAGGCTCAGGTGCGGATGTTTCAAAAGTTGAACATTACCTGTTAGATGTTGATAAGCGTATTGTTGTACCAGTAGGTAAAAAAGTACGTGTATTAACAACTGCAGCGGACGTTATTCATTCATGGTGGGTTCCTGAACTTGCTGTTAAACGTGATGCGGTTCCAGGCTTTATTAATGAAAGCTGGTTCCAGGCAGAAAAAGAAGGTGTTTATCGCGGCCAGTGTGCTGAACTTTGTGGTAAAGACCATGGCTTTATGCCGATCGTTGTTGAAGTTAAAAGTGTTGAAGACTATAAACAGTGGGCTTCAACAGCTAAAGCAGCAGCGGCGCAAGAACAGGCTGCAGCCGATGCTGCTTCAGGCAAAGTTTATTCCAAAGCTGAACTGATGGCGAAAGGTAAGGACGTGTACACAAACACTTGTGCAGCTTGTCACCAGGCTGAAGGTCAAGGTGGTGGTCCATTCCCTGCTCTGAAAGGTTCAAAAGTTGCAACCACGGGTTCAATTGCTGATCACATCGGGCTCATCGTTAAGGGTAAAGGCATTATGCCTCCATTCGGTGCTCAATTATCCGCACTTGATATTGCTGCAGTCACTACGTATGAACGTAATGCCTGGGGTAATAACACGGGCGACGTTGTTCAACCATCACAAGTTTCGAAATAGGCGGAGGATTAAAAAATGAGCGAACATCACGACGCGCCTACTGGTATCAAACGTTGGTTGTTTACAACTAATCACAAGGATATTGGTACTTTATATTTATGGTTCTCTTTCATCATGCTACTGACGGGTGGCGCAATGGCAATGGTCATTCGTGCAGAGTTACTTTACCCGGGCATGCAGGTAGTTGATCCAAACTTCTTTAACATGATGACAACCATGCATGGTTTAATAATGGTATTTGGTGCCATTATGCCGGCTATGGTGGGTTTAGCTAACTGGCTAATACCGATGATGATCGGTGCACCGGATATGGCCTTGCCGCGTATGAATAACTGGAGCTTCTGGATTCTTCCAGGTGCAGCTATTTTATTAGTAGCTCCAATGTTCATGGGGGGAGACTTTATGTCAGGTCAGGGCCCGGCTTTTGGCTGGACTTTCTATGAGCCCTTGTCAGGTCAGTACGGCAAACTGGCGTTCTTCGTCTTTGCCGTTCACCTGTTAGGTTTCTCATCTATCATGGGTTCAATCAATATCATTGCAACCATTTTAAACATGCGCGCACCAGGTATGAGCCTGATGAAAATGCCAATGTTTGTATGGACGTGGTTAATCACTGCATTCTTATTGATTGC
>JAPHTF010000123.1 GCA_026197095.1 Gammaproteobacteria bacterium
CTGGTTTTAAAGTTTCGCTTAGGTGAAATCGTTAAGTCTGACTACGAAGCAGGTATTTATTTTAAAATTCCTTTTATCAATAATATTAAAAAGTTTGATAAACGTATTTTGACCCTAGATGCTCGTCCTGCCATCTACCTCACAGAAGAAAAGAAAAACGTTAATGTTGATTTCTTTGTGAAGTGGCGCATTAGTCAGGTAGAAACATTCTATAAAACCATGTCAGGAGGTAATGAACGTATTGCCGCCGAACGGTTATATACCATTGTAAATGATGGGTTACGTGAACAGTTTAGTAAGCGAAGTATCAAAGAAGTCATCGCGGGCGAACGTGAAGAAATCATGAATGCAAGTTTAAAAGTCGCAAATGAACAAGTAGATAGGTTTGGTATTAAGCTTGTTGATATTCGCGTTAAACGAATCGACTTCAGTGAAGATATTAGTAATTCTGTTTATCGTCGTATGGAAGCTGAACGTACCCGTGTAGCAAAAGATTATCGTTCACGTGGTGCAGAAGCTGCAGAAAGAATTCGTGCCGATGCGGATCGTCAACGTACAGTAACGATTGCAGATGCTTACCGTGAAGCTGAAAAAATACGTGGTGACGGTGATGGTAAAGCTGCGAACATTTACGCAAAAGCCTACACAAAAGATCGTGAGTTCTATTCTTTTTATCGTAGCTTAAACGCCTATAAAGAATCGTTTAATGCTCAGAGTGACATCATGGTGATTGATCCGAGTTCTGATTTTTTCAAATACTTTAAAAAGTCTACGAAATAATTACTTAAATGTGGGATTCGTTATGGATAGCCTTGGGGTTGGTGTTGGTAATAGAAGGTCTTATGCCATCACTTAACCCAAAAGCATTTAAGCAAACCATGAGTACCATCAGAGAAATGGATGAAGGTACTTTGCGCGTAATGGGATTAATCAGTATGTCGATTGGTGCAACCATCGTCTATTTTTTAACACAGTAGTTTTTGAACTTGTAGGTCGGCTTTTAAGTCGACGCGGACTAAATAAAACCGCAGGCTACAAATATTCACTGCGTAATAAATAACAACGAAACTGTTAGCATGAGGTTTCGTCAAAGAAGTCGGCCTGAAAGCCGACCTACATAAAAATGAATAAAAATGAATAAAACAGATCGCTGGTTACTCCCCGAGGGAATTGAAGAAGTCTTGCCAGAGCAGGCACAGAGACTGGAACAATTGCGTCGACAATTATTAGATACCTATGAAAGCTGGGGTTACGATCTTGTTATTCCTCCTTTTATTGAATACCTCGAATCACTCTTAACCGGTACTGGTAATGATCTAGATTTGCAAACGTTTAAGCTTACCGATCAACTGACCGGGCGTTTAATGGGGATTCGTGCAGACATGACACCACAAGTGGCACGTATTGATGCACATCAGTTAAACAGAGAAACACCAACACGCCTGTGTTATATCGGTACAGTATTACATACCCGCACGGATGGCTTTGCCGGTTCACGCAGTCCATTACAGGTGGGTGCAGAACTTTATGGTCATGCGGGTATTGAAAGTGATGTCGAAGTCATGACTTTAATGCTGGAAACATTGGCTTTATCGGGTGTTGATAATCCGTTTGTTGATTTAGGGCATGTGGGTATTTACCGTGAGTTAGTGAAACAAGCCGGCTTAGATAAAGAGCAAGAAGCAACCTTGTTCGATAGTTTACAACGTAAAGCAAACACAGAAATCGCAGCATACTTAAAAGAATGGAAATTGGACTCAAAAATTACCGATGCCATTCGTGCGCTCACTAATTTAAATGGTGATGAGTCAGTGTTAACTGAAGCAAAAACTGTTTTGAGTAAAACGAGTAAAGGCGTTTTAAACGCATTAGATGAATTAAGCAATATTGCCGCATTACTTCAGCAACGTTTACCAGAAATAAAGATTCATTATGATTTAGCGGAGTTACGTGGCTATCACTATCATACCGGTACTGTCTTTGCTGCCTATGTAGCAGGCCGTGGCCAGGCAGTAGCATTAGGTGGACGCTATGATGATATTGGTGAAGTCTTTGGTCGTGCTCGCCCGGCAACAGGTTTTAGTACAGACCTGAAAACATTACTTTCATTATCGACGCATAAAAACAATCAGGTTGCAGCCATTTACGCACCCGCGGACAATGACCCTGATTTGCATAAGGCGATTGCTGAATTACGTCAGCAAGGTGAGAAAGTAGTTTGTGCATTACCCGGCCAGAAAGGGAATGCGAAAGAAATGTTTTGTAACCGCCAGTTAGACAAAAATGCTTCCGGTTGGCAAGTTAAAGATTTATAAATTTAAATAATAGGTTCTAATTATGGGTAAGAATGTCATTGTTGTCGGCACTCAATGGGGTGATGAAGGCAAAGGTAAAGTCGTTGATCTTTTGACTGAACGTGCAGATGCCGTTGTACGTTTTCAAGGCGGTCATAATGCCGGTCACACATTAGTTATTGATGGCAAGAAAACTGTTTTACATTTAATTCCTTCGGGCATCTTACGTGATAATGTTAAATGCATGATTGGTAATGGCGTGGTACTGGCGCCTGATGCTTTAACTAAAGAACTTGATATGCTGAAAGAAAGCGGTGTTGATACTGATGGCCGTTTATACATTAGTGAAGCATGTACACTTATTCTTCCTTATCACATTGCACTTGATCAAGCGCGTGAAATTGCACGGGGCAACAAAGCGATAGGGACTACAGGCCGTGGTATTGGCCCAGCTTATGAAGATAAAATCTCGCGCCGTGGTTTAAAAGTCGGTGATATGTTACATCGTGAACGTTTTGCTGCACGCTTGGGTGAAGTGCTTGATTACCACAACTTCGCATTAAAAAATTATTTTAAAGTTGATACTGTCGACTTCCAGCAAGTATTAGATTACGGTTTAGAAATGGCAGAAATCATTCGTCCAATGGTTGCTGATGTGACCGGTATGATTCATGCAATGCGTGCTGAAGGCAAAAATGTTATGTTTGAAGGTGCACAAGGAACACTACTTGATATTGATCATGGAACCTATCCTTATGTAACGTCATCAAATCCAACTGCCGGCGGTGCCTGTACAGGTACCGGTGTGGGCCCAAAAGATATTGATTATGTTTTAGGGATTACAAAGGCTTATACAACACGTGTTGGTGCAGGCCCTTTCCCTACAGAACTTTATGATGGTGCAGCACTGAATGATCCAATTGGTGCACATTTAGCAAAAGAAGGTCATGAGTTTGGTGCAACAACAGGACGTGCACGTCGTTGTGGCTGGTTAGATGCAGTATGCTTGCGTCGTTCTGCACAAATAAATTCTTTAACTGGCATATGTTTAACAAAGATGGATGTGCTTGATGGTATTGAGACCTTACGTATTGCAGTAGGTTATAATCATGATGGTGTGCAAGTTGATGCTCCACCCATTGGTGCAGATGCATATGAACAATGTGTTCCTGAATATATTGAAATGCCAGGTTGGACTGAGAGTACAGTAGGTATTCAAAATTATGATGACTTACCTGAAAATGCCAAAGCGTATATCAAGAAAATTGAAGAAGTCGTGGGTGTGCCAATAGATATTATTTCAACCGGTCCTGATCGTGTTGAGACAATGGTGTTGAGACATCCTTACGATTAGACTTCGTATAATAATTAAAACAGCCTGTTTATATAACAGGCTTTTTTTTGTATGCCATTTGTTAAAAAGTATTAAAAACTCAAAATATTATTGTATCTGGTGTTATATAACTGAATAATACCTAATCTAATAGGATAATAGCCCAGAAGTATAATATTAAGTGAGTATGTATGGCACGTTCCAGCCAATCCAAAATTGAAGAAAAATTAGCTTCACTTCAGGCAAATTTCAAGCAAACACTTCCAGATAAAATAGATAAGATTGAGCAGCTCTGGAATGCCATCATTTCGAGTGAAGCAAATGAATCTGCCGTTATTGATTGCCATAGAATGTCGCATACCTTAGTGGGCTCAGGAGGGACTTTTGGTGCGGTTGTAGTGAGTTCTGCTGCGAGAGAACTAGAACAAGCACTTAAGCTAATCGTCAATAAACAGAGTAATCTCACCTCAGGATATAAATTATTAGTTTCCAGTTTAATTTCTAAATTAAAAGATATAGCGGAAAATTGGCAACCATCGAAAACCCCTCACTTGCAACCATTTACGGTATATGAGACATCAAAGGGTAAAGGTAATTTAATTTATTTAGCTGAAGATGATGAATTATTAGCACAAGAACTCGTTACAAAATTGGGTAAAACGGGTTTTGTGATAAAACACTTTGCTGATTTAGACAGCTTTTCAGCTGCAGTCGAAAGAGAGCTCCCTTCAGCAGTAATTATGGACATCATGTTTAAAGAAGGTGATATAGCGGGTGTAGATAAAATATTAAAATTGAAACAGGAATTAGAGGTATGCCCACCTATCGTATTTATTTCTGCACGTAATGATATTGAAGCCCGTTTAGCTGCGGCCAAAGCAGGCGCACAACGTTATTTTACAAAGCCGCTTGATTTAAATAAATTATCTCAAACATTAGATGGTTTAGTTGAGCGCACAGTTACAAAACCTTTCCGTGCTTTATTGGTGGATGATGATGTCAGTTTACTGAATTATTATGAAACAGTGCTCAATGGTGCGGGTATGGAAGTGAAAACACTTTCTAATCCTTTAAAGTGTTTAGCTGCATTAGATGAGTTTAAACCCGATGTCATCGTGCTTGATGTGTATATGCCTGAATGTACCGGGCCTGAGCTTGCTCAGGTGATCAGGCAAGATGATAACTGGTCTATTACCCCTATAATGTTTTTATCCACTGAAACAGATCTTGATGTCCAGTTAGATGCTATGAATCTTGGTGGTGAAAGCTTTCTGACTAAACCAATTACAGCGAAACATTTAATCTCCGTCGTTACTTCAAAAGCAAAACATTCACGCTGGAATCATCGAATTACAGATGATTTAAAAATGGCCGTGCGCGAAGGTGAGTTCCAGCTGATTACGTCGAATCAACACGATATTGTGAGTACGGCCGATGTTTCTGGGCGCATCATTAGTGTGAATGAAAAATTTTGTGAAATTAGCGGTTATAGCCGTGAAGAACTGCTTGGAAAAAATCATCGTTTATTAAAATCTAAACGTCATCCTGATTCGTTTTATGAAGAAATGTGGAATACCATTTCAAATGGCGAGGTTTGGCATGGAACAATTTGTAATTTAAACAAGGATCAAGAAGAGTACTGGGTAGATTCCACCATTGTTCCATTTCTTGATGAGAAAGGTAAACCTTATAAGTACGTTTCTGCACGTACTGATGTCACGTTTGTTCTGCAAAGTGAGGAACGTTTAGAACGAAGCCAGGAATTTGCCAATATCGGTACCTGGGACTGGAATATAGAAACCGGTGGGCTGTTTTGGTCTGATCGTATCTGGCCTTTATTTGGCTATGAAAAAGAAGTCACTGATACAACGTATGATAACTTTATGGCGGCCATCCATCCGGATGATCAACAAAGAGTTGCGGATGCTGTTGCACGCTGTGTAGAACATGAAGAAGACTATGATATAGAGCATCGCGTGGTCTGGCCCGATGGTAGCATTCACTGGCTACATGAAAGTGGCGATGTGGTGCGTAGTGCCAAGGGCGCACCTTTACATATGTTAGGTGTTGTTCAAGATGTGACTGCGCGAAAAGAAGCTGAGTATGCATTTATTATTGCCCGTGAAGATGCTGAAACCGCTAACCGTGCAAAATCACAATTTCTTTCTAGTATGAGCCATGAATTAAGGACACCCATGAATGCCATTATGGGTTTTGGTCAGCTTCTAAATATGGAAATTGATCGCCCACTGAGTGCGAGCCAGCAAGAAAACGTTGCTGAAATATTGAAAGCGAGTGATCATTTATTAGAGTTGATCAATGAGGTATTAGATCTTGCGAAGATTGAAGCAGGGCGGATTGATCTTTCAATTGAAGATGTATTGTTAGGAAATGTACTTGTTGAATCTTTACAGTTAATTTTACCCCTGGCTCAAAGACGTGGAATTGAAATTGAAATTTTCAGATCGGGTGCAGAGGTTAGTATCAATGACTTGATACATGATACTAACGTAGTTCGTGCAGATACGACCCGTACCAAACAGGTTATTATTAATTTATTAAGTAATGCGGTTAAATATAACGCTGAGAACGGAAAAATCGTTATAAATTGTGAGAGATCGAATAATCATTTTATGCGCATTAGTATCACTGATACAGGAGCCGGTTTAGATAAGGAACAACAAGATCAATTATTTACTGCCTTTAATCGTTTAGGTCAGGAAAATACCAGTGTTGAAGGCACCGGGATTGGCCTAGTTATTACACAACATCTAGTTGAACTCATGGGTGGCCAGATTAATGTAGATAGTTCGGTCGGAGAAGGGAGCACATTCTGGTTCGAATTACCATTAGGATCAGAGCAATTAGTTGACAGTTACAAAGCTGAAGTTACTGAAGTTGTTGATATTGATCTTGAAGATGGACGCTCCGTACTTTATGTTGAAGATAATCCTGCAAATCTTCGCTTAGTGACTCAATTATTAAGCCGTTTACCAAACCTGCATATGTGGAGTGCACATGAGCCCTTGTTGGGGCTTGATTTAGCTATAACAAATAAACCAGATTTAATATTGCTTGATATAAACCTGCCAGGTATTGATGGTTTTGAATTGCTTAAATTGTTAAAACAGCAAAATGAAACTCGTGAAATTCCGGTTATTGCTATTAGTGCTAATACGATGCCCAGAGATATTGAAAGAGGTTTTGAAGCCGGTTTTATAGATTACATTACTAAGCCGATTGATATAAATAAATTATTAGTTGCCGTAGATGCAAACCTCAAAAGATAACCGGAAAGAGCGAACAAATTCTCCTGGTTGTATCGATTTATTAAATCCTGAGTTTGTACTTGATAATTCCTGGTTGTCTATACCCACTTTTTATACATGTCTATGTGATAGTAGATAACAATCCTAGTAAAATGAATAACTAATTTTATTAAAAATAGCCAATTCTCTAAAGTATTGAATCAAAAAGACCGATTAAAAGTAAATAATATTAAAGAATAAAGAATTTCATAAACCAGAAAATAGAGCATATTGGAAACAAAAATGAAGGATAAAGAACATCAAAATTCTATTCTCTATATAGAAGATAACCCTGCAAATTTACGCCTGGTTGAACAAATTTTAGAAAATATTCCCAATGTACACATGTGGGCTGCTTCTGAACCACATATAGGGATTGAGCTCGCAAAAGAGCATTTGCCTGATTTGATATTGTTAGACATAAATTTGCCTGGAATGGATGGGTATGAGGTACTTAAAAACTTACAAAATGATAAAGCATGCAGAGACATTGCAGTTATCGCAATAAGTGCGAATGCTATGCCCAAAGATATTCTAAAAGGCAAAGAAGCAGGTTTTGATTCATATATTACCAAACCCTTGAATGTGAAAGAACTGTTACAAATAGTTGAAAGTAAACTTAAGTAAAAAAACTATCTGTATATAATGATTAAATCATATTTTAAAAGTAATCACTTAATCATTAATAATGGTTGCTATAGCTATATCATATATATATTTGCAATGCTGATTAGTTTTTCTGCGCTTGCCGAATTAGAATTAACCGAATCAGAAAAACAATGGATTAAAAATAATCCGAAGGTGAAATTTACCGGAGATCCAAACTGGTTACCGTATGAGGCTTTTGATAAGAAAGGTAACTATATTGGTATCGTATCAGAGCACTTAAAAATTATATCTTCTCATACAGGCCTGCAATTTGACATGAGTCCAAGTAAAACATGGACAGAGTCTGTTAATAAAGCTAAAGAAAAAATTGTCGACGTTTTATCAGAAACTAATGATTCAGATTTAAAAACACACCTTAATTTTACTGAGCCCTATATAACAAACTTTATTGTTATAGTTATGAGTAATAAAGAAAATTATATAGAAGATCTTAACAAAATAAAAAGTAAAAAAATTGCACTCATTAAAGATTATGGTTATGCCTCCAAGATACGCAAAAAATATCATAATATCAATTTTGAGACGGTAGATGATATCCAGGATGGCTTGATTTCCGTATCTACAGGAAAAGTTGATGCGCTTCTTTGTACTTTAGCTTTATGCAGTTATACGATCGCAGAGCTGGGTCTTAATAATGTACGCATAGTGGGTAAAACTGAATTCGATACAAAGTTGGCCTTTGGGGTGCAAAAAAATCTTCCTCTTCTTCATTCAATATTAAATAAAAGTATAAATGAGATTACTCTTGAACAAAAACAACAAATTCTTGACGGCTGGATCAAAGACAAATTTAAAATAAAGACTGATTACACGCTAATTATTCAAATTAGTACTGCCGCATTTGTTGTTGTTTTTATCATTTTATTATGGAATCGTCGTCTTTTAAGAGAAATACGGTTAAGAATTAAAGCAGAAGAAGAAAATGAACGTATTGAACACACATTACGTTCACAAGCACAAATTATCGATCAAATTCATGACTCTGTCATTGCAACTGATCTTGATGGGTTTATAACGAAGTGGAACAAAGGTTCAGAAGTCTTATTTGGATATTGTGAAGATGAAATAATTAGTCAGCATATATCTAAAATATACCCTGAATCAGAGCATGAAAAATTAATTCAAGAAATTATACCTGAATTAATAGCAAAAGGTTCATATGATGTAGAGTCTAATTTCATTACATCTTCAGGCGAAAATTTTTATGGACATGTTTCCTTATCGCTTGTTTATGATGATAAAGAAATAGCTACCGGGATGATTGGCTATACAATAGATATATCTGAACGCAAAAGAGCTGATGAGGCATTAAGAGAAAGCAAAGTACTACAGGAAACCGCTGCAAAAATTGCAAAACTTGGTTATTGGAAAATGAATCCAGTAACAAATGTTGTGTCAGGTTCTGATGAATTATTTCACATCTTCGATGGTGATCCTGAAACATCATCATTTACGTCATTAATGGAAACAATTGATCCTGATGATAGCCCAAAAGTTTTTTCTGCTATCGAACGAGCCATAAATTTTGCTGAAGAATATGAAGTTGAATACAAGTTAATTTGGAGAGATGGTGCTGAAAAATGGGTGCGTGCTATTTGTGAAGTGGTGAAAGATGATGACGGTAATGTTGCTGAATTGTTAGGGACAGTTCAGGATGTTACGAAAGAAAAATTAATTGAGATTGAATTAGAAAACTATCGTAGTTCACTTGAAGAACAAATAGAAAGGCGTACATTTGAATTAATCAGAGCAAAAGATGAAGCTGAGCGTGCCAGTAAAGCTAAGTCAGATTTTCTTTCCAGTATGAGTCACGAATTACGCACACCATTAAATGCTATTCTTGGCTTTTCGCAATTACTGGAATTTAACAATTCAAATCTTACCAGTACTCAAAATAAGAATATTCAGGAAATATTAGATGCCGGTTATCATTTGTTGAATCTTATTAATGAGATTTTAGATCTTGCAAAAATAGAATCCGGAAAGATCGATATTGTCTTAGAAGCAGTTAGTATAGATGATTTGCTGGAAGAAAGTATTTCGATTGTTAGAACTTTACTTGAATCACGTAATATCAGACTTTCTGATGAAATAAGTGGCAAAGGATATAAAGTTGAGGCAGATCGGGGCCGGCTAAAACAAGTGTTTATAAACTTACTGACTAATGCAGTAAAATATAACCGTGATAACGGTAAAGTTAATTTAACTACAGTGCTGGTTAACGATAATACACTACGTTTTAATGTTACAGATACAGGCTCAGGAATTTCTAATGAAGAAATAAAAAAATTGTTTACATCTTTTGAACGACTAAACAAAAAAAGCAACATTGAAGGTACAGGCATTGGCCTTGTTGTCACAAAAAACCTGGTGGAACTCATGCGTGGAAAAGTAGGTGTTGAAAGCACATTAGGACAAGGGACAACATTCTGGGTAGAGTTACCTTTACACAAAATAGAATATTGAAATAAATAATATTTTTTGACACCTTATAGAAAATTAACTTAATAAGAATTTAATATGATTATTAACATAATAAAAAAAACGTGGCTGGCATGGTTGACAACATTTTTTATAATAGCGTTGTCATTGTTTTTGTCAGATGAACAACCATGGTGGCTATCTGTATTGTTGTACCTTAGTATTTCGTTTGTCTGGGGATATATCTTTTCTCAGAAATTGAAAAATGAGGATGTTGATAAAGATGCCACTTATTCTTCTGCGGAGAAATCAACTGACAGCATTCATGCTAAAGCATTAGATTATTTTAATAATATATATAAAGCCACAGAACAGGAAATACCCCTTGTATTGCAGAGCATGCAACAACTTAATAGTGTTGTTTTAGATGCCAACACCAAACTACAACAGAGTTTTAGTGGTTTAACGGAAAGCACAGAACAACAAAGTCGTTTAACGCACGATATTATAAAGAAACTTCATGTTGCGGGAGAGCATTCGGATACGCTAATTTTTGAAGCCTTTACCCGGGAAACGGCTAATGTTTTAGCAGGATATGTTGAGCTAACAGTTATGGTGAGTGACAAGGGAGTCGAAGCTGCTAATAAAATGCAGGATATGATTAAACATTTAGATGTGATGTATGGCCTTCTTGATAATGTAAAATATATAGCAGATCAAACAGGTATGTTAGCACTTAATGCATCAATTGAAGCGGCTCGCGCAGGGGAGTTTGGCCGTGGATTTTCTGTTGTTGCAAATGAAGTAAGAACGCTTGCTGAACAGTCCGTTAAACTTAATGCGCAAATACATGCTAATGTCACTAAAAGCCGTGAAACGTTAGATGAAACAAATGAGATCGTTGGGCAAATTGCCTCGCTGAAAATGAATGAAGCAATAGATGCAAAAGATAATTTAAACAACATGATGGGTGAATTAGACAGGGTTAGTCATTTTGTTGCAGATAGTTTAAATACATCATCTGCAATTACACATGCAATTCAAGCTGATGTTGCACAAGCAGTAATGGCTTTGCAGTACGAAGATGTTAGTTCGCAATTAAACGCGCACGTCAGAGCGTGGATAGAATCCCAGTCTCATGGTATCGAGCAGGTTAAAGAGCTTGTACAAAAAGGTGATGTCGATGCTGTCTTAAGTAAATTTAATATCTACCTTAATAAACAGATAGCTGAAAATCGAGCAGCAAAAAGTGTTGTTGCATCATCTTCTATGGAACAAGGTGAAGTTGATTTATTTTAAGAAAATAATAAAAGTGTAAATAGGTAAATGAGGTAAAAAAATGAGCGTAGAAACAAGATTGTCTAATGACGGTGTGTATACAATATCTATCAAGGGGGACTTTAATTTTCTCCTGTTAAATGAGTTTCGTGATGCGTATAGCAGTAAAGAGTCACTTAGTGCAAAAAAACATATTGTTGACCTGGCAAAAACTGAAACTATTGACAGTTCTGCATTAGGTATGTTGTTAAATATGCAGCGCCATTTAGAAAAGGGTGATTGTGAAATAAATATTATAAACTGTAATGCCGTCGTTCAAAAAATATTTAACATAACGCATTTTGGTAAAAAATTTAATATTGAATAATCATGACTAAAATTCTGGTTGTAGATGATATTGTTACTAATCGGGCTCTGCTGCGCCAGGCTCTGGTCGCGCTTAATAATTATGAGGTAGTAGAAGCGGTTAGTGGCAAAGAAGCGATAGAATTATTTGACAAAGAAAAGCCAGATTTAATTCTAATGGATATCATGATGCCAGATATGGATGGGTGTGAGGCTACAACCGCCATAAAAGAACAAATGGGAGGAGAACACACTCCGATTATTTTTGTAACAGCACTAAGTTCTGAAGATTCATTAACGACAGCACTTGAGTCTGGCGGTGATGATTTTATAAGTAAGCCATTTAATCTTGAAATATTAGCGTCGAAAATAAATGCACATCTTCGCATCCGTGATCTTAACCAGCAGTTAAATCTTAAAAATAAACTGTTTATGCGCGTTAATCAGCAATTAATAAATGAAAAGGAATTGATTGAACATTTTTTTGAAAGCGCAATTCAGCAAAGTTTTCTCGATGAAAAATATATCAAGTACCACATGTCGTCAATGTCCACTTTTAATGGTGATCTACTGCTGGCACAAGATGCGCCTCATGGTGGCTTATATCTCATTATGGGAGATTTTTCCGGACATGGTTTAACTGCTGCAATGGGGACACTCCCTGTTGCTATGATATTTTTTAAGATGGCTTGTGAAAGCGCAGCCGTTGGTGACATTGCTCAGGAGATAAATGCTCAGCTGTATAAATTGATGCCGCCCAGAATGTTTTTTGTTGCAACCATACTTGAGCTCAATAGACATGGCGATGTTATGACTGTTTGGATGGGCGGGAACCCAGAAGCGTATTGGTTTAGTAAAGATGGCGAGTTGAAAGGCATGATTCATGCTCAACATATGCCTTTAGGTATTCTTAGTGAAGATGAGTTTGATTCTACTCCACAGGTTCTCAGTGTTGTAAAAGAAGATAAAATTTATTTATACAGCGACGGTGTTACTGAAGCAAAAAATTCAGATAGTGAATTCTTCGGTGATGAACGTCTCAAAGAAACTTTAGTCACAGCGGGTGACAATCGTTTTGAAGTGGTTTTAAATAAACTCAAAGAGTTTACTGGTGAATATAATCAAAGTGATGATCTCACTTTAGTTGAATTAAGTTGTCATGCTATACCTGCACCGAAAGAGCTGGCACAAAGTATTATTGATGAGCCGGTTTTAGACTGGCGTCTATCAATCTCTTTTACTGCAGACGATATGCGCGCACCTAATCCAGTTAATAAATTAACCTCTATTCTTAATGCGATGCCCTGCCTTTCTCGGCATAAGGGTGTATTACATATTATATTGACTGAGATTTATTTAAACTCGCTCGATCATGGTATTTTAAAAATTGAAAGTATTGATAAATCAGATGAAGAACATTTCCTTGAATACTATAAACATCGCGATGATGCACTCAGCGTGCTTAAAGATGCTTCAATAAACTTTCATTTTAGTTTTTTTTCCGCTAACAACAAACACTATCTAAAAATTCAGGTAAGTGACAGTGGTGGTGGCTATCACATAGATAATTCAATTAGCACTGATGAGATGCTGCATGGCCGCGGTTTTAGCATTATTCAAAGCTTTAGTGAAAAAATTAGTTTTTCTGATGATGGAAAAACAATGGAAGTACTCTACCATTTATAAATGGCATTTCCCGTCTTTACAACAACGTTAGATTTGATGACAAATCATAATATTAAAATAATAAATTTTCCTGATTCCCTTATTTTTAATATTTGTTTTTGTGAGTTATGCCAATAGCCTTATTGGACTGTCGCAATTTGCATGATGTAGTATTAGTGTAAAGATAAACTCTAATTAAGGTAAACCATTTCTTCTTTTTAATATTATCTACAAGGATGACTTATGAGCTTAATAACTGCATCAGGACTCTGTAAAAAATATCAGTCGGGTGATATTACTGTTGAGGCAATAAAAGACGCAACATTTACTATAGAGCAGGGCTCGTTTGTTGCTTTTGTTGGCCCATCAGGGAGTGGAAAGAGTACGCTGCTTAATATGGTAGGTTGCCTTGATACGCCTAGTTGCGGAAATCTTAAAGTGCTTGATACAGATGTTTCAACACTCAGCCAGAAAGAGGCGGCAATCTTTCGTGGAAAAAATATCGGTTTTGTTTTTCAGGATTTTAACCTGATTCCTGTTCTCAGTGCTTATGAAAATATTGAGTATCCTTTAATTATGGTTCAAGACTGGCCTGCTGAAAAACGCCATGCTCGTGTAATGGAGTTGCTTGAAGCGGTTGGTATGGCCGATCAGGCTCAAAAACAGCCCGGCCAGTTATCGGGTGGTCAAAAACAACGTGTCGCTGTTGCACGCGCACTGGTCACACAATCGCAGCTGGTTTTGGCAGATGAACCAACAGCTAACCTGGATAGCAATACGGCGCATAAAGTTATTGATTTAATGAAAGAAATGCGAGAAAAATTTGGTACAACTTTTATTTTTTCTACTCATGATGCAAAGGTGATGGCAGAAGCTGAAATCACCTTTACCCTGGTTGATGGGGAAATTGTGAATAAAAGCAAGGAAGGTGCCCATGTTTAATATTTTAAAGCTTGCTGCTAAAAATTTGATGCGCTATCGACGTCGCACAATATTAACATCTCTGCTTATCACTATTGGTATTGTGGCAGTGCTCATGTTTATTGCTTTATCAGGTTCATTCCGGGCATTAATGATTGGCCAGATTACCGATTCAGTACTGGGTCATATTCAAGTTCATAAAAAAGGTTATGTGGCTTCGATTGATAGTTTACCGCTTACCTTAAACATGAATCAGAAGATGGCTAGCAATGTCACCGAGTTTCTGGATGCGGATGAAAATATTGAAGCCTGGTCAAATCGTATTAAATTTGGTGCAATGTTTAGTAATTTTACTGAGACGACCAGTATACGTCTCAATGCAGTCGACCCTGAAAAGGAAGTTGCTACCTGCCCGTTATTATCAGGAAGAATAATTGAAGGTCAGAAAGAAGGGGCATTAATTGAGCCTGGGAAAATATTAATCCCTGAGCTGATTGCTAAAGGACTAAAAATTAAAGTTGGTGATGCCATTGTTTTAGTCGCAACCAATAAGGATGGCTCGGTAAATGGTAATACCTTTGTGGTCAAAGGAGTTTTAGAGGGGATATCAGGTCCAGGTGGACGTGATGGCTATATGCATATTAATGATGCCCGGTCTTTGCTGCGAATGAGTGATGATGAAGTCAGTGAAGTCGCGATACGCTTGAAAAACCCGGAAAAAATGCAACAGACGTTTAAACAAATGGACAAATACTTTTCAGAGTTTCTAAACCAAAAAGGTAAGCCAGTATTTGAGGTGCATACATGGGACAAGCTTTCACCTTTTTCTAACATTGCGAAAATGATTGATATGTTAGATGTTTTTATTAAGGTTATGCTTGTCTCAATTGTACTAATTAGCATTATGAATGTAATGTTAATGGCCGTATATGAGCGTATTCGGGAAATTGGTACTATTGCTGCGATTGGTACAGTTCCATCTCGAATATTATCCTTATTTATCGCAGAAGGCTTACTGCTAGGTATTCTTGGTACAGTGATAGGTACATTAGTTAGTCTGACAACAATTTATATTATGAATAAAATAACCATTACCTTTTCATTTGGTCGACAGGAAAATTTGCTACTCGAACCATCAATTAGTGTGATGGAAGTTTTAGTTATATGTAGTGTTGTTATTCTGGTATCCGTGTTGGCTAGTTTGCAGCCTGCCTGGAAGGCTTCACGTATGGATCCTATTACGGCGTTAAGACATTTTTAATGTATTCAATATAGTGAGTAAACTAATGTGTAGTAAAATTATAAAAGTATTCTGTTTTTTCTTTGCTATGGGATTAAGTTCTTATGTAGTAGCAGACAGTGGAGAGGAAATATTACTGAAGGTCGATCGTAATCTTCAACCGACTTCGTATGAAATGTACCGTAAGTTAATCAATATTGAGCCTGATGGTAGTAAAAAGGAATTTATTCTTTATACAATAAAAAAAGGTCAGGACAATATGGTCGCATTGTTTCTTGATCCACCCAGTGAAAAAGGAAGAAGTACTTTACGTCTGGGAGATAATATGTGGTTATATATTCCCAATGTAGGTAAACCCTTACGTATAACGAGTTTGCAATCTGTTGTCGGCGGAGTATTTAATAACTCGGATATTTTGCGACTGGATTATAGTGTGGAATATGATACAAAATCATATGTCACTGAGAAAGAGAATTATATTCTCGAGTTAAAAGCAAAGAATAGTATGGTAGCCTATGATCGACTTAAAATGTGGGTTGATATAAAACATCTTGTGCCAACCAAAATTGAGGCTTATGCAGTTAGTGGATTGTTAATTAAAACATTGCATTATTCAAAAATAACAGATTTTGGTAATGGGGTAGTTAGACCTGCTTTATTACAAACAGACAGCCCTCTATATAAGAACTACAAATCAGTGATGTTATTTTCTAAAATTACTAAACGAGAGTTTGCTGATGAAGTGTTTAGTCTTAATTACCTACCGCGTGTTGAAAGTTTGCGTTAATGTTTTTTCAGCTTCGATTTATTCTGGTCGTTTTTTTTATCAGTCATATCTCTTTGCCACTTATGGCAGAAGATGAGTTTTCATTTGACCTGACATCATACGAAAAAAAAGCTTATGAGTTCGGCGGCTATACTGAGTTAATACTTGATCGCCAGTGGTTGGCTCAGGATAGTGCAGCGTATCAACTAAGCTCTTTCTCTACGGCTCAACGTACTATTCTTGATCATCAACTGGCAACTGTCGAGCTCACAGGCCAATACCATAAGAGTCACTGGCAAGTATTTTTAAATGCTCATGCAATAGCAGAACATGACAATGTGAACTCATCTGAAGATATAAAAATCTATGAAGGACTTGTTGCATACAAACCCGAGCCAGGTTTTACCTTAGAACTTGGCAAAAAATCACTAAAATGGGGAAAAGGTTATGCCTGGAATCCCGTTGGGTTTGTAGAACGGCCAAAAAACCCGGAAGATCCAGATGATTCACGAGAAGGTTATAATATGGTTACTATGGATTTTATTAAAAGCTATTCAGGTAAATTGAAAACGGTTGCCTTTACACCGGTTTATCTTCCTGTAACAAGTGAGCTTAACAATGATTTTGGTCGCCTTAATTATGATAATGTTGCAGCTAAACTCTATTTTCTTTACAACGATATTGATATTGATTTTACCTTCCTCAGTGAAGGTAGTCGTAGTTATCGCTATGGAATTGATTTTGCGCACAACATTACTACAAATTTTGAGGTTCATGGAGAGTGGGCTTATTTAAGCGATGTAACAAAACGTATTATTGATCAAACGGGAACAGTTACAGCTGAACAGATAGCGGCAGCACAATGGCTTTTAGGCCTTCGTTATTTAACTGAAAATGATACAACTATCATTGCTGAGTATTATAAAAATGAAGCAGGTTATAGTGCTGAAGAAATGACGGATTTCTTTACTGCAACAGACTCAGCCTATGAGGCTGCAAATACGATACTGCTTAACCAATTATCCTTGATATCACAACAAACATATTTAAAACGCAACCCTGGCAAACAATACTTATATTTACGTCTGAGTAATAAAGAACCTTTTGACTGGCTTTATTTAACTCCTGCTATCACGGTCATTACAAACCTTGATGATCAAAGCTACTCGATAACACCTGAACTCATTTATACTGCGATTAAAAATCTAGAGCTACGCTTAAAAGCAAGTTGGTTAAGTCAAAAGAAAAATACTGAATTTGGTGAAAAAAGGAGTGAGCAGAAGTTAGAATTCAGGTTGAGGTATTATTTTTAAGGATATGTTCTAATCTTAAGTGTTAGAGGTCATTATTTAAATAATAATGGTGCCGAGAAGAGGACTTGAACCTCCACGGGCCGAAGCCCACTAGCACCTGAAGCTAGCGCGTCTACCAATTCCGCCACCTCGGCAAAGGTGAGTCAGAGATTTCTGAGGTCGCGACTTTACCGGTACTATTCGTAGCTGTCAATCGCGGTGCTTTATACTTAGGCTGCTTTAAATTTAAGCAGCCTTCCGGTTTTTGTAGTAAAATCAGTCTTTTATTTAATAGGTAAGAACCCATATCCCCATGACTGACAAGAAAAACAGTAAAAATCCAGCCGATCCCCATGCTCAACGTGAATCGAGCAAATATGACAACCCGATCCCCAGTCGTGAGTACATTATTGAACAATTAGAAGCTGCCGGTGAACCGCTTAACCGTGAGGCTATTTCATCTTTATTAGGTTTGTCTGAAGACACGGATCTCGAAGCATTACGCCGTCGTTTACGCGCAATGGAGCGAGATGGCCAGTTAATATTTAACCGTAAAAAAGAATACGCCCTGCTCAGTAAAATGGATCTCATTACTGGCCGTATTATTGGTCATGCCGATGGATTTGGCTTCCTTGTACCTGACGATGGCACGGATGATTTGTTTATGACGGCATTTCAAATGCGCCGTTTATTCCATGGTGACAGAGCTATTGTTCGTGTTGCCGGTGTTGATAGAAAAGGTCGCCGTGAAGGTGCCCTGGTAGAAGTCTTAGAGCGTGCAAATACCTCTATTGTCGGCCGTTTATTTATAGATGCTGGTGTCGGCTTTGTTGTCGCTGATAACAAGCGTATAAGTCATGATGTGTTAATCCCTCAAGAAAATATGGGAAACGCGAAACATGGTCAAATTGTTTCGGTTGAAATCATTGAGCAGCCGACACGTCATCGCCAGGCTGTTGGCAAGGTTGCTGAAGTGCTTGGCGATCACATGGCTGCCGGTATGGAAATCGATATCGCGATGCGTTCTCATGGTATTGCGACAAACTGGCCCGATGATGTTGAAGCTGAAATTAAAGACTTAACAGCGGAAGTCCCTGAAGCCGCTAAAAGCCAGGAAGGGCGAGTTGATATTCGGGCTCTGCCGTTAGTGACTATTGATGGTGAAGACGCACGTGATTTCGACGATGCCGTGTACTGTGAAATTAATGATAAAGGCTGGCGATTACTGGTCGCGATTGCCGATGTTTCACATTATGTAGAGATTGATACCGCATTAGATAAAGAAGCACATGAACGTGGCACCTCGGTTTACTTCCCTGAGCGCGTTATCCCGATGTTGCCTGAAATATTATCCAATGGTTTATGTTCACTTAACCCTGAAGTGGATCGATTATGCATGGTTTGTGAAATGCAACTGGATAAAAAGGGTAAGGTGGAGTCACATAAGTTTTATGAAGGTGTGATGCGCTCACATTGTCGTTTCACTTATACCAAGGTTGCTGAAATTATAGAAAATGTAGACAGTGCTTTACGTAAAGAATATAAAGATTTTGTGCCACAGCTTTTAGAAATGCACAGCCTGTTTAACGTCTTGTTAAAACGCCGTAAAAAACGCGGTGCAATTGACTTTGATACTACGGAAACACGCATTGTATTTGGTGAAGATCGCAAGATAGATCGTATCGTGCCTTTGGTTAGAAATGATGCACATAAATTGATTGAAGAATTTATGATTCTGGCCAATGTTAGTGCGGCTAAATTCTTACTAAAGAATAATATGCCGGCGTTGTATCGGGTTCATGGCAGTCCAAAAGAAGCTAAAATAGAAGGCTTAAAAGAGTTTTTAGCTGAACTAGGTATGACGTTAAGTGGTGGCGAGACACCGAGTTCAGGTGATTATGCTGAGTTACTGGATCAGATCCATGACCGCCCTGACGCCCATTTAATACAAACTGTTTTATTACGAAGTTTACAACAAGCTGTTTATACGCCAGATAATAATGGCCACTTCGGTTTAGCGCATGAGGCATATGCACACTTCACTTCGCCTATTCGCCGTTACCCTGATTTACTCGTCCACCGGGCAATACGTCATATTGTTCGTGGTGGTGATGCCACAAGTTATTTTTACACTGACAATGCCATGCGCGCATTAGGTGAACATTGTTCACAAACCGAACGCCGTGCCGATGAAGCAACGCGCGATGCCGTTGACTGGCTCAAGTGTGAATTTATGATGGACAAGGTGGGTGAAGTTTTTGAAGGTACCATCACCAGTGTGACGGGTTTTGGTATTTTTGTTGAGCTGGACAATATTTATGTTGAAGGTTTGATTCATGTCACTTCACTTGATCATGATTATTATCATTTTGATGCGGCGCATCATCGGTTAGTGGGTGAGCGTAGTGGACAGGTTTTCCGTTTAGGTGATCACGTTGTTGTCAGTGTGGCTAAAGTTAATCTTGAAGATAAAAAAATTGACTTTGATATAATTTCTGCAGAACGTACGCCAAGAAAAACAGCGTCAAGGAAGAAAAAAGAAACGTTAGCCTCTGATAAAAAAGATGTTGATGGCAGTAAAAGTGCTGAAAACAAAAAAGGTAAAAAGAAAAGCAGTAAGAAAAAAGTGAGTAGTTCTGCTAAAAGAGATGCGGACGGCAAAAGATTAAGACACAGTAAAAAGAAGCTCAATAAAAAGGCGAAGAAAAAACTCGCAGAGAAAAAAAAGAAAGATAAAGAGAAAAAGAAGAAAAAATAATTTAAAGAATTAACCTCAGAGAACGCTGAGGTACACAGAGAATACAATTATAAACAATCTTTTGCGCTATGAACTGCCATGACCTCTACGGTAAAAGATTGTTATTTTAAATATACTTTATGGCTGAAAACAACACACATTACATCTACGGCTTGCATGCCGTACTGGCTGTACTTGAACGGGAACCGGAAATGGTTTCAAAAGTATGGCTGGAAAATTCACGCCGTGATGATAAAGCCAGGAAAGTACTGCAACTGTCTCACGATGCCAACGTTAAACCTGAACGGGTTAAACGTGAAGCCCTTGATAAATTAGTTGGTGAAAACGCAAATCATCAGGGTGTTGTTGCATTAAGTAAAGATACCCCTGCGGGCAATGAAAAAGATTTAAAACAACTTATTGAAAACTTAAATGTCCCCGCTTTTTTACTCATCTTAGATGGTGTACAAGATCCTCATAACCTGGGAGCTTGCTTACGTACTGCAGACGCGGCCGGTGTTCATGCTGTAATTGCACCAAAAGATAAAGCCTCTGGACTCACTTCGGTGGTTCGCAAAGTTGCTTGTGGTGCAGCAGAAACGGTGCCTTTTATTCAGGTGACCAATTTGGCACGTACCATGCGAGATTTGCAGCAATCAGGTGTGTGGATGATAGGCACCTCGCTGGAAACGGATCAAAATATCTATCAGGCCGATTTAAAAGGCCCGCTGGCCCTGGTTTTAGGTGCTGAAGGCAAAGGCCTTAGACGGCTAACGGCTGAAAACTGTGATTCTCTGGTGAAATTACCCATGTTAGGCACGGTGCAGAGCTTGAATGTCTCTGTCAGCGCAGGGGTTTGTCTGTATGAGGCCGTGCGGCAGCGGGCTCAGTCCAAATAGGGCAACCCCTGTCATTGCGAGCCTATTTTGTCGGGCGAAGCAATCTCAAGACAAATGCAATTCGGCATGAGATTGCCACGCTTTGCTCGCAATGACGCAGATATAAGCAGTATTTAACCGCTTTCCCTTGTACCTTTGCCATGTTTTCAGTAAAATCGCGCCCCTGTTTATCCCGATTGTTGGGAGACAGCTAAAATTTGTTACTCCTTGCTTCACCGAAATAGTTCGGGAAGCTCAATAGCCACGAGGAGCGCTATGAGACACTATGA
>JAPHTF010000028.1 GCA_026197095.1 Gammaproteobacteria bacterium
CCTCTATAAGATGGCTCGTGACAATAATACAGATTTAATCATTTCAACAAACGATCTTGATGAAGAAGGAAAAAAATATAACTCAATCTTCTCAATATCTAAAGAGGGGAAATACCTGGATCGTTATGACAAGGTGATGCTTATACCTGGAGCAGAAGATAGTTATACAGCAGGAAAAAGTTTTCATACGATAAACAGTTCCTATGGAAAAATTGGTCCTTCGATTTGTTATGAGTCAAATTTTCCTTCGCCTTTAAGAAAGATGACAGGGCAAGGTGCCGAGTTACTTGTGGTCTCTACCAGCGATGCACCCTTTAAAAAAACATCGTTAACTATCAATCACACCAGAACAGCTATCTTTCGTGCAATAGAGAATAATCGATGGGTAGTGCACGCATCAAATACCGGCCCCTCGGTGATTGTATCTCCACAAGGCAGAGTAAAGGCATCAGCTGACTTTTATCAACGTGGATACCTGTCTGGTCATGTTGGGTTTATTAAAGAAAAAAGTACTTTTACACGTTATGGATATTTGATACCCGTTTTATTCTCTCTTGTTGTGTTAATACTTGCATTAAGTTTGGGAAAACAGCTGATTAAAGCCAGAAAAGAAAATAAAAAAGCACCATTAAAAAATAATGAAAATAAAATATCCATTAAGTTTTTAAAGCGTTTTTTACCGTATGCTATTTTGCACGGCTCATTTTTAGTGACTATCATATTATTGAGCCTTGTGATTGTTTTTAGAATGGCGCCTGATTCTCAATCAGCCACAGTGATGGATGCGACTAAAGATTTTTTTGAACCTCTACATAAGTTAGCTCCTGATAAGGTTGGTGATAAATTCTTGCAGGCGAGTAGCAATACCTGTGGCCCTGCGGTTTTGGCCTACCTGTTTAGTTTTTATGGCCATGAAATACTTGAATCAGAACTGATACCGACCATGGAGATTAGTGCAAAAGGTTCAACGATGTTGGAGTTAAAGAATACAGCGATTAAAAATGGTTTTCAGGCAAAAGGTGTTCGGGAAAATTATGCTGCTCTGATGAAAGAGTCCTTACCGGTGATTGCTTATATTAACGACTCTCACTATGTTGTTGTTAATAAAGTAACGTCGTCTGCTATTTATTTGTTCGATCCTTTGTTAGGTCATGTGCAAGTCAGCCGCAGGGTATTTGAGAGTGGCTGGAATGGGTATATTTTGTTAGTTAATATGGAAAAAATAAAAACGACTATTTAACTTTAGTCTGAATAATTAATACTTATACCGCATTACTATCGGCTGAGAATTGCTCACTGCTTTGAATAGTACCTTGATCTAAATGACCAAGTGATTTCAGAAACTGATAATGGCCAGAATAATACGTTCTGAAGCTTGTGTAATTGTGATAAGGATATCCAAATTCTTTACATGTTGCCTTGATAATTGGGGTGATTGAATGAAGATGTTCTTGTGGAACTGAAGGTAATAAATGATGGTTGAGATGACAATTTAGCCCACCCGTTACCCAGTTAAAAAATAGGTTGCCTGCTTTCAAATTCTTAGTTGTTGCGCATACATGATAAGCCCATGAATTAGATTTATTTTCTTTTTTATGAGCGCTAACACCTGTCATATGAGGTAACCCAGAACTTACATAAATAGCAGATTGCCAGGTAAAAAAGTAAATTCCCGCCGCTAATAAAACCCACCACAAATTCGTCAAATAAACAGGTAAAAGTATATGAAAGGTAAAGGCAACGAGTGATGAAAAAATAATGTCACGTAAATTTCCTTTGTCTTTTAGAATTTCACGGTTATCAAAAAATGTTGTGGTATAACCACCAAGTAATTGTATAAATATATAAATACCATAGGTAAAAGGTGCATACATATGCTGAAAGTTATGATGATATTTTTTAGGAATTCTATGTGATAAACGCACAAAATCTTTTAGTGCAAAAACATCATAATCATGTTCAGGATGCATGGGATAATTATGATGCCGGATATGCTCGTATTGAAAATAGCGTTCAGGCATGAAAGGTATAAATAACCCCCACATAATATTGTTTAAAACCCAGTAACCACGGCGTCGTGATAAACGAGAAAAGATATTGCCGTGAATGAGTTCATGGCCAAAATACCCGATTAAAGAACTGGTTGCTAAACCCATCGGAATCGCTGCCAGTATTCCCCAGGGTGGTAAAAAATACATGCACAGCCAGCAGCTAAAGAATAATAATGCAGTTAATAATATGTGTTGGTGTGCCTTGCGTGTTTGTCGGTAATCGATTTTGTTATCGTTAAAATATTTTAGAACTCGATGCTTAAGTGTCTCAAAAAAATTGTCCTCATATGAGTCAAATAAGGGTTTAGATTTTTTTACTGAGCCAATAAGAAAATTATTTAGTATTTTTTTAGATGGGGTAAAGTGGTTAGAGTAATACATTGCTGTTGCATCTTCACCTGCAAGTATAGTTAATACATTACCGCCGGGATGTTTTTGTACCCACTGGGTAACATCAAATACAAGCTGATCTATAACAAGCCAACAATCATTTTGATTATTATGTTTTTTGATCTCATCCCAACTGAATTCTTTGAGGTTATCCCGCTTGTTTTTTTGAGTAGCGTCCATGCAATATTTTAATTATTAAGTGAAGAAGGCTTTAATTTATTAATGAAAATCTTGTTATCGCTGATGCAAAAATCCTGTGACATAACCAGTATGTCAACAGGATCTGGTTTAAAGCATTAACTTGTTATTTTTGGTTATTAGCAAATTGTTCAATATTTAATTCGCCACGATCAAGCATGCCCATTGTTTTTTGAGTAAGTTGATTACGTTGCTGAATAGTCAGGGTGTCCGCTTTTCGTATCAGGTCTACAAGCTTAACCTGTGGGTTGTTTGCTGCAGACATAATCACGTTATCAATGTCATGATATTGCTGAACTTGTTCAGCTGTTGGTGGTATAGCAGGAGCAGCCATGACGGATTTTTGTTGAGGCTGGCTTTGGGTTGTTGTAGTTAAGTTAGTTTGTGGAATATCTTCGGTAGACTCTGGCGATTGTGCATTAGCTTCCATCTCCAGCATACCTTGTGTGCCAGGCTGCTGGGAAAGACGAACTTGCATGTCTGACATAGATTCCATTGGGGCATCAGAGTTTTGCATTTGTTCTGCTTGCATTTTAGCAGTCACAATTTTAGCGCTAGTAGTGCTTGTTATTTTTGGCGTGTTTTGTTCTGTATGCGAGCTTGATTTTACGATTATAACTGCCGCGATTAAACCAAACAGAGAACCACCAATAAACATGTATATTGATTTTTTCATAACCATTCCTTGTTACTGTGTTGTTATATGAGGAGGCTTACCTGACTGCATGATACACAGGTGAATTATTGTTATTGATTATAACAATATCGCCGCTATTCTAACGTAAGCAATGAGAGTCTGTGTGAGTTTTGTGACCTAATTCCGAACAGTTAGGCGCAATAAAATAAGGTGTTTAAGTACATAAGGCGTATCTGAATAAACCTCTTTTATTAATTAAAAAGAGATTTATTGAAATCCCCAAACAGAACGTATGAGTTCAGCTAAACCTTCGTATTCAGCAGGGTCAGCTTTTATCGCATTTTTCTTTTTAAATCTTTCTAACAAAGGGCCCATCGCTTTACGGCCCTCATCACTGAGTAAAAGGTTTGTAATTTTATCACGAAGTGCTGGATCGATTTTAGGGCCAACTGAAAAGGTTCGACCAGGATAACCACGAGAAGGTTTAGCGATTAATTTAAGTCCCTTGGTAAGACCGTCTTTATTTGCTTTATCCCAGAGCTTGTCGCGCAATACGGCAGCATCACCTTTTTTAGTTTTCAGGCATGTCATAAGATTTTTAAACCCCTGAACACGAATGATTTCAGGTTGTTTTGCTGGACTAGAAAAATAAGAGAGCATTGACATGGTCAGTAAGTTTGGGGGAACAAATGCACAGACCCTGACACCGTATTGCAAATCCTCCATGCTTGATAAAGGTGAGTCTTCTCGAGCAGCGATGACAATTTTTATTTGATCAGGAAGACGAACAATAGGCATATGTTGATGACTCTCCATTCTCCAGGCTACAAGATGAGGACCATCAAATGCCATATCGTATTTATTATCTTGAATGTTTTTTGAGTACTGAATGAAGTTTGTAGGGATATCCAGTTTAAATTTTTTGCCTGTTTTAGCCGAGAGGAAGTTAATTATTGGTGTGTATAACTTCGTGGTTTCTTCAGCAGAATGAGTAGGGGCAGTCGCAAAAAGTAATTCATCATTTGCAGCATGGAGTGTCTGCGATAGAAAGAGTAAAAGCGCTGAAAAAATTATTTTATTTTTAGACATACTCTAAACCTTATAAAGTTAATAATTGTTTGTGTATCGGCTTTATAAATAAATACTTAACTAAAATATATACAAATTTTAAGGTTAATTTTTTGGGCAAAAATTAGACAAAAAAAAGGAGAGGAAGGGGACTCCTCTCCTGCAAGGTACTCAAGGTATGTCGAATATCCGTGAGTAGTAAAACATTTAAACTAAATAGTTCAGTGCGAACTAAAATATCCAGTAATAATAAGGTGCCCATGTTCGAGTTTTATGAGCACTTTATCCTTGATCTGGATCAATAATCTTCTATAAAAAATGAGGGTAAAAATAGAATTTAATTATAGCGCTTTTAATGCAGCTAATAGCTTGCTTAAGGCCTGGCTGCGATGACTTATAGTATTTTTAATGTCTGAACCGAGTTGAGCCGCGCTGCAATGATGAGTGGGAACATAAAAAACAGGATCATAACCAAAGCCATTTTCACCTTGTGGCTCGGTGGCAATGATACCTTCCCAGGTACCCTGAAAGATTAAAGGCGTTGGATCCTCGGCGTGACGCATATAAACCAAAATACATTGAAAACGTGCGCTACGTTTTTCTTCTGCAACATTTTTTAAAGCATCAAGTAACTTGAGCAGGTTTTTTTTATCCGTTGCACCTTCGCCAGAATAACGTGCTGAATAAATACCGGGTGCTCCATTTAAGGCATCAACCTCTAAGCCAGAGTCATCAGCGATAGCGGGTAAACCTGCGATAGCTGATGCATGGCGTGCTTTTATAATGGCATTTTCAACAAAAGTTAGCCCCGTTTCATCTGCGTCCTCAATATTAAAAGTTGCTTGTGGTAACACTTCCATATCAAGCGATGAAAGCATATCGCTGAACTCACGGACTTTACCTTTGTTATTGCTTGCCAGTACGATTTTTTTCATTGGTTAAAAACTTTTTACCACAGAGGGCACAGGGGTACACAGAGAAGAATATTAAATAAATTTTTTATTTTTTCCTCTGTACCCAAGGTACTTCGTGGGGCAGGCTCTCCTCTGTGGTTCAATTGCTTTTAAAAAATATTCGAGACTTCATGATTATGAAGCTAATGCTTCACGTTGTTTTTCAATCAAATGTTCAATTGAATTTTTTGCCAGAGCTAACATTTCAGTGAGTTGAGTGCTTGTGAAAGGATCATCACCTTCTGCTGTGCCCTGAATTTCAATGAAACCACCTTTGTCATCCATGATGATATTCATATCGGTATCACAATCAGAGTCTTCAATGTAATCAAGATCAGAAACGGGAGTACCTTTATATACACCTACTGATACTGAAGCGATATGCCGAGTTAATGGGCTTTTCTTTAACATTTTTTCAGCGATCATATAGTTAATTGCATCAGCCAAAGCGACGTAGCCACCGGTGATAGAGGCTGTACGTGTACCTCCATCTGCCTGGATGACATCGCAATCAATTGTAATTGAGTTTTCACCTAATGCTTTTAAATCAATTGCCGCGCGTAAAGAACGACCAATGAGTCGTTGAATTTCCATGGTACGGCCACCTTGTTTACCACGCGCTGCTTCTCGTCCCATGCGATTCCCCGTTGAACGTGGCAGCATGCCGTATTCAGCCGTCACCCAACCTTGTCCCTGGCCACGTAAAAAACCAGGTACACGTCCTTCAACAGAAGCTGTGCAGATAACTTTAGTATCACCAAATTCAACAAGTACAGAACCTTCTGCATGTTTAGTGTAATTACGAGTGATGCGAATTTCACGCATTTGTTCGGGGCTTCGGCCACTTGGTCGCATGAGGTTTCCTTTTTTTGGGTGTTTCGATTTGGTAGGGGATTATAACGCGTGTTGCATCTATCGTCATTCCGGCCTTACGCGGGAATTACAAAACCAAAACTACTCATCCATTTCATCTTTATAATAATTAAACGCATCCTGAATTTCCTGAATAGCACCATCTAATTCTGATTCAGGTTTCTTTGAGGTAGATTTATTTTCAGTTTTAATATTTGCAGTATCTTGCATAGAGGTAATTTTCATCGCAACGACAGTGGTGTTATCACTTTTAGGGTAGCTTGATTGTTCGGCTCGCGCTGCGAGTTTTGTTATAGCATCTTTAATTCTGTTTTCGGCAAGGTTAGCGCCTATCTGGGCATCATCCAGTGGTTCCCAAAAACCATCACTGCACAGCAACAGTGCATCTCCAACCTGAAGATCGACCCCTTTACTAACAGTAACCTTGGGTTCGTTTTCCATTAAACCAATACACTGGGTAACATAGTTTCGCATTGGATGACCGGCGCGTTTTTCAATACTGATTTCACCTTTTTGATAAAGATGTTCAACAAAAGAATCGTCTTGTGTACGATAAATCGGTAGTCCGTCGCGAAATAAATAAAAACGACTGTCACCAACATGTGCCCACCAGGCTTTTTTATTCTGCACTAAACATAAAACTGCTGTTGAACCCGGTTCTATAGGAGGGGTTTGTTTTTGACCCATCGCGCGGACAGCGTAATGTGCATTGATAATGAGTTTCTCTAATAATTTTTCAGGATTATCAACCGGCATAATTTCGTGGCGAAGCTGGTGCTGTACAGATCTGACTAATGTTTCGGAGGCAAGTTCGCCGCCGGGTTTACCACCCAGGCCATCACCTAAAATGAGTACCACACCAGCATGACTTTCTGCTACACCCAGGCGATCCTGGTTATTTTTACGGTTGCCTAATAAGCTAACGCGACCTATTTCGTATTGCATGTGCCTGAACTCAATTCACTTTCTTTGCGACACCATTTTGTGTCATCGCTGTAATGTTTTTAAACCTGTTGAGTAATAGCTCAACTTTTTGTGGGCGGATCATGGGGTCAACTTCCATAGCCCAATCTATCGCTTCAAGTAATTCCGGGGAGTATTTTTTCTTAAACGCATTCACCGCGGGTCGCATAGTATCTTTTTCACGACGCTTTGGAGAAGGTGGAGGGGGGATTCCTTCTATACATGCGCGCATAGTGGCACCAATGGCATAAATATCTGTCCACGGACCAACATAACCGCCGGGATCGAGTTGTTCTATTGGTGAAAAACCAGGGGTAATAACCTGGTTGGGTTGAAACTGGCGAGAATGCATCATTTCATGCACTGCACCAAAATCAAGTAATAACGGGTGAGCACCACTGCATAAATGTATATTGCCGGGTTTAATATCGAGGTGTAATAAACCACTGCTGTGAATCAGTTCCAGGCCTTCTAATAAAGGAATAAAAACAGCGCCTAGCAATGCCTCACTTAAATTACCTTTATGCTTTTTAATATAGCCTTGCAGGTTTACGCCATCTTCGTAGTCCATCACCATGTAAACGGTACCATTGGCGCGGAAGAAATTGATGACGTTAACAATATTCGGATGCTTCAGATTTATCAGGGTGCCCGCTTCCTGAAAAAATAAACGTCGGCCATGGGCAAATCGTTCAATATTAGCTTCTGTCGTTGGTTTTACGTCATTATTTTCACCGCGAGTGGCAAGCCGGCTAGGCATATATTCTTTAATAACAGCTTTTTTCCCATCAGTATCATGGGCGAGATAAACAATACTAAAGCCGCCGCCACCAAGGACACTATCAATAGTATAGTTATCCAGTGTTACACCTTTTTTCAGTGAATTATTCGTTCTGCTCATTAAACTGATTATATCTGCCGTCTGTATTCGTTTAAGGTATGAATTTTAGAGTAGCATAGCAGACATGTTAATACTCATTAATTACAATTTTGAATTCTTATCTGGCTATAATGGCAACATTGGCATATTAAGCAATACGCATATCAAAAAAATATAGAGGATTATTATGGCACGTAGTATGACCGCATTTGCACGGCAAGAGCTGGTAAAAGACTGGGGTACAGTAACATTGGAGTTGCGATCAGTGAACCATCGTTATCTCGATATTTCTATGCGTATGCCAGAAGACTTTCGTAATCTTGAACATAAAATAAGAGAAAAAATCTCTGCCAAACTGGGAAGAGGCAAGGTCGATGTTGGCTTAAAATTCAGTCGTACAGATATTGCTGCTGCAGAAATGTTGATTGATAAAGACTTGGTTCAGCAGATTTCTACTGCGAGCCGTGAGATTGATCATATTCTTTATAATGCGGGTTCTGTCTCATCTTTGGATATATTACGTTGGCCAGGTGTGATTAAAACACCTGAACTTGATTCAAGCGAGTTAAGCAGTGCCTTGTTTGAATTACTTGATATCACATTAACAGAGATGCTTGAAGGGCGTGAACGTGAAGGTGAAAAGTTAGCAAACCTGATACAAGAGCGCTGCCAGTCAATATCAGAGGTCATTGTAAAGGTAAAAAAACGTCTGCCTGAAATTATGAAAATTTGGCGTGAAAAATTATTAACGCGCATTCAGGAAGCGAGTGTTGAAGTTGATGAGAATAGAGTTGAACAAGAGCTGGTTATGCTTGCGCAAAAAACCGATGTTGATGAAGAACTTGATCGATTAACGACACACGTTGCAGAAGTTGAACGTGTGCTAAAAGATAAAAAACCGATTGGCCGCAGGTTAGATTTTTTAATGCAGGAATTAAATCGTGAAGCAAATACCCTGGGCTCAAAATCTATTGACACTGAAACAACAAAAGCCTCGGTCGATTTAAAAGTGTTTATTGAACAGATGCGTGAGCAAATTCAAAATATCGAATAATTTTTAAGTGTTCATAAAGGCTTTAATTGATTTAATGAGTTTAATGCCAAATCAATAATGAAGCTGGTTTGCAGGCAGCATCTTGTATAAAAATAACTAGTCTATAATTGTTTTTCGGGTATTTGAACTGTTGCAGTGCGATTACAAGGGGAAAATGATGAATTTGGATACATCTTTTTTTAGAATCATTCCATTTGTATTTTTTCTGTTTTTATTTCTGTTGAAGACAGCCAATGCAGGTGAGACCTTAATTATGGGTGTGCATCCATTTTTATCTCCTGCTGAAGTAGAGAAAAAATTTATACCTCTGGCCAATTACCTTAGTAAACAAACCGGTATTAATATAGAGGTTAAAGTAGGTAGTAGCTATCAGCAACATATTCAGTATGTCGGTTTAGACAAGGTGGATATTGCTTACATTGGACCAGCAGCTTATGTAATTATGGAGCATCAATATGGTGAAAAGCCAATGCTTGCTAAATTACAAGTTAATGGACATTCTTTTTTTCAGGGGAATATTGTTGTTCGTAAAGACAGCGGCATAAAAACAATAGATGCTCTTAAAGGTAAACGCATTGCGTTTGGAGATCCTAACTCAACCATGAGCTATATTGTGCCTCATGATATGTTGCATCAAGCAGGTGTTTTTACTGGTAAACCAACGGCACATGAATTTCTACACAGTCACGATAATGTAGCGCTTGGTGTATTGATGGGTGATTTTGATGCAGGTGCGGTGAAGCCGGCGGTATTTAAAAAATTTGAAAACAGGGGGCTACATACCGTGGCTATGACGCCAAAGATATCTGAGCACCTTTTCGTTACACGAAAAAATCTTCCACAACACCAGGTTAATGTCCTGCGTAGTGCCATGCTTAAAATGAATAACACTGCATCTGGACAGGACGCACTTAAGGCCATCAAGAAAAACGTTACAGGTCTTATGAAGGCGAGTAGTAGTGACTACGATAATTTGCGCAAGATTATTATTGATTCCAAGTGGAAGCACTAAAACTAAATGTCGCAAAATAGTCCGCAGAAGTTATGGCTGGGATTGGTAGTTGTTTTGCTAGTAATGCTATTTGCGGGTCGATATGTATATAATTTTGGACTCGAAAATAGTCTTGAAACAATCTCTGCTGAGTTCAAACGCCAGGTTAACCTAAATTCAATAATTGTTAAGGACAGACTTCAGGAGCGAAAATTTCAGTTAGCTAATAATTATCTTTTAAATTTAGGAGAGAACTCTCCAGAAATATTAGAGATTAGCTTAACCTCAGCAAACGGTTTTAAGCTTACGGAATTTAGTCGTGCTCAAGCTGTTGAGTATGAGCTTGTTGAAGTAGTTGAAATACCTTATTCATATAAAGGCCTGGCAAAATTTACTGTACGCAGATCTATTGATGGTGTTTATTTAAAACAAAAACAATTATTCTACCTGTACCTTGTCGGATATCTCCTCGTTGCAACTATTTTATCTTTATTCGTTTTTATATATATCCGCACTCATAGACAGAGAGAAGAGTTGCACTATGAAAATGAAGCACGAAAAAAGGCAGCAATAGCACTGCAAAAAAGTGAAGAGCATCTTTCCATTACACTCAATAGTATAGGTGATGGGGTTATTGCAACAGATGCCAGCGGTAATATTACTCGCATGAATCCCGTAGCTGAACAACTTACAGGTTGGCCATTGGTCGAGGCACAAGGACAGCCAGTAAAACATATTTTCCCTATTATAAATGCTTCTACCCGGGAACCTATTTCAAACCCGGTTGAAAAAGTAATTTCTACAGGTGAAGTTGTTTATCTCAGTAATCACACAACTCTTATTGCAAGGGACGGTACTGAATATCAGATTGCAGACTCAGCTGCGCCTATTCGTAACGGTGATGACACTATTTTGGGTATGGTGTTAATTTTTAATGATGTCACTGAAGCTTATAAATTGCGCCAGCAGGCAGCAGAGAGTAGACGAGATCTACAGGCAGTGATGGATAACTCTCCGGCAATTATTTATATAAAAGATACCGCTGGTCACTTCATGTTTGTGAACAGGCAATTTGAAAAAGTATTTCAAATACAGCTCAAAGATGTTATCGGCAAAAAATTGCATGATATTTTCCCACAAAAGACTGCTGATGAAATTAAACAAAATGATGATGATGTGCTGCAGGTAGGGCATGCCCTGGAATCAGAAGAGCGCACAATGCATAATGGCAGCATTCACACTTACTCTTCTGTTAAATTTCCTTTATTTAATGATGAAGGGGAAATTTATGCGGTTTGTGGTATTTCTACAGATATCACTCACAATAAAAAGCAGGAAGAACAACTGCGTCATAGTCAAAAAATGGATGCACTGGGAAAATTAACAGGTGGTGTGGCTCATGACTTCAACAATATTCTCGGTATTATTTTAGGATACGCCGAGTTATTGGAAGATTCATTGAAAGAACAATCAGAACTTGCTGACTATGCACAAAAAATTTACGCTGCAGGCGAGCGAGGTAGCAAGATCACACATAAACTGCTCGCTTTTTCACGTCAAAGGAGTCTTGATATTAAGAGACTTGATTTGAATATGTTGTTGCATGATGAACAACACATCCTTGAAAAAGCATTGACTGTTCGGATTAAACTGGTACTCGAATTGGCTGATGAGCTGTGGTCAGTAAAGCTTGATAGAGGTGAGCTAGAAGACACTATTCTTAACCTGGCTATCAATGCCATGCACGCCATGGATAAGGAAGGGATATTAACTATTCGAACGGTTAATCAGCATCTTGATGAGAAGGATGCTTATCGTTTAGCAATTAATCCCGGTGATTATGTCCTGCTTAGCATTTCTGATACCGGCTGTGGTATGGATATTACGACTAAAGAAAAGATCTTTGAGCCATTTTTCTCAACCAAAGGTGAAAGTGGAACAGGGCTGGGGCTAAGCCAGGTTTATGGGTTTGTAGAACGCAGCGGTGGATCAATTAGTGTTTATTCTGAACCCGGTAAGGGAACACAATTTGTGCTCTATCTCCCAAGGGCATTTAGCCATGAAGCGAATGGTGAAATAGCTATTAGTAATGAAAATATAATTGATTCGAAAGGCAATGAGACTATTCTGATAGTAGATGATGAACCTTCGTTGATCGAAATTACCAGCAAAATATTGAGTATGCATGGCTATAATGTTTTTAGTGCAGAAAACGGTAAGCAGGCACTGGCACTACTTGAGCAAGAAAATGTTGACCTCATGTTGTCTGATGTCATTATGCCCGAAATGGATGGCTACCAGTTGGCCACTATTGTTCAGGAAAAATATCCTTCCATTAAAATACAGATGGCAAGTGGTTTTAGTGATGACCGTAGCACAGATTTAGCTGACAGTAAGTTACATGAGAATTTATTAAACAAGCCGCTGAACTCAAAAGTCTTATTGCATAGAATACGTAATTTACTGGATCAATCATCACTTAGTTAATGATTGAATTTATTGTTATAGCAATAATTAACTCAAGCTGGTTTTGAGATTAGATATATTATTGATATAAATTAGCATGTAGAGAATATTAAATAAATAAAAGAAAACTCTGAGGTGTTTCGTGATTACTCTTGGCCAGATTTCATTCGTTGTAATTATTCAGACAATAATATTTTTATTGATGTTATCAGTATTTTTATTCTTTTTAGTAAGGTCCAAGAATAAGCAAATCAAAAAACTCAAGCATGCTTCAAAAGGCGAAGAAGAACATGTATCTGCTTCTTCAATAGAACATTACCTGGTAGCCGAGATAAAATTAACTCAAAGCCGCTTTGATTTATTTTACAAAGAAGAAGATGTCCATGATGGTATTTTAGCTGAGCCAGACTGGCTTTTATTAAGAAAAACTTTTCTCGATATGGAAAAGGAATTTTTATCATCCAGGGAAAGAGATGACGCTTTCTGGGTAGGGCTCGGGGATAAGCTTAAAAAAGTATTAAGTAACAGCCACCTGGTAAAACGTATTAAATTAAAAGATGTTCATGAAGACGATGATGATGAAATAAAAGAAATGAAAAATCTCCTGAAGTCACAGTATGATACTTTTGATGATTTATGTTTAAAATTAGAAGGTGAAAAGAGTGCAGCAGAAATAGCAGAATTAAAAGAAAAATTGAACATTATTATTCGTAGTCATACTGAGCTTTCACAGTGTATTTATGTTCTTGAAGATGAAAATAAATTTTTACGCGATCAAATTAGTAGTTTGTTAAAATAAGCTCTTTACAGACTCAGACACCCCAAAGGAAATATATGAAA
>JAPHTF010000038.1 GCA_026197095.1 Gammaproteobacteria bacterium
AAAGTCCGGGCTCCATAGGGCAGGGTGCCAGGTAACACCTGGGGGGCGCGAGCCTACGGAAAGTGCAGCAGAAAATATACCGCCTAAGTTTCTCTTCGGAGAAAACGGTAAGGTTGAAATGGTGCGGTAAGAGCGCACCGCGTCGGTGGTAACATTCGACGGCATGGAAAACCCCACTCGGAGCAAGACCAAATAGGGGAACAACGTGTGGCCCACATGGTTCCCGGGTAGGTTGCTTGAGATGCATGGTGACATGTATCCAGATGAATGACTGTCCACGACAGAACCCGGCTTATCGGCCAACTCCATATTTTTTATGTGCTCATGTGTTGACATTACCCTATTAAATCTAAGATATTGTTTAACAGGGAGAAGGTACTAATAATTATTCAAGGTTATAAGAGCTGGAATGCTCGTCGAGGGATACGATGTCAAAAGGATATTTACGACAGGTTTTCACTTATTTACTCACTGTTATAGCATTTTTACTCAATTCATCCAGTATTCATGCTGCGCTAAAAGCCGAATATAAAGACTCCCTCTGGGTAGCGCAAAAACACAATCTACAAAAGCTTTCCTCAGCTACAGGGCAATCACTTTTACAAATCTATATCGACGGCAAAATTCAAGCCGTTGCTGTTAATAAAAAGCAAGGGCTAGTTTGGCTTACTACTGAGCAGGCACTCAGTGTTTATGATTTAAATGGAGAACGGCAACGTAGCTTTTCCTTATCAGCGCTATTACCAGTAAAAGACACATCGCATAAACAACGCCATCAAAAAAAATATAAATCACTGAAAATAATCGTTGATGAATCTGATAATTCACTATGGCTACATGATAAGAAACTACTCTGGCACGTGACTGATCAAGGCAAGTTGTTACACAGATTATCGATCAAGGATAAAATTGAAAATATCACCTTAGTACCTAAAGATAAACATGTCTGGATTGCCAGTAAAAAAACAATCCATGTATTTGATATTGATACTGGTCAGTTAGTCCGCGACCATAAGAACTTATTGAAAAGCAAAATAACTGATTTAGCTTTCGACCAAACACTCAATGAAGTATGGCTGGCCGATAAAAAAACGATAAGACGCCTGACGCCTGAGGGTGAACAAACTTACCTACAAGACTACCATCATCCAGAAATAGTCCAGCCTGACGGAAAAGGTAACCTCTGGTTAGCAACAAAAATATCCTTGTATTACATTGATGTCTCAGGCGCAATTTTATTTCAACTGAACCCATTTAGCGGTGAACGTCATAGTAAAATTAAAAACCTTGTAGTAGAACCTGCTAACCAGTCAGTATGGGCCACCAGTGAACATGCATTAGTACAGGTAGACAAACAGGGAGTCATACAAAAACGGATTCGCCTTAAAAAAGATATTGAAGATGTCGCATTTTACAGTGATTTAGCCGCTCCCGTATTAGATATTGTGTCACCTGCGCAAGGGGATGTCATTAATACAGCACAACCTGCGATCACACTAAACCATAGTGATAATGGTATAGGTACAGATAACAACACATTAAAACTACAAAAAGACAAAGTAGACTTACCTGCAAATTGCCAACATACTGAACAATCCTCAACATGCTTGCCCGATGTTCCGTTAGATGAAGGGCTAATAAATCTGAGTGCAACAGTAAAAGACTATATTGGAAACACATCTGACGAAGCAACAACTTCATTTACCGTTGATACCATCGCGCCAACTATAACAATTAACAGTCACTGGAATGGTTCTTATGTAAACCAGTCAGCACAAACACTCTCAGGAGAATTATCTGAGTTTGCATTGTTCAATATAAATAACACGCCTGTAACATTAGGTTTAAATAATATCTTTTCCTATCCGGTTCTGTTGTTTGAAGGGCAGAACAACTTTTTGTTATATGCAGAAGATGAAGCAACGAATGTCAGTACATTACCGTTTGTCTTATTTCTGGACACCGTTCCACCTGAAGCCATCCAGGCTGAGAAGGTTGATGTTAGTGATGTAGTAGACGGTCAAACAACAATAACGGGAACCGCAGGTTCAGTTGAAGCGAACGCGATAATTGAAATCACCAACTTCACAACGAATATTGTTACCACTGTTCAGGCAAACGCCGAGGGTAGTTTTAGTTTAACTGTTCAGGCGAGTCCAGATGATAAATTAAGTATTATTGTGATCGATAAAGCGGGTAATCGCAGTACTGTGAGTGAGCTTAAAGTGCCATTACCTTTATCAATAGAAATAACTTCACACATTAATGGGGTAATAGTAGAAGGTGATTCAATAAATATTGAGGGAATATTTAAAGGAGCAGAGAATAGTGGTATTACGGTAAATGGTAAGGTCGCTGGAATATTCGATAATAAGTTTTTTGTGAATAATGTTAATTTACAGCCAGGCGCTAATACAGTTACTGCTTATTTATCTTTAGCTGATGGTACCATTTTGAAGCATGATATTTTAGTAACGAGTAATACACCATCTACTTACTATGTGGATGCAAAACCTTACTCAGGTATGAGTTCGTTAACTGTAAATTTTTATATAAACGAAGAAATAGAAAACTCAATTCAGAAAATTAATATTGATTTTGATTCAGATGGGGTGGTGGATTATAACAGTGAAGATTTAACATTGCCTATTAACTATACCTATATATTACCAGGCAAATATACTTCTACGACTACAGTGCATGGTGTAAATGGAGTAATACATACTTTTAATAGTCATATTGTTGTGGGTAAACCTGCCGAACTGGATATGAAGCTTAGGAGCATCTATATCAATCTTTTAAATCAACTGTCAACAGGTAATATTAATGAAGCCATGAATTCATTAACCAGAAATATGCGGGTGAAATTTGAGAATTCATTCATACAATCAGGAAGTAAGCTGGCTCAAATCATACCTGAGCTGGGAACAATTAAAGGTGGCAGTTTAATTGGTGAAGACCTTGCAGAGTATATTATTACAAGAGAAGAAAATGGAGAACAGGTTGCATTTGCCATTTACCTAATTAAAGGCCGCGATGGTGTATGGCGTATAGGAGGAATGTAAATGAATAAACGGATATTAAAAAATGGATTCCGTCTTATTTTTATTGCTTGTTTAAGCCTGGGGTTAAGTGCTTGCGCAGGTGGGTTACCAAAATATTGGCCAGAGAAAACTAGCCGGGTATACGATGTAAGTACTAATCAACCAATTCAAGATGTTCTCGTGGTTGCAACCTGGCATGGTACGGGAGGCTTAGAGGGAGCGCGAAATGATTGTTATCATCTTGAGTCTGCCAGGACAAATGAAAAAGGTGAATTTACTATTTCTGAATATTCTGAAGGGTTTAGTGATGCATTAAAAACACAAAAATATATTCACTTATCATTTTATAAATTGAACTATAAATTAAATGAAAATCTTATATCAAATTCGTATATTCAAAATGATAATTATTATTTAGAAAAATTTACAGGCTCACCAAAAGAGCGCTTTGCATATATTACAGGACGTGGCCGTGGGCCAAGTTGTTCAAGTGGAGGAGATAGTAAGCGTAAATCTTTTGATTTTCATAAGGCGGTTTATGAAGAAGCTAAATCATTAGCTAAAACAATCAAGGAAAAAGAAGATGTTCAGTGGCTAAAAGAAAGAATGGCATCACAAATTGATACAAGCTATAGAAAATTCACGGGTGATGAAAAAGAAAGGAAGGTTGATAAGATTATAAAAGAGTATGAGTTAAGAGGTAAGTGAGTGTGA
>JAPHTF010000031.1 GCA_026197095.1 Gammaproteobacteria bacterium
CAGATTTTAAATTTGAATGGCCAATGTTAAACGTACCGGGTGACGGATATGACACACCAAAAGGTACGATCGGTGCCTGGGGTGTTCCTTTCTATAATACCTTGATTCTCTTAACTTCTGGCTTAACAGTAACGTGGGCACATTGGGGCTTAAAGAAAGATAACCGTAAGCAGTTAATTATTGGTTTGGCTTTAACCGTTGCGTTAGGTTTCTTATTCGTATTCATGCAAGCTGAAGAATACGTTGAAGCATACACACAACTAAACTTGAAATTATCTTCAGGTACTTATGGTTCGACCTTTTTCATGTTAACCGGTTTTCATGGTTTACATGTAACGATAGGTGCGATTATGTTATTGGTCATGTTAATTCGCTCAATTAAAGGGCACTTTACTGAAAAGCATCACTTTGCATTTGAAGCTGCTGCCTGGTACTGGCATTTTGTTGATGTGGTTTGGTTAGGTTTATTTGTAGTTGTGTACTGGTTGTAACAAGGTTATCAGCTAAAAAAAGGCGCTGTTTTTACAGCGCCTTTTTTGTTGGTTTTGCCGGATGTAACGATCAATCAATATGTAAATTGATTATTCTGGCTATAAAAAAATTCAAATAGCTAAATCACATCCCATTTGGTGTAATAAGACCAAATTGAGCACCCAGCATCAGCAGGATAAGCAAACCAATAGAAAGAGCAATTCGATAAGTGAGCGCTTTAATCATTTTGTCGGAATTACGATCTTTTTTTACAAAGGCAAATAAGGCAACGCCTAAACTAAAAATGATAAACAACAGAATTAATACCATAACAATTTTAAACACAGTTATTTTACTCCTGACTTCTTATATGGCTTGTACGGTAATTTAAGTGAAATCTAGTATAACAATAATAAAGTATAGCAAAACCAGGACAATAATAATCAGATGCAAATAGGAAATAAAATATTTAAACCCGGCCTTATTCCAACAATTATCACACTATTGGTTTTGCCTGTTTTACTGCGATTAGGATTTTGGCAGCTTGAACGTGCGGAAGAAAAAAGAGATCTGATTGAATTATTTAAAAAGAAAAATGATTCAGGTCCGTTATTAATTAAGGATAAAGTTAATATCGATGAGCATTTTAATTACCGTAATTCACAGGTAGAAGGAAAATATATTTCTGAAAAATTAATATTTATTGATAATAAGATTCATCTGGGTAAATCCGGTGTTTATGTCTTAACACCTTTTAAAATAAAAAATAGTGAATACAGTATTTTAGTTAATCGTGGTTGGGTTGCTATGGCGGCTGATCGTTCTAGCTTGCCTCAAATTCAGACTACGCCAGAATTAGTCACGTTGTCAGGTAAAATAAAAATTCTTACAGAAAAACCATTTACCATTGGCGAACAATTTCAGAGCAACCAGGGATGGCCCGCGTTAATGCAATGGATAAATATCTCTGAAATAGAAAAAAAATCGGATTTGAAACTATTACCCTATCTTTTTTTATTGGATGAAAAAGAACAAAGTGGTTACGTAAGAAATTGGAAGCCAGTTGTGATGTTGCCAGAAAAAAGTACCAGTTATGCGGTGCAGTGGTTCTCGCTCGCATTAGCATTATTTATTATTTATGTTGTTGTTAATCTGAAAAAAGTAAAGAGTGAGTCTGAAAATGGAGAATAAAAAAGGTAAAGGTCGTCAGCAGTTAATTATATTAGTGGCCTTTTTTATCGCACCGATTGTTATCGCTGTTATTATGTATAACACCATGCCTGCGGGTGGTCCGAGCAAAACGAAAAACCATGGTGATTTAGTTTCGCCTGCACGGCCATTAACAGATGTCATACTTCAGTCAGAATCGGGCAAAGAATTTAAGTTTTCTGATATGCATAATACGTGGGTGCTGGTTTATATTGGTGAAGCTGATTGTGATAAAGTTTGCGCCGAAAATCTGTACAAAATGCGCCAAAGTCGCCTGGCTCAACGTGGTGAACATTTGCGGATAAAACGTTTATACATATCGACTTCTGGCAAAGCGCAATCATCATTAAATAAAGTCTTAAAAGAACATCCCGGTTTAGAAGTTGTATCAGGAAATAGTTCGGAAATAAATTCTGTGTTAGCGCAATTTAAACTTGAAAACAAAGCTGAAGCAAGATCTGCAAATCGTTTGTATCTTGTAGACCCTTTTGGTAACTTAATGATGTCATATGACAACGGATTTGATGCAAAAGGCTTAATTGAAGACCTCACTATTTTATTAAAAATCTCCCGGATTGGATAAAACATTTAATTGGAAAATCATGATGAACAGAACTGCATTTTTTAAATTAGCATTTGCCGCAACGTGTTTAGCATATGTTGTTATTTTGTTAGGCGCATATACTCGATTAGCGGATGCGGGTCTGGGTTGTCCAGACTGGCCAGGTTGCTATGGCCATGTAGGTGTTCCAAAACATGTTGATGATGTTGCTCTCGCAAATCAAGCCTTTCCGGAACGTCCGGTTGAAGCTGCAAAAGCATGGAAAGAAATGATACATCGTTATTTTGCCAGCACCTTAGGCCTGTTGATTTTTGCCCTTGGAATAATTGCCATTAGAAAACGTAGTGAACCAGGCCAGCCATTCAAACTACCACTCTTCCTCATGGCGCTGGTTGTGTTTCAGGGCATGCTGGGAATGTGGACAGTGACTATTAAACTTCACCCAACAATTGTTATGTCGCACCTGATGGGAGGCCTGACCACGATGTCATTATTATGGTGGTTAAGTTTGCGAACGGGCAGACTATTTATTTCGGAACAGGTTAAAACAGCAGATTTCTCTGCATTGAAATCAGTGGCCCTGATTGGGTTAGTTATCGTTGTTCTGCAAGTCATGCTCGGTGGCTGGACAAGTTCTAATTATGCTGCATTACATTGCAATGAGTTTCCAACTTGTACTGCTGGGCAATATTTGCCACCGATGAATTTTTCTGAAGGTTTTGATTTCTTACATGAATTTGGTCACAACTATGAATTTGGTGTGATGAGTAATGAGGCACGTATAGCTATTCATACTACTCATCGTATTGGTGCTGTGATTACAGCTCTGTTTATTATTTGGTTAGGTTTAAAATTATTATTAACGCCTGCCTACGCACCATTAAAAAATATGGGTATAGCCTTGCTACTTATAGTGGTATTACAGTTTTTATTGGGCGTATCGAATATAGTATTTTCTTTGCCATTATTGGTAGCTGTAGCGCATAATGGCGGTGGAGCATTATTAATACTGACATTGGTTACCTTCAATCACCTGGTTAGAAGTCAACGTTCAAATACATAGTAGTGTAAGTAAAATTTTATAATGGAAAAGACGACTTTTAACAGTCAAAATACTCAGATGAATTTTTTAAGTAGTTGTAATGATTATTATGAGTTATGCAAGCCGCGTGTTGTGATGTTGCTTGTATTTACTGCTGTTATTGGCATGTTCCTCGCCACGCCGGGAATGGTGCCGTGGGAACCGCTCGTATATGGGACATTGGGAATAGGTCTTGCCGCTTCTTCAGCTGCTGCAATTAATCAGGTAGTTGATCAGAAAATTGATACAGCAATGCGACGTACAATAGGGCGACCATTACCTCAAGGTCACATTACTAACAGGCAGGCACTGGTATTTGCAGTGGTTCTGGGTGTGGTAGCGATGGCAATCTTAACCTTTCTGGTTAATGGGTTAACTGCGTGGTTGACCTTCTTGTCTTTGATTGGCTATGCCATTATTTACACTATGTTTCTGAAACACGCGACACCACAAAATATTGTAATTGGTGGTGCAGCCGGAGCCGCTCCACCTGTCTTGGGCTGGACTGCTGTAACGGGAACCATTGATCCAAACAGTTTGTGGTTGTTTTTGATTATTTTCACCTGGACGCCACCTCATTTCTGGGCGCTGGCCATTCATCGCAAAGATGAATATGCCAAGGTAGATGTGCCGATGCTGCCTGTAACTCATGGTGTGGAATACACCGCACGCCAGGTTTTACTTTATACCATTATAATGAGTGCTGTGACGCTCATGCCGTTTGTCACTCGCATGAGCGGAATTGTCTATTTAATTGGTGCGATTATTTTGAATGCGATCTTTATTTACTACGCGATTAAAATGCAATCGGGTAAAGATCCTTCTATCCCAATGAAAACCTTCGGTTACTCCATAATCTATTTAATGCTGCTTTTCGCTTTACTCCTGGTTGATCATTATTTGCCCCAGTCTTTTTAGGCTGAAAACCATTCACTATTGTCTTTTTGTCCTTATTTTATCTAGATAAAAGCGTGTAATATGGGTTATTGACATCTGTGTATATGCACGTATAATGCTGTGCATATACACAGGTAAAAGCAGTTATGGATACAGAAATTGAAAGCGAAGTGCCCGATTGCATAAATATGCAAATTTTACGCGCGAGTCACTATGTATTAAAAACATATGACGATGCTTACCGTGACCTGGGTGTAAGGGCAACACAAATGCCCGTCGTGGGTCTTATCTCTCGTAAAGGGCCTATCACTATTCGTCAGATTGCCGAAGAAATGGAATCTGAACGAAGTGTAATGAGCCGTAAATTACAGGTGATGGAGAAAAATGGCTGGATCAGTGAAGACCCGGAAACAACAGGAAAAGAGAAATCATTTGTCCTTGCGGATGAAGGTAAAGCGTTGCTTGAGCGGGTACGACCAGTTAAGCATGAAGTGCAAACAAAAATTTTAAATAAGTTAAGTAATGATGAACGTAATCTATTACTTAACTTGTGTACTAAATTGAAGCAAGACTAAAAATTAAACTGGGCGGCATTAACAATGTTGCCTTTTTACAAGCATTATGAGAGTAGATATACACTATATATTTGGAGAGTAAAAAATGTTTGGATTTAACCAGCCGATGTATTCACTTGAATGCCCGGAAGCACGCGAAATGGTTGCGAATGGAGCACAACTTGTTGACGTACGATCACCACAGGAATTTGCAATGGGTGCAATTCCTGGTTCATACAATCTTCCTTTACAGGCGATCCATTTAGCAGAGCAACATCTGGATAAGAGCAAGCCTGTTATTCTTTATTGTGCAAGTGGTATGCGTAGTGGCCAGGCATTAAATATGTTAGCCCAAATGGGTTTTGATGCAGTTCATAATTTAGGTTCAATAAATAAATATGTTTCGTGTTAAGTAATTAATACGAATATAAATTTAAGATATTCAGGAGCAATAAAATGTTTATAAGACAATTATTCGATCGTGAATCAAGCACGTATACTTATATCGTTGCGGATGAAAAGACATCAGAAGCAGCTATTATTGATCCCGTTAAAGAACAGCTTGATCGCGATGTGACATTAATTAAACAGTTAGGCCTGAAACTGAAGTATGTATTAGAAACTCACGTACATGCTGATCACATAACAAGCTCAGGTAAATTGCGTGAAAAATTCTCAGCACAGATTGTCCTGCATGAAAATAGTGGTGCAGCGTGTGCTGATTTGTTAATTAAAGATAATGCTACACTGAAGTTAGGTAATGTAGAGATAAAAGCATTACATACTCCGGGTCATACAAATGCAGATATAAGTTATGCTATAGATGGCTATGTTTTTACTGGGGATGCATTGCTTGTGCGTGATTGTGGTCGTACAGATTTTCAACTTGGCGATTCAAGTACACTATACAACTCAATAAAAAACAAAATATTTTCTCTGGATGATGCAACCATTATTTACCCTGCACATGATTATTCTGGTTTTACAGCTTCAACTGTCAGGGAAGAAAAACTGTTTAACCAGCGTTTAGGCAATGGCAAAACTGAAGAGGAATTTATTGAGATAATGGCAAATCTTGATTTGTCTTTGCCAAAGAAAATTAAAGAATCGGTTCCCGGAAATACTAATTGTGGTTTATAAAATTAAATACTCATAAATAAAAAGAGTCGCTGAGAATAGCTGACTCTTTTTTATGGTGATTTATTTGCCCTGATATATTATCGGTATACTAAGGATAAAATTAGATCCTACTCCTGGGGTACTTTCAATTTTAAGTTTAATTCCCAGAATTTTTATTAGATGATCGGTAAGACTCAAACCTAATCCAGTGCCGCCATATTGCCGGGTTGTGGAGGAATCAGCCTGCACAAAGGGTGTTTTAATTTCCTTTAGTTGTTTATCTGTCATACCAATGCCGGTATCAGCAACAGAGATACTAATATTATTCTTATGGCGCGCTGCTTTTATTGTGACTTCACCATTAGATGTGAATTTGGCCGCATTACCTATTATATTAAAAAGTATTTGTCGTAGCTTGGTATAGTCCGAGTGAATTTTCCCGAGATTTTCATCTGCGTTAAAAATCAGATTATTGTGTTTTGATCTAATTAATGGATCTGTGGTTAATATCGTATCATCGAGCAGATCAAAAACAGAGATCTCTTCTATATAAATATCCATTTTACCGGATTCAATTTTTGATAAATCAAGCACATTATTGATTAATGAGAGCAAGTGTTTTGCTGCACGGGTAATTTTATCGGCATCACTCGATATCGTTGTTATATTGTGTTCAGTCGCTTCATCATTAATCAGTTCACTATAGCCAATCACTGCATTAAGTGGTGTGCGTAACTCATGACTCATATTGGCTAAAAATTCACTCTTTGCAGTATTTGCAGCTTCTGCTTTTTCATATGCAATAGTTGCTTCACTTAGCAGCCGCTTATTTTCGATCATAAATATAATTGAACTTCGGATGCTATCGTAATGAGTATGGGCAAGTATCACGACTGATATGACAAAGATGACAAGGAACTCAAGTGCATTGGTGCCAAATAAGATGATGATATCACCGAAAAACATTTGTGTTGCCATGGCCGGGAGCATCATAGGTAGCATGAAAGAAAGGTAAATCCGGTAAATCATTCCGGTAGTGCCAATGGCACCTGCGGCCATACCACATAAAACAATATAGGCAAAGAACTGCATTTCGGGACTGGTTTTTTCAGCAAGCAAGAACGGTAACATTCCCCACGACAAGCCATGGAATATTGCTTCAATTTGGTATGACAATATAAAACGTTTAGCGTTAGATGATGTAATGACAGTCGTTCGTACAAGGTAAATCCAAATGAGCAAATAAATATTGATGACAATAACGACTATGATCCAGCTGCTCAACCAGAAGAGATCTATAGTGTTGTGTATTTTATAAACGATGAAAAATAAGACTGCGATTGTGGCAGCAAAAGCAGAATATGACTGTTTAAGTAAAAGAGAAAGTTGCTCAACCGGGAGTTGCTTATCTAATTCGGATTGTGCTGTAGACATATTATTAGTATTTTTATTTAAGTACTTAGACGGGTGACCGATATAACACCACACAAGTTATTATTGCCAGCTGCATGCAGTATGTGTGTAAAAATCTGTGTTAATGACTTAACCATATAATATAGGGTTTATGATTACTTTATCGGTAAGTTAGTGAAATACTTAAGTATTGCCGATAAATAAGTCGCTCATTGAACTATACTTTTTGATTTGCTGCTTGCAAATAGTAGGGCTACTTTATTACAATACGCTAATATTTTAATATTCTCGGAGTGTTTTACTTGGTTATTGTGAGTATTTCTTATTCACATTCGTCGTATTGAGCCCTCCAACTTCAATAAAATTTAACTAAATTAAAGAGGCGAGCATGGTTGCATCATCTGCTCTTGGATCTACTTTAGGATCTACTTTAGGATCAACTCAAGTAGAACAGTACAACTACGATATCGTTCGTAAGTTTACGATTATGGCCCTGGTTTGGGGCGTACTCGGTATGACAGCAGGCGTGTATATTGCGTCTGAACTGGCATGGCCGTTTTTAAATTTCGACATTGCAGAAATTACTTTCGGACGGCTACGTCCCGTTCATACAACGTTGGTAATCTTCGGTTTTGGCGGTAGCGCACTATTTGCGACGTCCTATTACGTTGTACAACGTACTTGCCAAACACGTTTATTCAGCGATGGCATGGCAAACTTCACTTTCTGGGGCTGGAATCTCTCAGTGGGTTTAGCGGCTATTAGTTACATGTTTGGTTATACCCAGGCTCGCGAATACGCAGAAATGGTTTGGCCAATTGATTTACTGATCGCGGTAACATGGGTGGTTTATCTAGTTATATACGTTATGACGCTACGTAAGCGTAGCCAGCCACATATCTATGTTGCTAACTGGTTCTTTATTGCCTTTATTCTTGCTACAGCGTTATTGCATATTTTTAATAATATGGCTGTGCCTGTACACATGTTCAGCTTAGAGTCATACAGTCTGCATGCTGGTGTTCAGGATGCGATGACACAATGGTGGTATGGGCATAATGCGGTTGGTTTCTTCTTAACGGCAGCTTTCCTCGGTATGATGTATTACTTCATTCCTAAGCAAGTCGGTCGTCCGGTTTACTCTTATCGTTTATCGATTATCCATTTCTGGGCATTAATCTTCCTTTATATGTGGGTTGGCGGTCATCACTTACACTGGACTGCATTACCAGACTGGACTTCAACACTCGCAGCAGGTTTCTCAATTTTGTTATTGATGCCTTCTTGGGGTGGCATGATCAACGGTATTATGACTCTTTCAGGTGCATGGGATAAGTTACGTAGTGATCCAATCATCCGTTTTATGGTTGTCTCGTTGTCATTCTATGGTATGTCGACTTTCGAAGGCCCATTAATGTCACTTAAGAGCGTTAATGCATTATCGCATTACACTGACTGGACTGTTGGTCACGTACATTCTGGTGCATTAGGTTGGGTAGCAATGATAAGTTTTGGTTCTTTTTATCATTTAATCCCACGTTTATGGGGAACCAAAATGTATAGTGAAGCACTTATCTTTGCTCACTTCTGGTTAGCGACAATTGGTATCGTTTTATACATCACTGCATTGTGGGTTGCGGGTATTGGTCAAGGTTTATTATTACGTGCCTTTGATGAATACGGTAACCTGGCTTACACCTTTATTGAAACTGTCAGTTTCTTACATCAGCCTTATGTTATTCGTGCATTTGGTGGTGCGTTGTTCTTAACGGGTACACTATTGATGGGTTATAACACTGTTATGACTATCCGTAAGGCCAAAAAAGAACAGTCTGAAATTGATGCAAAAGTTGCCGCCAAGCTGGCAAATGCCTAATTAACCGGAGATTTAATTAATGAAGCATGAATCCATAGAAACAAATGCTGGCTTGCTAATCATACTGACACTTATTGTGATCAGTATTGGCGGGCTGGTAGAGATCGTTCCGTTATACTTCATCGACAGCACTATCGAAGAAGTAAAAGTTGAAGGTAAAGATACCATACATCCATATTCTTCACTTGAATTACGCGGCCGTGATATTTATCAGCGTGAAGGATGTTATACCTGTCACTCACAGATGATTCGCCCATTCCGTGATGAAGCATTACGTTATGGCCACTACTCATTAGCAGCAGAATCTAAGTTTGATCATCCGTTCCAATGGGGCTCAAAACGTACAGGTCCTGATCTGGCTCGGGTTGGCAAGAAATATTCAAACGAATGGCATGTACAACATTTGATCGCTCCTCGTTCAGTTGTCAAAGAATCCATCATGCCGAACTACCCATGGTTAATGAAACCACTACAGTATAAAAATGTACGTGATCGTATGCGCGCATTAAAAATGGTAGGTGTTCCATATTCAGAAACTACAGCTGAATATGAAGTGAACGTAAAACGTTTTGGTGAAGATGTTGCTAAAAATTTAGATATTCTTAAAGCAGAAGAAAATCTTATAGCACAAGCCGCAACGGGTAATTATGACGGTAATGCTTCTGACGTTACTGAAATGGATGCGTTAGTTGCTTACCTGCAATTATTGGGCACGATGGTTGATTTCAGCAAATTTGACGATGGTCATTTTGCGGACTTCCGTTAATCTGATTTTAGGAAAATGGGTAAAACTGAATTAGGATTAAATCACTATGTTTGAATGGCTTAGCTGGTTTACTCGTATGGAAAATACCAAACCGTTTGTATTGGTACTGTTTTCGATTACGTTTGTATTAATTTTGCTTTATGTTTTTACAAATCGTAATCGTAGCAAACGGCTTGAGTCTTACAAGAATATTCCGTTTCAAGATGATGATGAAGACGGACAGAGTAAGGATATAAAAAATGAGCAGTGAAAAAAATAAACCTACTGTACAGACAACCGGCCACGCGTGGGATGGTGACTTACAGGAATTTAATAATCCATTACCGTCCTGGTGGTTATGGACATTTTATGCAACAGTAATTTTTGCCATCATTTACTGGGTATTATATCCAGCATGGCCTGTAGGCGACAGCTTTACAAAAGGTATGATGAATGACATCACATACACAACAGCCGATGGTAAAACTAAAACAACTCATTGGAATACACGTTCTTTATTTTTAAAAGAAATGCAAGTTGCACGTGAAGACCAGGCAAAATATCTAAAAGATATTAATGCTTTAACATTTGAACAAATCCGTTCAAGTGAAGAAAAAAGTGCATTCGCTAATTCAATGGCAAAAGTTTTATTCGCAGACAACTGTGCAGCTTGTCACCAGGCAGGTGGCAACGGTGTAGTAGGTCGTTATCCTAACTTGTTAGATGATGCCTGGTTATGGGGCGGTAGCTTTAACAAGATTCAGGAGACCATTACAAATGGCCGCACAGGTTCAATGCCTGGTTTTAAAGCGAGCTTATCGGCTAAACAAATCTCTGATGTTGCAGAATACGTTCTAAGTTTATCGGGTAATGAAGCAAATGCAGCTGCAGTAAAAAACGGTAAAGCAGTATTTTCTGGTCAAGGTGGTTGTGCAGCTTGTCATGGAGCAGACGCTACAGGTCAAGATTTCATGGGTTCAGCTAACCTGACAGATAAAGTCTGGACAATTGCAGATGTAGCTGGCGCAGATACAGCTGCAGCTAAAAAAGATGCGATTATGAATGTTGTTAAAAATGGTAAAACACGTGAAATGCCTGCGTGGAAAAATCGTTTATCAACAACAGAAATTAAGATCTTAACGTACTACGTACATGAGTTAGGTGGTGGTAAGTAAGCTTCTTAGTTACCAGGTCATTGCGATGGAATAACGTGACTGAAGCAATCTCGTCATTATAACTTGAGATTGCTTTGCCCAATAAAACCGGGCTCGCAAAGACAGCATAATTTAATAAGGGGGGATGTGTGTTTTTAATACACATCCTCTTTTTAGTCTCTGCAAATAGGTTTCCATGATGGAATTAAAGATGAAAAACAAACTGGATATGACGGGACAGCTTTAGCGATGCCAGAGTCTTTATATCAAGAACGTATTGAGATCTTTCCTCGCTCGGTTACGGGACGTTATCGTTCAATCAAAACGGGCATCCTTATTTTTGCATACACCGTTTATTTCCTCTTGCCCTGGTTGCGCTGGGAGAGGGAAGTCGGATCTACACAAGCTGTTTTATTTGATATAGAAGGCAGGCGCTTTTATATTTTTGATCTGGTTGTTTATGCACAAGATATTTTCTGGTTAGCGGGTCTGCTTGTTATCGCCGCATTTTTACTCTTCTTTGTCACCGGCCTCGCAGGTCGTGTTTTTTGTGGCTATTTCTGTTTTCAAACTTTATGGACTGATGTATTTATTTTTATTGAACGTCTTGTTCAGGGTGAACGCAATGCACGAATGAAACTTCACAAGGCTGCCTGGTCGAATAATAAAATTTTTAAAATTGGCTTAACTCATTTTCTTTGGGTTTTAGTTGCGTTCTTTACGGGTTTATCTTTCACTTTATACTGGGGTAATGCGCCAGATCTCATGATTCAAATGCTCACCGGTGATGCGCCTTTTGCCGCGTATGCAACAACCCTTTTCTTAACCCTGACCACATATGTTATGGCGGGTTTAGCACGTGAACAAGTGTGCACCTATATGTGTCCGTATGCACGTTTTCAGGCTGTTATGTTTGACTCAGATACATTGATTGTTGCTTATGATGAAAAACGTGGAGAACGAGAGTTAGGCAGAAAAAAACCTGCGAAAGGATTAATGACCTCAGCCGAGCGTGATAATGCGTCAGTGGGTGATTGTATTGATTGTGGTTATTGTGTACAGGTCTGCCCAACAGGTATTGATATAAGAAATGGCATGCAATATCAATGTATCTCTTGTGCGCTTTGCATTGATGCCTGTAATACTATTATGACATCTATTAAGTTTCCAGAAGGACTGATTAAGTACTCTTCTGAACATGCGCTTGAAGGTAAAAAGACCCGCTTGTTTAAAGCAAAAAATATCGGCTATGCAGCGGTAATGCTATTAACAGTTGCATTGCTCATTTGGAGTATTGCGACTCGTAGTGATATCGAAATGTTAGTGCAACAAGTTCGACAACCTTTATCGGTTACCTTGTCGGATGGCAGTATACAGAATCGTTATGATATTAAAATTAATAATAAAACGACTAAACCGGTTAAGTATCGTATCTCAATTGAAGGCCTTGATGGTGCTGAGTTAGATATGGGGCATTTTACTGAAATTAGCTTAGCTGCTGAACATAGCGTTAAAGTGAATGCAAAAGTAAGAGTTTCGCCGGGTAATGTATCTCAAAGCAGAACTAAATTTAATTTTGTTATTGATTCAGTTGATAGCAAGATTAAACACAAAGTTAGTCAGCAAAATATTTTTTATGTTCCAGAAAAACAATTGATACAAAAGTAATACAGGAAATATAAACGTGACAAATATATTAGTAACTTTATTAGGTGGTGTTTTTGTAATCGCTGCAATTTTTATATTAATGTATCGTGTTACTAATATGTCTGGAAGAATGGTTGCAGTTGTTATGGCCTTTGCTGTTGTGGGTA
>JAPHTF010000170.1 GCA_026197095.1 Gammaproteobacteria bacterium
ATTGTTCTGGATGTCAGGGACCCTTTTCAACGTGATTCAACTGCCTTATTTCATGGCAAAGAACATCGGGTATTTATAAATGATGCCACGGGTTTAGATAAATACATTGCTAAAGCAAATAATGAGAACAAAACATTATTAATTTACGATGAAGTTGGAAAACAAGTACGCTGGTTACAGTACTATCTTGAAGGCAAAGGCGCAAAATCCTATAGCTTTATGAAAGGTGGTGTTAAAAATTACTATAAGTATCTGGATGAAAAATATAAGTTTTAATGATTAAAATGCAGTCATAAAAAACCTCCGATTTCAGGCTTTTTACCTTAATTAAAATAAAGAAATTTTAAGCGTTTTGCCGGCAATTTTGGCCCCAATTTCTGTCCATAGCCAGGTGGTATTTACCTGGCCAGCAAAGCCGGCTGCTTTACAATTCAATCTCAACACTAATAATATTATCAATACGATCATTACCATTAGGTTACTTTTCAAACCATCATATAGTATGGGCTGAATTTATTTTCTCTAAAAATTTATGACTCTGCCGCTATAGAACTGGCAATTATCCAGGCAGTGACTATAGTTATAGCCATTTCAAATATTGCTAAGCTATTATTTTAAATAGCTTTTTCTTATAATTTTTTGGATGCAAAAAGCAATATAGAACAGGCTACCCATATGGGGTAGATGTAATGGCTTAGTAAATTAGTATATAATCATTTTATTATGTTCTTAATAATCCTGATTCGCCATAGCTCGATTTGACTAATATAATCGCGCCCTTTTTGTACTCATTCTAAATGATTAAAGTAATCAAGGCCAAACTATGACCGTATTACACGACCCTATTCAGCCACCCGAAGGCCGAATTGAAACTAAAAACACCACTTGCTACATGTGTGCATGTCGCTGTGGTATTCGCGTAACTTTACGAGATAATGAAATACGTTATATTCAAGGTAACCCAGATCATCCCCTTAATCAGGGTGTAATTTGTGCCAAAGGTGCCTCCGGCATTATGAAGCAATATTCTCCTGCGCGTTTAACCAAACCGTTAAAGCGTATTGAAGGGGCTGAACGGGGTGCGGCTCAGTTTGAAGAAATCAGCTGGGATGAAGCTTTCCAGATAATGGAAGATCGCTTAAGCCACTTACGTGAAACGGATCCTAAAAAATTCGCCCTCTTCACTGGTCGTGATCAAATGCAGGCCCTCACAGGTCTTTTCGCCAAACAGTTTGGTACACCAAACTATGCGGCACATGGCGGTTTCTGCTCAGTCAATATGGCGGCGGGCATGATTTACACCATTGGTGGTTCCTTCTGGGAATTCGGTGGTCCAGACCTCGACCGTTCGAAACTTTTTATTATGATCGGTACGGCTGAAGATCATCACTCAAATCCAATGAAAATTGCGCTATCTAAATTCAAACGCAGTGGTGGCCGTTTTATTTCGATTAATCCCGTTCGTACGGGTTACTCTGCCATTGCCGATGAGTGGATTCCAATTAAACCTGGTACTGATGGCGCATTAATCCTGGCATTAATTCATGAGCTGATCAAAACGGGTCTCTATGATCGTGATTTCCTTGTTCAATACTCCAACTCTGCAGAACTAGTCAGTACTGATGAAGCAAGTGATGACTTTGGTTTATTTGTGCACACTGATATCACACAAGACACCGAATGCTTTGAAGTACAGGATAAAGTCTGGTGGGATCGCAATAGCGATAAGCCGATGCATGCACGCGAAGAAAGCCTTGATCCGTATCTGTTAGGTGAATTCACTATGCCGGATGGTCGCCAGGTTAAACCGGCGTTCCAATTATTAAAAGAACGTGTAGAAGAATACACTCCTGACTGGGCAGCTGAAGTGACCGGTATACCTGCGGACACGATCAGAACACTGGCTCATGAAATGGGTATCACTGCACGTGATGAACAAATCGAACTGCCGATTGCCTGGACTGATGCATGGGGTAAAGACCACGATACCATTACTGGTAACCCTGTTTCTTTCCATGCGATGCGAGGACTCGCCGCTCACTCGAATGGTTTCCAGTCCATTCGTGCTTTAAGTATTTTAATGAGTCTTTTAGGTACTATTGACCGTCCAGGTGGTTTCCGTCATAAAGCGCCGTTCCCACGTCCAATTCCACCTTGTGCTAAAACACCAAAAGGCCCGGAAGGCGTTCAACCTAATACACCATTAGATGGTATGCCGTTAGGTTGGCCAGCAGAACCGAATGATTTATTTGTTGATGATAAAGGTGAGCCTGTTCGTATTGATAAGGCGTTCTCCTGGGAGTTCCCTCTGTCAGCTCACGGTCTAATGCACAATGTAATTACCAATGCGGTCAACAAAGACCCTTACGACATTGATACCTTATTGATTTTCATGGCAAATATGGCATGGAACTCATCAATGAATACATCTGAAGTTCGCGATATGCTGAATGAGAAAAATGAAGATGGGGGTTTCAAAATTCCTTTCTTGATCGTTTGCGATGCCTTTCAATCAGAAATGTCTGCGTATGCGGATTTATTATTACCCGATACAACTTACCTCGAACGTCATGATGTTATGTCAATGCTTGATCGTCCTATCTCTGAATTTGATGGCCCG
>JAPHTF010000137.1 GCA_026197095.1 Gammaproteobacteria bacterium
AGATGCACTTGAAAATGGCCAACAGGTAAAATTATCTGGTTTTGGTAATTTTGATTTGAGAGACAAAAAGCAACGTCCTGGGCGAAACCCAAAAACAGGACAAGAAATTCCGATAACGGCTAGACGCGTAGTGACGTTTAGACCTGGACAAAAATTAAAAGCGAGAGTTGAAGCATATGCTGGAACCCACGAATAATAACGAATTGCCACCCATTCCAGGCAAACGCTATTTCACTATTGGTGAAGTAAGCGATTTATGTGCTGTGAAACCGCACGTATTACGTTATTGGGAGCAAGAATTTCCACAGCTCAAACCGGTAAAACGTCGCGGTAATCGCCGTTACTATCAACGTCAAGATGTGGTGATGATTCGTGAAATTCGTAGCCTGTTATATGAACAAGGCTATACCATTGGTGGTGCACGCTTACAACTAAGTGATACCCAGCAAAAAGAAACAAATAACTGTGATTCAAATACGATTCAACAATTACGTATGGAAATGGAAGAAGTTCTAAAAATCCTCACAATTTAGATATCTGATTTATTGCTGTCATTGCGAGAAACGTAGTGACGAAGCAATCTCCAAATCGATTACTCGAATCCGACCCCATTTAGTTTTAAAACCAGTTTAAATGTCTTCCACAACAAATTAGAATACACCCACCAGATTTCGGGACGTAGCGCAGCCTGGTAGCGCACTTGCATGGGGTGCAAGGGGTCGGAGGTTCGAATCCTCTCGTCCCGACCATAACAATAAAGCCGGTTTTCACTAATAATGAAAACCGGCTTTTTTATTTTTAGGATAAATCTTTGTGTTTGTTATTCTTGAGTAGGACTTTTAGGCGCAATAAAGTTTTTAATCTCAGACTTTGAAACAAGATTATCCAGATAATCTTGAGCCGCCTGTTGCTCTAACTGCCGACGTAAAATCGGTTTTGCTTGCTCGTAGGGCATCGGCTTTGCCAGGCGTAAATCTTCTAATTTCGCGATATGCCATCCAAATTGTGTTTTAAATGGTTGTGAAGTTTTACCAATTTTTAATTGAGTAACTTGTTTTTCAAACTCAGGGTTTAATGTACCAGGTAAGACATAGCCCAGATCGCCACCACGTAATCCGGTTTTATCATCAAGTGAAAAAAGTTTTGCGAGTTCTTCAAACGGGCGTGTCTTTAATGCTTTGATAATAGTTTTCGCTTCATTTTTATCAGAGAGTAAAATGTGGCGTGCGCGAAATTCTTTTTTTCCTTCAATCGATGCAGATAATTCGTCATAACGCTTTTTAATACTTTCTTCATTGACGAGTTTCGGTGCGAGCTGATTAATATAAGACACTTTTGCAATGCGGTTTGCTGATTTTTGCATCAGCGCTTTCATTTCAGGTGATGATGTAATGTTTGCCTTATCGGCTTCAATGCGAACTAACTTATCCTGGGCAAGGTTGATTAATGCCGTTTCATAAATTTTTGGTGGAATGGCATCAAGTGTCCGCCATTGTTGCATTGCCTCTAAACTTGCTACGTCACGCAAGTAAGGAATGAGTTCAGATTTTTTTATTTCTATCCCGTTAATTGTCGCAATCGCAGGATTAGCATTCGTTTCTGTTTTGGTATTTTCAAAGCCTAATTTCTCTGGTGCCACAAAATAAATGCCAGCGACGAATGAGAGGATGATTAAGCTGCTATAGAGAGATATTTTTTTTAAATTATTCATATCGATCCTTGAAAGTAGTATGTGTAGCCAATTTTTATACTGTTAAGTTTACGTGTTGAGTCTGTATTAATTGTTATTGTACTTAAGCCAATGGTTGAGGTCGAACTCGTGTCCTCATTAATATTGTCGTAATGGACAAATTCTACATTAATAGACGATTGATTTGAAAGACGATACTCCATACCTAATCCAATATTCAGCCGGTTATCAGTAAATGTTTCAATCCTGCTCACGCCAAGCGTTGTATATAACTCGATGGGTGCAAACTCATAACCAAACTTGAGGTGAGTGCCGTACAAAAGCTTTTTATCAAATGTTGCTAATGAAAATTCGGGTGCCCAAAAGTAACGATCGGTTAGGCGACTTTTAAACTTGTAACCTGTGCGAAAGCCTATATCAGTAGTGTCTTTAGTGGTGTCACCAAATGTTGTTGAACTCGAAGCCGGACTTGTTTGTGTTACAACAGTGGTCGAAGAGGTTTTAAGGTTGTGTCCAAGGACATCAGCGCCGAGATAGAATTCACTGCCAGCATTAACCGTTGAATTCATCATCAGGATTCCAAAAAAGATTAAATATTTACGTTCCATCGTATCAGGTGTTTGTTATCAAAGGGCAGACAGTATAGAATAATTTCGAAAGGAATTCACCGAATTTTAGTCAGGACTAAAGATTTACCTCAATGAAACTATTTTTTCCCTTTACGGTTGTTATTGTCTCGTTGTTATTAAACCCCATTTCGACGTATGCGTTAACGATTAATGAACAAGCTCAACAACAAAGTGAACAGGTATTACGTGAACAACAACAACAATTAAAACTCGAAGAACGTAAACGTAACCTGGAAGAGTTAGAACGTTCACTTTTTATTCTTGAGCCACGCTTACCCACAGAGAAGGTGGCGCCAGAACTCGACAAAGCAATCTGTTTTGATATTACCAGTATTGAATTAAAAGGTGCA
>JAPHTF010000120.1 GCA_026197095.1 Gammaproteobacteria bacterium
ACACCACAAGCGGTTAATCACTTCGGCGACTTCATTACGACTCGCATCACCTACTACCAATGGGACCAGAGAAAAATCATTAAGCACTTCCTGTAAAAAAGGTAACTGAACTTCCAGACTATGTTCATCTTGATGAGCCTGATCTGAGACGATGACTTGGGGAAGATCAGAGATCAGCTGCATACTCTTGTGATCAATTGGAATATTGCCAAGCGGAGTATTAAAAAAATCTGCTTGTGGCAAAGCTAGACCATGAAATGCAACCCGATGGGATGGCCCTAATAAAATTACACGATTTATTTTTTCTTTATACGGAATAATTTGCTTATACGCAGAGGCCGCAATTGGGCCTGAATAGATATAGCCGGCATGAGGAACAATAATGGCTTTCGGCTTTGTTAACTGTTCCAGGTCTACTTTCGCCTGATTGAGATACTGCTGGATATCATACTGAAGAGACTGCTTATCAGCAGGATAAAACATGCCAGCGACTGCAGGTTGTCTAATCTGGTTCATAACAAATACACCTTACCGATATAGAGAATCCATCATTCTTCACCTATTATAATAATAGGATTAATTTTCATACTTACAAGAGTGTCCTTGTAAATTCGTTTAAGTACCATTATGTTGAATATATAAAATAAGATAGAGAATATAATGACTGATTCATCCATTGTAAAAACGAAATACTGGCATTTACTCGATGATGGTCGGGTGCAGTGTGATCTGTGTCCGCGAGAGTGTAAATTACATGAAGGACAGCAAGGGCTGTGCTTTGTTCGTGCCAATCAAAATAACGAAATTGTATTAACAACCTACGGGCGTTCAAGTGGTTTTTGTATTGATCCGATTGAAAAAAAACCCTTGAATCATTTTTTACCAGGCACCCCCGTTTTTTCATTCGGCACTGCAGGGTGCAATTTAGCCTGTAAGTTTTGCCAAAACTGGGATATCAGTAAATCCCGTGAAATGGATACATTAGCCGATGCTGCCAGCCCAGAGATGATTGCGAAAACAGCAGCCGAATACAATTGTAAAAGTGTTGCTTTTACCTATAACGATCCTGTAATTTTTCATGAATATGCTATCGATGTTGCTAAAGCTTGTCGTGAAAAAGATATAAAAACCGTTGCCGTTACGGCAGGATATATTAGTCCTGAACCACGCGTTGAATTTTTTCAATGGATGGATGCCGCCAACGTTGATTTAAAAGCATTCACAGAACGTTTTTACCATAAAATAACGGGAGCGCATCTTGAGCCTATTCTGGATACCTTAAAGTACATAAAACATGAAACAGATTGCTGGCTGGAAACCACAACATTGCTTATTCCCGGTGAAAATGATTCAGAAAAAGAAATTACTCAAATGTGTGAATGGGTCGTAGAGAATCTTGGCCCCGATATGCCCATGCACTTCAGTGCCTTTCATCCCGATTTTAAAATGATGGATTATCCAGCAACGCCCTCTTCCACATTAACCATGGCAAGAGACATTGCAATGAAATCAGGAGTCAGATATGCCTATGTTGGTAATGTGCACAACCGTGATGCGGATAGTACCTGGTGTCATCAGTGTGGAGAGTTACTTATCGAGAGGGACTGGTATGAACTAGGAAAATGGAATTTAGACAGTAAAGGCTGCTGTAGTAACTGTGGGACTGAAGTCGCTGGCGTTTTTGAATCTCAACCAGGTAACTGGGGCGCAAAGCGCTTACCAGTAAGAATGTCGTCGTCATAAAAGTATATAATAATGTCTGAAATAGTCATAAGTTTAGAACAACTCAGAGGAATGATCGGAATAGAACTTTATTATAATAATAAAGCCTGTCAGGTCATTGAAGTACTTGAAGATGGTCCATCTTTAGTTCTACAGTATTTTGAAAATAACATTCAAAAAAACCAACACGGGGATGCGCATCGACGCGTACCTGAAACATTCTGCATACCCGTTTTATCCGGCGACAAAAAGAAATTAAGTGAGTTATTTCTCTCACTTGATTTAATAACTTAACTTATTTCTTCATCCGCAGGAATTTGTCGCGCCTCATCTTCCAGCATAACCGGAATATCTTCACGAATGGGATATGCAAGCCTGTCAGCCTTACAGGCAAGTTCATTTTGTTTTTTTAAATACACTAACGGCCCTTTACAGACAGGACAGGCCAGTATATCAAGAAGTTTTTTGTCCATTGATTCTCTCAAGCATAACTAATAATTGTTCGGTAAATTGATTGTCTAGTACCGCTTTAATAGGTTGATACCACACATTATGTAAATAAAAACGTTGACACTTTACGGCATCTTTTTCAGTGAGCACAATGGGTTGTATCTCACCAAAGTCCAAATCTTCCTTTTTAAATGGATAATGATCGGGAAAAGCATGCTCAATAATATCAAGACCATTTAGTTTAAGCTGATCAAAAAATTGTTGTGGATTACCAATTCCCGCTATTGCATGTACAGTTTGATTCTTTAATGATGATATATCAAGTGTTACAGCCGGATCATCTGCACGGCATAATTTTTCAGCTGTATAAGCCATTGCAAATTCTTCTGGCCCGGCAATACCATTTGTTATTTTAAAATTAACCTGTTCCAAACGTTTAACGGGTTCTCTTAACGGTCCTGCAGGTAAACATTGTCCATTACCATAACGTCTTACGCCATCAATGACCGCTATTTCAATATCACGCCCAAGCGCATAGTGTTGCAAGCCATCATCACTAATAATGAGATTACAGTCTGTGTATTTTAATAATGCTTTAGCCGAAGCAACGCGATCCGGACCCACTGCCATCGGGCAGCGTGTCCGTCGAGCGATAAGAATAGCTTCATCTCCAACCATGGTTGGATCACCATCCCAGCGAACTTGTTGTGGCCAGGTGCGTGCTTTACCACCATACCCGCGACTAATAATGCCTGGACGATAACCATATTCTTTTAATAAATTGGCTAGCTCGATAACCAGTGGTGTTTTTCCTGTACCACCAACCGTTATATTTCCAACAACCACTACAGGTACATTGAGTTGTGATGTTCTTAAAATCCGTAATCGATAGAGCACTCTTCTAATCTGTACTAACAAACAAAATAACCACGACAAAGGAAGTAATAGCGCAGTCAGGCCACTTTTGTTATACCAGGAATGTTGTATTTTTTTTATTAACATAATTCTTATTCTAAGCCTGTATCCAGACTTATTCTATTTTTCACTTTTAAATTGCATGGCATGGAGTGCGGCGTAATGACCATTTTTTTCAATGAGATCTTTATGTTGACCAACTTCAACGATTTTACCTTTATCTAACACTACAATTTTATCTGCTGTTTCAATAGTTGATAACCGATGTGCAATAACAAGTGTTGTACGTGATTTAATAAGATCATCCAGAGCGGCTTGTATGTATCGCTCTGACTCTGTATCTAATGCCGATGTTGCCTCATCCAGAATCAAGATAGGTGCATTTTTAAATATAGCCCTGGCGATAGCAAGACGCTGGCGTTGACCGCCCGACAACGGCACACCATCTTCCCCAACAATAGTATTTAATCCATCAGGTAATTTTTCTATAAATTCTAATGCATTTGCCGCTTTTGCTGCATTGATTATTTTACTATCATCAAGGTTTTCAAGATCACTGTAAGCAATATTATGTGCAACAGTATCATTGAATAATGTGACGTTTTGATTAACCAAGGCAATATGACTTCTTAAGTTTTTAAGTGTTAAGCTTTCAATATTACAACCATCAATTTTTATATCACCACTGGTTGCATTATAAAAACGGGGCAGCAAGCTGACTAATGTAGACTTTCCTGCACCGGAACGACCTACAAAAGCAACTGTTTCACCAGCTTTTATATTTAATGATATACCGGATAAAACATTTTCATTTTCATTTTTGTATGAGAAGTTAATATTATTAAACTCAACTTCACCTTTAATTTTTTTTATTTCCTTTTTACCCTTATCAGTTTCTTCTTCAAGATCAATAAATTCAAATACACTTTCCGCAGCAGCAATCCCTCTTTGCAGTATCACATTAATAGTGGTCAGACGCTTAGCATGTTGCAGTAGCATTACCATCCCCATTAAAAAAGCAGAAAATTTACCCGCTGTCATATCGGGAATAATTTTTGGTGAAGTTGCCATGTAAATCATGACCGCAAAAGCAATAGCTACTATAAGTTGAATAGTTGGACTACTAATAGCATTTGTTGCAACTAATTTTAAATGCTGACGACGATTGTATTCATTAGTATTTAAGAAGCGGTGAGTCTCAAACTCCTGGCCACCAAATATTTTAATCTCTTGATTAGCCTTTATTGATTCTTCAGTAATATCTGTAACGCCCCCCATTGACGTTTGAATACGTTTACCGATAGTACGAAAACGTTGGCTAATTGCATAAACTATAGCGACAACAAAGGGAGCAATAACAAATAAGATTAATGTAAGTATTGGATTTTTATACAACATCCAAATAAGTAGTCCGACTACCGTAATACCATCTCTAATTAAAACAACGACCACTCCGGATGTTGCGGCTGCAAGCTGTTCAATATCGTATGACATTTTCGATAAAATTGAACCTGATGAGGTCACATCAAAGTATCGTGCAGGTAAAATAATAATCTTGTTAAATATTTTCGCACGAAGATCACGAATTGTATTTCGAGCTATCAACGCCATGCCGTATTCAGATAAAAAATTACCCACTATACGTACTGTAAATATCACTACTAATAAAACAGGCACCCAAAACATTGCGTCAGGATCTTTTTCAACAAAACCTCCATCCATCATCGGCTCTAAAATCTGTGCAAATGAAACTTGAGTTCCGGCATAAATAACCATACCAATAACTGCAAGTATAAAAATTTTCCAGTAAGGTAAAGAAAACTTTAATAAACGACGATAAACAATTGCAGCATCGTTGTTTTTTGATTCTTCAGTCATAGTCAATTAATTTTGTTTTACTTGTTTAGTTGCAAAGGTTAAGTGAACTAAACCAAGTTGTCGCGCAGCATCCATGGCTCGCACTACAGATTGATGTGGTGTCATTTTATCTGCACTAATAATTAATTTAGGTTCTTTAACATCCCCACGAGTAATACTGATTGCTTTTTTCAAAGTTTTTACATCAGTATCTTTAATACGACGTTGATTAACAAAATAGTAACCCTGGTTATCTATGCTAATTTCAATAACCTTTTTTTCTGTTTCAGCAACATCACCAGAGGATTCAGGAAGCTCTATTGTGATTTCTGACTCGCGCTGAAATGTTGTTGATACCATAAAGAAGATCAGCAACAAAAATACGACATCAATTAATGGCGTTATATTGACTTCAAGATCACGATCACGTTTTGTTCGTAACATTAGCCTTTATCCTGTTGCACCCGGTCACCATGCATCACATCGACAATTTTTAATGCCTCTTCTTCCATCTTCAGAACAAGTTCATCAACCCGGCCACGGAAGAAGCGATAAAATATTAAAGTAGGTATGGCTACAGATAAACCTGCAGCTGTTGTAATTAATGCTTCAGAAATACCTCCAGCGAGTACAGTTGGATTACCAACACCCTGAGTGGTAATGGCCGCAAAAACTTTAATCATTCCGATAACGGTGCCTAACAATCCCATCAAAGGTGTGATCGAAGCTATCGTACCTAATGTATTAAGATAACGTTCAAGTTCATGAATCACCTGGTGGCCCACTTCCTCGATACTTTCCTTCATAATTTCACGAGGATGGTTACGATTCATTAGACCTGCAGCAAGAATTTTTCCTAAGGGAGAGTTATTACTCAACGCAACGATATGTTCATCCGTCAATGTTTGACTTTTATGCCATTGCCATACCTGAGCCACTAAACTTGAGGGAATCACTTTTTTGGCTTGTAGTGACCAGAATCGCTCAGCCACGATGGCTAAAGCAATTACCGAGCACGCAAGAATTGGCAACATTAACCAGCCGCCATGCTGAATCATTTCGTACACTTTTTTAAATTCCTTATAGTACAAATAATGGGTGAAAAACTGGTGCCCACTTTATCAGAGACGGGAGTGTGCGGAAAGGGTGTCATTCACAGCAATTAGTGGCGACTATTCCAGTATTTTTGCTTATTCTTGCGGTATTCTTCGGGGATTTTACTGCTGTTTTTTTGACCATTTTTTTGACCAGCTTGCTGACCAAGCCGTACTGAAATTGCACCTGATTTATATGACTCAAAAAGTTGAATATTCATGTCTTTATATCGTTGTAAAACAGCAGCATGAGGCATGTGATAGCGATTGCGAAACCCTACCGGTATGAATATATACTCTGGCTTAACCGCATCCAGAAATGCCTGAGAAGACGAAGTTTTGCTGCCATGGTGGGGGGCAGCAAGAAATGTCGATTTAAGCTGCTCATAATGCGTCTGCACCAGTCGCTTTTCAGCTTGCTTTTCAATATCAGCACTTAACAAAAGCGATTCTTCTCCAGCAGTAATACGCAAAACACATGAATGATTGTTACGTTTCTTATTAGAAACGGTGTTATCGGGATTAAGCATTTCAAATAAAACATCATCCCAAATCCATCGCTGCCCTTGTTCACAGGCACGACTACCCTTTAAGCTAAAACTGCTGAGTATTTGTCCTATCTCAATGTCCTGTTGAATCGATTCTAAACCACCTCGGTGATCATTATCTTTATGGCTGAGAACTAACACATCAAGTTTTTTAATATTTTTTTGTCTCACAAATGGAATAACAACCGCGGCGCCGGTATCAAAACTGTCGCTGAATTTTGGGCCTGTATCAAATAACAGGGTATGGTGCCGGGTTTGTACCACGGCGGCTAAACCTTGCCCCACATCCAATAATGTCACTTCTGCTTCAGCCTGTTTGACTGAGTGCGTAGCTGGAAAAATTAATGGAATAATGAGAAATAGGCCCAAATATTTGGCTGGCCAGCCTTTTGGAGTTAATAATAATGCGAAACCGGCACTTGCCAGGCAAAGAGAAAGCAAAGAAGGTTTAATCCCATACCATTGACTCATAGGCGTACCCGCGAGGTAGGATAATAACCACCATAACGCATTAAGTACGCTATCCGAAAGAGAAAATAGCATTGTCGCTAAATCCGGTAACAACGTGATTATTGATGAAGCGAGTAAGACCAAAGGCACAACGACAAAACTTACAATGGGAATAGCAAAAAGATTAGCCAACGGCGAAATCAATGAAGCTTGCTGAAAAAGGAAAACCAATAATGGGATTAAAGCTAAACTAATGCGCCACTGCAGACGTCCCCAGATCTTCCAGCTTTTATCCAGTTTTAAGCGCCCAAATCCAGCAAGAGCAATAATGGCAACTGCGGCAAAAGATAACCAGAATCCGGGAGATAAAACCGCGACAGGATCAAACAACAAGACACTTAGAAGAGCGAGGCTTAATACCTGTGAACTTTGAACTTTATGCCGTAGAAAAATTGAAATCATGACAATACTCAGCATAATCAGCGCTCGCTGTGCCGGCACGGCAAAACCGGATAAGGCTGCATAAAATGTTGCCATTAAAAGCGCCACTAATGCAGCAACTCGAGGCGAAGCCAAATACAGTGCGGCCTGGCCACAATAAGGCCAGGCACGAAGAACAATAAAATACACAAACCCGGCTAATAGACCGATATGTAACCCTGAAATGGCGACCAGGTGGCTGGTTCCTGTTGCACGAAAAACCTGCCATTGCTCCTGGGTTATCCCCATCCTTTCACCCATAGCAAGTGCGACCAATATACCGCTGGACTTAAAGTTTGAAGTGATATTTAAAATAGCGTCATACAAATACTGTCGAAAAATTAGTATGTTATATTGGCTAACATGCTCCTCCAGTTTTTTTGCAAATAGTTGTTTTTTATTATTTATACGGACATAACCTGTTGCCCTTATCTTTTTCTGAAACAACCAGCCCTCGTAATCAAAGCCACCGGGATTCATAAAGCCATGAGGTTGTTTCAAGCGTAACCAAAATCGCCAGCGCTGCCCTGCTTTTAGTTTTAACGTATTTTGAAATTCATTGCTATGCTGGCCCTGGCTACTCTTTGTATACCAACTTATTCTTACCTTACCTGGAGAGATTAATTTTTCATTTTTATACTCGAGTGTTTCAATATCAAATTCAAATCTACGCTTTCGTTGATCCTCAAGTGGAATACTGGCAATCACACCTGTCGCTAACAGGTCTTTACCCTGCAACTCTGCTGGCAAAGCAATATCGAGTACCCAGTGAGCACGTAATAGTGCCCATAAAAATCCCGAGATGAACAAAATAAATATAGTAATGAGCTGATTGGCATGATAATGACGAGGTAAAAATGGTACAAGAATGATTAATAATAATGCCCAGCACCAATGTATCTCAGGCAGGCTGCTAAATTGCTGTAGCAATAATATTCCAAGTAGAAATGATATAATCCCTGATATCATTAGAATCACCTGTCCTTAGGTGTAAAATCCATATTTAGATATGGGGTAGATTAAGTATAAATCCAAGCCTTATATTGGTAACATCATGAATCTGCAATATATTGGTTTTAAGATTAACAGATTTTATCTAAATAGAAAGTCGCATGCCAAAGAAGTTTATTAAACGCTATATGCCTGATCATGAAGCGATCAGAAATAACAAACAACTCAATAAAGTGTTTGGGACATTATTACATGATCCAAACTTGCTTCACTTGAATCGACGCTCAGTTTCTATGGCTTTTTTTGTTGGCCTCTTCATGGCCTTTGTTCCCCTTCCTACGCAAATGGTGATGGCAGCAGCGATAGCAATCATTATCCGGTGTAACTTACCTATTTCAGTTGGTTTAGTCTGGATTACAAACCCCGTTACCATGCCACCAATTTTTTACTTTGCCTATAAAGTTGGGACGTGGGTATTAAGCACGCCCGAACGCAAATTTACTTTTGATTTGAGCTGGGAATGGCTAGGAACTGAACTTGCTGCTATTTGGGAACCGTTTTTATTAGGTTGCGCGATTAGTGGATTAATCTTTGGAACATTAGGTTATGCCACTATCAGACTTTTATGGCGCTTGCACATCATCAGCGCTTTTAAAGAAAGAAAAAGAAAACGAAACTTAAAGAGCTAGTTTATTAATAATGTTTTATGCCTTAACTTTAAGTTTTAAACTCACCCACTAACACCTGAAGTTCATTTGCCAGGTTTGCTAGTTCATGGCTCGCAGTCAATGTTTGCTGTGCACCTTCAGCGGTTTGCTCTACTACCTGGCTGATATTCACTACGTTTTTGTTAATCTCTTCTGACACACTACTTTGCTCTTTTGCAGCACTGGCAATTTGAATATTCATCGTACTGATTGTAGTAACTGCATCTGTAATGGCGTCTAGCGAAGCACGGGCATTCGTTGCCTGCTCTACACTTTGTTTACTTTGAAGTTGGCTTGATTGCATGGCTTTAACAGCATTTCTTGAACCCAGCTGTAAACTTTCAATCATAGTTTGAATTTCCTGCGTCGATTCTTGTGTTCGGCTTGCCAGTGTACGTACTTCATCAGCAACCACAGCAAATCCTCGACCTTGCTCACCAGCACGTGCCGCTTCAATCGCAGCATTAAGTGCCAGCAAATTAGTTTGTTCTGCTATCCCACGTATAACATCAAGTACTGATCCAATATTTTCACTATCCGTTTCAAGTTTAATAATGACATTTGTCGCTGATTCAATTTCTTGAGCCAGGCCGTTTATTGTAGCAACCGTTTTCTGTACCACGGCTTTCCCGTCCTGAGCTTCATTGTCAGCACTTTGTGCTGCATTAGATGCTTCAGTTGCATGCCGCGCTACTTCTTGAACAGTAGCAGTCATTTCATTCATCGCAGTGGCAACCATTTCAGTTTCGGATTGTTGTTTTTGAACACCTTGATTGGTTTCACTGGTAATCATTGACATCTCTTCTGCCGCTGCAGCAAGCTGAGCGGTTGAACCTGAAACTTTTAATACCATTTGTCTGACTTTCTCTGCAAAATGATTAAACGCACTTCCCAGTTCAGCAATTTCATCTTTACCTTTCTCATTAAGTCGCTGTGTTAAATCACCGTCGCCTTCAGCAATATCATGCATGGCAGCTACTGCATCTTTAATTGGTCTGGTAATTGTTTTACTTATAAAATGCGCAACAAATAAGCCAATAGTGAGTGCCAAAATTCCAATTATAATCGTTATATTACGAGCACTCGATATAGCAGAAACATAATCAGAACGATTAAGTGCAATTTCCATTACACCAATTGGATTACCAGAAAAATCAGTAACGCTTTTTCCATAAACAGCATAGGGTATTTTTATATACTCAGATTGCATAATAACTTCAGCACCATTCATCACACTTTCAAGCTCAGCATTACTTAATAGTGTAACTTTTTCTTTTTTATCAGACTGAAGTGTTGCCCCAAAAGCTGAAAAATCATTTTCCCTTTTAACGTGCAGGGCTATATCAACACCATACTTATTTTTGAAATTATCAAAAAATGCCTGACCAAAAGACATGCCAAATTCAATAGAACCAATATGATTGCCTTCATAAAAAACGGGGTTGAGTCCTCGAATACCTAAACCCGCTACACCTTTTTCTAATCCCTTTACTGTTTTTTTAGTATCGTTGGTCGCAAGAATTGTTTTACGAAAAGAGGATAAATCATCACCAAACTTTTTAGCTTTATGTGCTCGCAAAAAAGATGTTGCGGGTGGTAAATGAAACTGGAATTGTCTTACAGAATACTGCTTTTTTAATTCCTCAAATAATGGCACAGTCATTTCAGCCAGATCATCACGCCGGCCTTCAGCCATCGCTTTACTCATGGCAGGAACAGAGGCAATTATATGGCTCATAGCTTGCGCAAGCCGACCTTCAGACTCAATTTCAGCCATTGCACTTTTATATAAATTTATAAGTTCATTTTTTTCGGCTTCATGTACGACTTCTGATATTTTGATATTAACAACAGGTACCACCATAGCCAGCGCAAGAATTAATACAAAGGCAAATCCTATTTGTAAACGAGCGGCAATTTTTAAATTTTTCAACATGAAGGCAACCTCTGGAACATAACTAATATCAGTATATAACGGCCAAATCCTCAATCTCTTTAATAAAACCAGGCCAGTTAACCATATGGTTCATGATGACATTAGCCCAGTAATTCAGCTATACAAAATTCCTAATTAGAGAAAAATGTAAGCCATAGGTCCTATCCAACATATTCATATCGCATTACAAAAAGTGTGATGAATTCAGGATATTTAACTGGTACTTAAGTTACAATATAGACTTAATTAAGATATGTATTAGGGAAGTTACATACACATAAAAATAAATGACATTGGATAGTTATTCTGACTTGGTCCTCTCCTTAGTAGTAAGCACTTTTCACAGCGCTTCTGTTTTCAAATAAAAGTAATCTATTTGAAAGTCGCTTCGGATATTTGATCTGATACAACTAAATTCAGTATAAAAACATGAGTGACACCTTAATGGAATAAGGTGAATCTAGTCCTGTGTCACAGTTTAGTATAATTGGGAGATTATAAGATGGCTAAACCGTTACAGCTTGTTGCATTATCAATATTCACTATTGTTCTAACGATGAATACTTCCTATGCAGAAGTACCTATCATTACAGGCAGTCCAACGATAGATAAACCAAAATTATTGGAATGGCCATTAGATATAGATGCAACAGATCCTAATTTATCAGAACCCACTGCAAATAATATCAACGATTTACATGCACGTATTTCCAAATGTGATGATATCAATGTCGTATTATCAACAGCAGGAAATTATCATATGGCATTGCGTGACTTATGGTATGACCATTTTTTACCTAATAATACCGAGATTATTCGCAACTGGTTTTATACTACCAGTCCGCCTATTTCGCCTGAACAAATTCAAAACCTGACATTAACCTTTGGTAATGTACGTTTGGAATGTCGCCCTATAATTGCTGTTGGCCCGACAGGCTTAATGACAACATTGACTGACTTAAAGTTAATAGAAGGTGATCCCATCCCTGTAATAAAAAATCATGGTAATGTGATATTGGTTAAAAAAGGCAACCCGAAAAATATAAAAACAATCTGGGACTTAGGCCGTAAGAATGTAAAAGTCGTTACCTCTAATCCGTACACCGAAAAAGGCAGCTTTTCAAACTATCGTGACAGTATATATAACATCGCGCTAAACGATCCAAATAAACCAGCTAACTGGACGGCTGAAGGTTTGTTTAACGCTATATTCAACAGCACAGAAAAATTTAATAAGCACAGCTTAGGACATTCATCTAAACAGGGAGCGATAAACCAGGTTAAATGGTTAAGTGGTCAACGTATTCATCACCGTGAAGTGCCATGGTCAATTGCTTATGGTCAAGCTGATGCAGGCTTAATTTTTTATCACCTTGCGTTATACATGGTTAGAACATTCCCGGATAAATTTGATATTGTTCCATTAGGTGGCACAGTAGAAAATCCTGAACCGGTTTCAGGCAATAAAGAGGCAACCTTGTTTGTTGCAAAAATCAAAGGTGAGCTAAATAACGATCAATATTTATCACGAGAAGAACTGATTAATGCCTACACTTCAGCTGAATTTGATTTAATATTAGCCAGGCATGGTTTATTAAGGCCGTAAAACCAGCATACATTAAAAAAGAGCCTGTATGATTAGTTAACTACTCATACAGGCTCTTTTTTTTAAAATTTATAAACTTACTTATTAATAGCTTTTAATAAAGTTGAACCCAGTTCAGCCGGAGATGTTGCGGTATACACACCCGCATTCTCAAGTGCAGCATATTTTTCTTTTGCTGTACCTTTGCCACCGGCAATAATTGCGCCGGCATGCCCCATACGTTTACCTGTAGGTGCTGTCACACCGGCAATGTACGCGGCGACAGGCTTACTCATATTAGATTTAATATACTCAGCCGCCTCTTCTTCAGCTGATCCACCAATTTCACCTACCATGATAACGGCTTCTGTTTGCTCATCTTGTTCAAACTGTTCAAGGCAATCAATAAAGGTGGTACCCGGAATAGGATCACCACCAATACCAATACAGGTACTTTGACCTAATCCTAAATCTGTTGTTTGCTTAACGGCTTCATAGGTTAATGTGCCTGAACGCGAAACAATTCCAACTTTACCTGGCAGATGTATCTCACCAGGCATAATGCCAATTTTACATTCACCTGGCGTAATAATACCGGGACAATTAGGTCCTATAAGGCGTGATTCTGATTGATTTACAATATGCCAGACATCAAGCATATCTCTTGCGGGTATTCCTTCAGTTATACAAACGATCAGCTCTATGTTTGCATCAACAGCTTCCAGAATAGCGTCTTTACAAAAAGCAGCCGGTACATAAATTACTGACGCATTTGCCTGGATTTCATTAACAGCATCTTTTACCGTGTTAAACACCGGTAAGCCCAGCGATGTTTGACCGCCTTTACCGGGCGTGACACCGCCTACCATCTTAGTTCCATACTTTATAGCTTTTTCAGAATGGTATTGTCCCTGCTTACCTGTAAAGCCCTGACAAATAACTTTAGTCTCTTTATTTATCCAAACACTCATAATGATGTCACCTGCTTAACAATTTTTTCAGCCGCATCATTTAAATTATGTGCTGTTTCAATTTTCAAAGGGCTTGCATCTAGTATCTCTAAACCTTTTTTAGCATTATTTCCTTCAAGTCGAACGACTACGGGGACGTCTACACCGACTTCTTCTACAGCAGCGGCTATGCCTTCTGCAATAATGTCACAACGCACTATCCCACCAAAAATATTAACTAAAATACCTTTTACTTTTTCATCGGATAAAATAATTTTAAATGCTTCGGCGACGCGTTCTTTTGTTGCCGTCCCACCGACATCTAAAAAGTTTGCTGGCTCACTGCCATGGAGTTTAATTAAGTCCATCGTAGCCATGGCTAATCCGGCGCCGTTAACCATACAACCTATTTCACCATCTAAAGAGATATAATTTAAGTCCCACTCTTTTGCACGAACCTCGCGTTCATCTTCTTGCGTTACATCACGTAACTCTTCAAGTTCTGCATGACGGTATAAAGCACTATCATCAATATTAATTTTCGCATCTAAACATAACAAATTACCCTGCTTAGTCACGACTAATGGATTGATTTCTAATAATGATAAATCTTTTTCTACAAACATTTTGGCTAAGCTTGATAACAACTGGCTAAATTGTTTAATTTGATTACCTTCCAAACCCAAACCAAAAGCAAGGTCTCGACATTGATAACCCTGTATGCCCACTATAGGATTAACCGCGGCCTTAAGGATTTTCTCAGGTGATGCTTCAGCCACTTTTTCAATCTCCATACCGCCTTCAGTAGAAGCCATAAAGACAATCTTGCGCAGTGATCGATCAATCACAGCACCAAGATAAAGTTCACGTTCAATGTCACAAGGCTGTTCGATTAAAATTTTGTGAATAGGTTGACCGGTTGCATCAGTCTGAAAGGTCACCAGGTTATGCCCCAGCATCGATGCGGCAAAAGCTTCTACTTCTTCTTTTTTATCAACAATTTTTACACCGCCCGCCTTACCACGACCACCTGCATGAACTTGCGCTTTAACGACCCAACGTTCACCACCTAATTCTTCTAGCTTAGCGGTTACTTGTGAGCTTTGATTAATTACCCGAAATTCAGGAACGGCGATACCATATTCTGAAAACAGTGTTTTTGACTGATATTCATGTAGATTCATAATAAATTCCGGTTTTGATTTCTTGCTATAATGAGTGCTCTATCAATATCTAATAATAATTTATTAGCTATTAATATAACCATCATTTAAATGTAAAATACGATCCATTTTATTGGCGTAGTTCATGTCATGCGTGACCACAACAAAGCTTGTATTCAACTCACGATTCACTTCACGCATAAGTTCATAAACTTGTTCTGCTGTTTTACCATCAAGGTTACCCGTCGGTTCATCGGCTAAAACACATGCAGGCTTCGTCACTAGTGCTCGTGCTAATGCGGCACGTTGGCGTTCCCCCCCCGACAGCTCGCCGGGTTTATGTTTAACCCGATGTCCTAAACCCACTCTCTCAAGCATATTAACGGCTTTTTCTGCTGCCTCATTCGTATTGATACCACGAATAAGCAATGGCATTGCAACATTCTCTAATGCACTAAATTCAGGTAACAAATGATGAAACTGGTAAACAAAACCCAGCTGTTGATTGCGTAATAGGCCTCGTTGTCTGTCATCAAGTGAGGCCATGTCTTTTCCGGTGACTTCGACGCGGCCTTTTGTGGGCAAATCCAGGCCGCCTAATAATTGCAACAAGGTGCTTTTACCTGAACCCGAAGAGCCAATAATAGCAACCTGTTCGCCTTTATTAATTTTAAGTGAGATATCAGTTAAAACATTAACTTCAGCAGGGCCTTGAGTGAAGGTTTTATTAATCCCTTCACACATTAATACAATATCAGACGCACTATTATTCATAACGTAATGCCTCTGCAGGTTGAGTCTTGCTCGCTCGCCACGCAGGATAGAGTGTAGCGACTAAGCCTAAAATTAAAGAGATTGAGCAAATAGTCCAAACATCATTCCAATGTAAGTCTGAAGGTAAGACGCTAATATAATAAACAGCAGGATCAAGAATACGTATACCGAAAATGCCTTCAACAAAGGGAACTACCGTATCAAGATTTAAAGACAAACTAACACCACCTACTGTTCCAATCAGCGTTCCAATAATCCCAATAATGGCACCTTGCACCATAAAGATGCCCATGATACTGCGAGGTGATGAGCCTAATGTTCTTAAGATAGCGATATCACTTTGTTTGTCCGTAACAACCATGACAAGAGTTGAGACAATATTAAATGCAGCGACAGCGACTATCAGCAGCAGTAAGAGAAAGATCATACGTTTTTCTATTTTCACTGCGCGGAACCAGTTTGCATGGTAACTACTCCAGTCTCTCACCCAATACTCACTTAATGCTTTATCCTGTAACTCTTCACGGGTTAACGGTGCTTCGAACAGGTCACTAAGTTTAGCGCGCACTCCAGTAACACGGCCTTTCATGCGGAATAAACGCTGTGCATCATCTAAGTGGATCAAGGCCATGGTACTGTCGTATTCATACATGCCAATATAAAAAATACCGACAACTGTAAAACGTTTTAAGCGAGGCGCAACCCCGGCTGGTGTCACATTTGCACTTGGAGTCACCATGGTGACTTTATCTCCAACATGCACACCTAATATCCGTGCTAAATCCTGTCCTAAAATAACACCAAACTCTCCTGCTTTAAGATCGGTAAACCGCCCATTTTTCATTTTTGATGAAACATTTGATACCGTTGGTTCATGTTCAGGTAAAACGCCACGGATAAGTGTGCCATTCACGCTCGTGCCATTAATCAACATACCCTGGGCTTCAATATAAGGAGCAGCCGCAATGACATTTTTATGTGTTTTTGTGGTCTCGATAACAGATGGCCAGTCTTTCAATCCACCATCAAAATCTGTCACGGTGAGATGTGAAACCATATCTAAAATACGTTCACGTACCTCTTTTTCAAAGCCATTCATAACGGACAGAACGGTAATTAAAGCCGTTACACCCAGTGCGATACCCAGCATAGAGGACAATGAAATAAAGGAAATAAAATGGTTACGGCGTTTTGCTCGCGTATAACGAAGGCCGACAAAGAGTTCTATGGGTTTAAACATGGGCCAAATTTTAACTGAAAACCCCAATCAGGCATACTATTGATATTCTTCATTTTTTTGTGCAATTTTTGACCACAAATAATACATTCGAACCGGTTCGAACTTGAGCCGGAGTCGATGTAAGAGCTAGATAGGATGATAATTTAACAGCACAAACTAGAAGGTAGTGAGTAATAATATTCATACTACTCCGACTCCATATCGTTATCTCGCGAGTCTAAATTAAGGATAATATGGCTTAACTTTTGCCTGTAAGCTATTGATAGAGTATAGTTTACTTA
>JAPHTF010000073.1 GCA_026197095.1 Gammaproteobacteria bacterium
ATACTCATCACCAAAATTATCCCACAATATATCGATATTTTTTTCAGGAACATTATTCTCTATTAAATATTCACGTGCCTGGCGTTGATAATCTTTTATCCGCTCAGACTGGATAACCGGGTTTTCAAGTCCGCGTCTAAATGCGGCTTCTGTTGCAGAATATAATTCTCTTAATAATGTTCCTTTCCATGAATTCCAAACTGAAGAACTGGTGGCTCGAATATCTGAAACGGTAAGTAAAAATAAATAATCAAGGTGCATTTTATCACCTATTTCCTGGGCGAATTCATGTACCACATCGGGATCGGCAATATCTTTACGTTGTGCAGTTGATGACATAATGAGATGGTTTCTGACTAACCATGCAACCATATTGCTATCAAAGTCACTTAAGCCATGTTCTTTACAAAAATCCAGTGCATCTATAGCACCGAGTACTGCATGATCACCACCGCGACCTTTTGCTATGTCATGAAATAAACCGGCTAATAAAACAATTTCCTGTTTAGGGACATTATTCATAATGTAACTACATAGCGGAAACTCTTCATAATGCTCGGGTACCGTGTAGCGTCTTAAATTACGGATTAGCCTTAGGGTGTGTTCATCGACGGTATAAACATGAAATAAGTCATGCTGCATTTGTCCAACAATTTTTTCAAAGACCGGCAAATAGGCCGCAAGCACGCCATATAAATTCATACGCCTGAGTTCGTGAGTAACCCCTTCAGTTTGTCGCATGATTTCCATAAATAAGGATTTACAACGTAAGTCACTACGGAACTGCTCATTAATCAGATAACGGTGATCACGAATTAAGCGAATAGTATTCGCTCGTACACCTTTAAGCTGTGGTTGTTGTTCTAATAAAAGAAAAATTTCCAATAATGCGAAAGGGTACCGCTTAAAAACACCTTTATGCACAACCTCGATGAAACCTTTGCGAGATTGAAAACGGCTATTGATTTTTACAGGTTCACTTGAGTCATTAGCCAGTAAAATTTCTTCTTTAAAAAGTTGTAATAACATTTCATTTAAACGGCTCAGTTCCATTACCGTGCGATAGTATTGCTTCATGAAATATTCTACGGCCAGGTGATGGCGGTCATCGCGGTAGCCAAACTGTTTTGCCAGCACACGTTGGTGATCGAAAAGAAGTCGGTCTTCACGCCGTCCTGAGATAACATGCAGACCATATCTGACCTTCCATAAAAATGCCTGGCCTTCATGCAGTGACTGATATTCTTGTTCTGTAAGAAATTGATGTTTGACCAGTTCTTCTAAAGTGTCTGCACCAAAGTGACGTTTAGCGACCCAGCCTATAACCTGGATATCACGTAAACCACCCGGGCTTTCTTTTATATTTGGTTCGAGGTTATATGCTGTGTCATCAAATTTTTTATGGCGGGAAATTTGCTCATCGAGTTTCGCCTGAAAGAAATCGATACTGGGCCATATTTTATCAGGAGCACAGAGTTCACGTTGTTTTTCGAAAAGCGCTTCAGGACCAATCAGAAGACGGCCTTCTTGTAGGTTTGTAGCAACAGTAATATCAGAGTGGGCTTCTGCAACACATTCCGACAAAGATCGCACACTGTGTCCAATTTCAAGACCAATATCCCAGAGAAAGGTTATAAATTGACCGAGTGTTTCATTATGATGATTTACATCATCTTTTAACAGAATTTGCACATCAACATCGGAGGCTGGGTGAAGCTCACCACGGCCATAGCCACCAACGGCTAATAATGCAATATCCTCCGCGCTTTCAGAAAAGTATTGAAACCATGCCTGGATGAGTAATTTATCAACAATTTTTGCTCGGGCATGAACCAGTTCTGTTGCTGCTCGTCCCGCTTTGAAACGTGAATTGAGAACTTTCGTTGCATTTTTTAACGTATTTTTAAATAAAACTAAAATATTTTTTTGTTTTTTTAAGTCAGCTTCAAATTGGTTCTGATCAAAAAGCTCCAAATCAATTTGATCATTATTTAAATTACTCAATTCAGTCATGTAATCGTTTCTTCTTTACGTAATGTCAGTATTTCATGTCCTGTTTCAGTTACAAGAATAGTGTGTTCCCACTGAGCGGAAAGACTGCGATCTTTAGAAACAACGGTCCATCCATCTTTTAATAATTTAACGTTACGTTTTCCTACGTTAATCATAGGTTCAATGGTAAAGATCATCCCGGCTTCAAGTGTTAAACCTGTATTGGGCTTACCGTAATGTAAAACCTGTGGATCCTCATGAAAATTTTCACCAATACCGTGACCACAATATTCCTGCACAACTGAATAGTTATTCGATTCAGCATGCTGCTGAATGACTGCTCCAATATCACCCAGTTGGGCGCCGGGCTTGACTATGGCAATGCCTTTTGAGAGGCATTCATAGCTGATTTGCGCGACACGCTTGGCCTGAATTGGTGCTTCTCCAGCAAAAAACATTTTGCTGGTATCACCATGAAAGCCATCCTTGATAACAGTAATATCAATATTAATCATGTCACCATTCTTGAGCCGTTTTTCATTTGGAATGCCATGACAAATAACCTGGTTAACCGAGGTACAAATGGATTTTGGAAAACCATGATAATTGAGTGGTGCAGGGATGGCCTGTTGTTTATTGACAATATAGTCGTGACAAATCTTGTCGAGTTCATTGGTTGTGATGCCTACCTGGACGTGAGGTTCGATCATTTCCAGCACCTCAGCTGCAAGGCGACCTGCAATTCGCATTTTTTCGATTTGTTCAGCTGTTTTGATAGAAACTGACATATTTTGTAATTCCTCGGTCTAAAAAGTCCTAAAATGCCTAAAAAGTGGGCAAAAATGAAAAAATTGGCATTAATTCAAGAGTTTGG
>JAPHTF010000101.1 GCA_026197095.1 Gammaproteobacteria bacterium
AGATGGCCAGCTTGATGGCTACGCAACTGATAAAGTTGTTAAGTTTTTCTACGACAGCTCTCAAAATAGAACGCGTATCGCTCGTTATGATACAACTGATGGCATTACTCTCACTCTAAATTCAGTTGGAGAAATTGAAGGTCTTAAAACTCTATGGGATGCAAAACGTGAGCTTAATGAAATGAGTTCAGGCGCACTAACTACCAATAGAACTTTTGCTGATGCGAATAACTTAGACATTGAATCTAATTCTAAACGCTATATTTTCACCTGGCTTGATGACAATAAAGATGGTGTAGTTGATTCCGGCGAACAGTATGCTTTCCTGGATTCGAGCTTTACAAGTAGCAATTATGGTTACTTCAAATTACAAACAGACAAAGATGGTGACTCAGATATCGACGCTGATGATGCAAAACGCCTGGTTAATTTTATTCGTGGGGTTGATTACTCAACATTGAGAAATCGAACCATTGATTATGACAACGATGGTACCGATGAAGTATGGCGGTTAGGTGATATCATTCATTCTTCACCCGTTATTGTTGAGAAACCTAGTGCAATCTGGCGAACCCAATATGGTGATACCACTTATAACGACTTCGCTAATCAATATGCGAAACGCCGAAGTATTGTTTATGTTGGCGGTAATGATGGATTATTACATGCATTTAACAGTGGTTTTCTCGACACATCAATAAAGAAATATGATCTTACTCGCGCAGCTGTCGCACCACATGAAAGTAGCGATCCAGCAAGTCATAAATTGGGTGCAGAAATATGGGCTTATGCTCCTAAAAACTTGCTTCCACATCTACAGTGGTTATCTGAACCAAATTATCCTAACCATGTATATTATGTTGATGGCGAATTAAAAACATTTGACGTTAATATATTTACCGCTGACACAGATCACCCTAATGGTTGGGGTACTATTCTCGTTGCCACTATGCGATTTGGTGGCGGATCAGATGATACAACGAACCCAACATCATTAGATATTGATGTAGATGGCGATTCAACAGCTGATTTTAAAGCTCGTTCCTCTATCATTATTTTAGATATCACCAATCCAGAAAAACCTCCTGTATTGCTAGCTGAATATAATGATACTAATTTAGGTTTAACATTAAGTACACCTGAACTCATGGTATTTAGACAACCTGCATTGCTTGACGGTAACTGGGCAAATCCAAGTGTAAATGACTGGTATCTGGTATTTGGCTCAGGTCCAACAGACCTGAATACATTGCTTAGTACACAAACTCCTTCGCTTTACACGATGAAGTTGAATGATATTGATACAGGTACAATTAATGTATCTAAGAAAACTCTTTCAACTACTAATAGTTATATTGGGCGCCCACACACTGTTGACTGGAGTAATAATTTCGTTACTGACACTGTATATTTTGGTGTAGCTGGCGGAACTGTTGCATCTCCAACAGGATACCTTGCACGTATGCGTTCAGCTGAGCTTGAAGAAAATGCCACCTTTTATGACATTGCTTCTAACTGGTCAATATCAACGGTTATTAATCCAGCTCAACCTTTCGTATTCAAACCAACAACACTGAGAACAAGTGGTAAGCACTGGGTATATGCAGGTTCAGGGCGCCGTTTAATCACTGGTGATGATTCTTTCACACCGGTCCAAAGCTATTATGGAATAAAGGAAAACATATCAACAGTTAACGGACTTCCAGATACGACTACTTTCACAAGAGGGGCATCAGGAACAACTCTTTTAACTAGTGAACTGCAGAATGTTACAGGTATACAGGTATTTGCTAATTCTTCTATAATTGATACAGCGTCTAATTTACCAAGTACCATGACAACATTTGCACAGCTTGAGTCATATATAAATGGCCAATCTGGTTGGTACCGTGATTGGCAAACTGTAAGTTCTCTAAATGAAAGGGTAAATGCAGATACCCAGACTCTTACATAACAATTATTAATTACAACATTCTTACCTTCTACCGACTCTTGTAAATCGAGTGGAACCACAGGCTTATACTCTCTGTATAATATTACAGGTACAGCACACCCAGGTGCAGGGCGTGGAACAGACTGCACTATTACTAATGCTGGTTCATGTTTAATTACAGACGTTAAAACATTTGGTGGTGAGAGCTTTGCTAACCTTGTATGTATTGGCTCACAATGCACCCAGGTAGTTCAAGGAAGTAATGATGATGATAATGATGATGGTGATTGCACAACAAAAGATGGTGGTGTCTGCACAGAAGAAGCTAAAAAAACACCCGGCAAAGATGGCCGACAAAGCTGGCGCGAAATTTATCTTGAGGAAGATTTATAAATGAAAACTAATATAATGAAGAAATCTCAGGGCTTTACATTAATTGAGTTAATAATGGCTATTGCAATTATCGGGATTATAGCCGCCGTATCATTTCCTGCCTATGATAGGTATCGTCAAAAAGGTAAACGCATGGATGCAATTACCTACCTTACACAAGCAGCAGCATTTGAGGAAAACTGGATTGCAGAAAATGGTGCTTATACCAGCGACAAAACAAAACTTACAAAAGATGGAAGTACCACTACAGAACATGATAACTATGCAATTACCGTCAGTGCAGCTGGTTCAACGTTTTCTATTACTGCAGCTGCAAAAGGGTCTCAAATAGGTGATACTGATTGTGCTAGCTTTACAATAGACAATGTAGGACGGAAAACAGCTAAAAAATCTGATAATAGTGACAACTCATCAATATGTTGGGGACGTTAAATATTCCCAAGAATATAATTATCTAAAAATAAAAAATGCCCATAAGGGCATTTTTTATTTTAATAATCGGCTGTTAAACCTTACTAGGTGTACTCAATTGCAGTTCTTTCGGCAAAGAAAAAATAATATTCTCTTCTTTACCATCTTGATTCGTAACAGCTGTTACGCCCCACTCTCTTAACCTGGCAATGACATTCTCGACTAACTCTGCTGGTGCTGAAGCACCGGCAGTGAGTCCGATGTTATTTTTACCTGTTAACCATTCTTTATTAATTTCAGTTTCATCATCAATCAAATAAGCTTCTGTGCCAATACGCTCGGCGACTTCTTTTAAACGATTTGAGTTTGAACTGTTGGGAGAACCAACGACTAAAACAAGATCCGATTCTTCTGCTAACTTTTTAACGGCATCCTGACGATTTTGTGTGGCGTAACAAATATCATTTTTCTTTGGACCATGTATATTGGGAAAACGTTTACGCAAAGCATTAATCACGCTGGCCGTATCATCCATGGATAATGTCGTTTGCGTAACATAAGAGAGGTGTTCAGGGTTATTAATCTCTAAATCATTAACATCTTCAACGTCTTCAACCAGGTACATCTGGCCACCCTGACTTTTATCAAACTGGCCCATTGTACCTTCTACTTCTGGATGACCGACATGGCCAATCAAAATACATTCCTGTCCTGCTTTACTATAACGTGTCACTTCCATATGGACTTTTGTTACTAACGGACAGGTGGCATCAAAAACTTTCAGTCCACGCTCCTTAGCTTCCTCACGTACAGCTTTTGAAACACCATGCGCACTAAAGATTACGGTTGAATCATCAGGAACTTCATCAAGCTCTTCTACAAAGATAGCCCCTTTATTACGTAAGCCGTCTACAACAAATTTGTTATGTACCACTTCATGCCTGACATAAATGGGGGCCCCAAATAATTCTAATGCACGTTCAACAATATCAATTGCACGATCAACACCGGCACAAAAGCCACGTGGGTTTGCTAAAATA
>JAPHTF010000014.1 GCA_026197095.1 Gammaproteobacteria bacterium
AAGCTGTTCTATAGATAAGACACGGATATCTTCGTGTTTAATACGGCCGACAATATCTAACATTAAACCTTCACGTAGTGATCCGTCTGAAACGGTCATCTGTTGCAGCTTTAAGGCTTTAAATACTGCTTTTAAAATAATAAGACCGCCGATAAATACAGGTCGCCGTTCATTGCTTAAGCCTTCAAGTTTTATCTTATCAATCGACTCAAATTCCTGGACTTTCAGCAGCAGCTGTTTGAGTCCTTTATAGGTGATGGTGCCATCGGTAATACCGGACATCAGGAGCACACTTGAGATAGCGCGGATGCTGCCCGATGTGCCGACACACTGTTCCCAGCCAGTTGTTAGATAATCGTGCTGGATAGGATAGATATTGTGACGCGCATATTTATCCGCTTCATTTATTCTGCTTTGACTGATGAGACCATCTGAAAAAAACATTTTGGTGATGCTGACGCATCCCATATCAATACTTTCTAACCGGATAGGATTACGGTTCTCACCAATGATGAGCTCAGTGCTACCACCGCCGATATCAATAACAAGTCTCTTATCGCCTAATTCAGCCAGGCTATAGATGGCCCCTTGATATACCAGCCGCGCTTCTTCGATGCCCGAGATAATATCTATACGATGATTCAGTATTTTTTTTGCGCGCTTGGTAAATTTTTTGGCATTCTTTGCCAGGCGTAACGTGTTTGTGCCTGCTATCCGTATATCTTTTTTATCTATATCTTGTAATCGTTGCGAAAATCGACTCAAACACTCCAGTGCACGCTGTTGAGTTTCTTCATCAAGCCGTTGTTTATGATCAAGACCTGCGCCAAGACGGACCATCTCTTTGATTCTATCGATGACTTTTAGTGAGCCATTCTCTTCAAGGCTGGCGATAAGCATGTGAAAGCTGTTTGAACCCAGGTCAACAGCCGCGACCATTTTAGAATGGTGTTGTTTATTTGCTAGCTCATCTTCCACGATTAAGTCCTTGAGACATTGTTGTTAGTGTATTTCTAACCTGTATTCAGTAAAGTGACAAGTTACGTGAAGAAATTCGATTTGTAAAACTATGTATAGCCAGTGTTGCAGAAAACTCAGCTGTTTTAGCAGAAAAAATCTCCGCCAACGCATTATTAATGCTAAATATAAGCTAACCTTAGCGCTAACCGGGGCCGCACTTTTGTGATGACCTAGTTTAAGACCTGGTATGTTTTATTAAATTAATAACTATTGGTTATTAATTTATATTACTTAGCTTTAAATCTCGGTATGACTAGTTACTAAATTATTCTTCTCTAGAACCCTGTATATATTTTTGCTGGTTTTGGTTATCTTCTGTATATCCTGAAGATTTGGAACTTCTCCATTTTCGAGGCGTTGCTCCCACTCTGTAATTTCCATATATAAATACTCTAGAAGCTTTTTCGCACACCCGTATGAACATGTATCCCCGCATAATTCATCTTCACTTATCGAAAAGGGAAATGTTTCTTTAATTTTATGAATAATGTCTGACATGACAACATCGGTCTTAGGCTTCATATGGACTTCTTCTTTACACTTTCCTGAATATTTTTGTATAGCGGACAATTAAAATAAATCGAATATTTGTCCCGAACCGCAAGGAAAATCATTTGCATGTTTATTAAGCATAGAACATTAACGAATCAATGAAAGTGACAATGCTGGTACGTAAGTAATAATTAATACTGCGGCGAGTAAAACAAAAAAGAAGGGGATGGTAGCTTTATATATATCTGTAATAGGCCGGTTAAAGCGGAAGCTGGCAATAAACAAATTCATACCAACGGGTGGTGTAAAATAGCCGAGTTGCATATTGGCTAAAAAAATAACGCCTAGATGAACCGGGTCAATACCGTAACCTATTGCGAGCGGTACTATCAGTGGCACCATAATGACTAGCGCAGAAAATATATCCAGGATGGCACCAAGAACAAGTAAGAAGATGTTTAAGAACAGCAAAAAAGTAATTGGACTGTGAATGTGTTGTTTCACCCAGCTAAATAATTGGCTAGGTATTTCTGCATCAATTAAATAATTTGTTAACGCGAGTGACACACCTAAAATTAAAAGTATCCCACCCACAACAAGCATAGATTCCTTTGCAATTTCCGGGAGATCTTTTAATTTGGTTTCTTTGTGAATAAATACCTGTACGAAAAGAATATATAAAGCAGTAATCGCGGCGGCTTCTGATACGGCAAAAATACCGCCGTATATGCCACCGAGTACAATAAAGGGTAAAGGAAGTCCCCAGATGGCTTCTCTTAATGCATCAATCGCTTCTTTTAAATCAAAAGGGATTTTTGGTTTAACAACATTTCTGTTCGTCCATGCACTCCACATGACAATAGCAAAAATCATCAAAAGGCTGGGGTATAAACCGGCTACGAAGAGCTCTTTGATGGTGACCGTTTTTTCAAGATCTAACTGCTGCACGATAACGGCGTAAATAATGAGCGGTAATGAAGGTGGCAGTAGCAAACCTAAACTGCCTGATGTTGTAACTAAACCCAGACTAAACTTTTTATTGTAACCATCGCGTTTTAAGGCCGGGTAAAGTAATGCACCCATGGCGACAATTGTTATACCCGTTGCCCCGGTAAAAGCAGTAAAAAATGCGCAGGCAAATAAACTAATAATAACTAGCTCACCGGGCATCCAGCCTAACAGGGCGCGAGAAAGTCGAACCAGTCTTTTTGATGTATTACCATGACTTAAAAGATAACCCGCTAATGTAAATAATGGTAAGGCAAGTAATAAGGGAGTGTTTGTTAAACGAAAAATTTCAATGCCAATAACAGAAAGGTCTATACCGGAAGAGTAAAAACCAACAAGTGCCAGTGATAATATGACGGCAAATAAAGGCATGCCTAAAAAAGCAAGAATCAATATAACTGGGATTAAATAATTAACGCTCATATAAATTCGCCATTTTATGTAAACTCACTTGGCGGATTCATATCACTGGGTTCAGGATTTAATAAATAACCTGGCATAAAGGCATATACAAAATAACGTAAAGCCATAATACTAAAAGCAATAGGAATAATGATCTCACACAACCAGACCGGAACATTGGCAAAAGCAATCATGCCATCTTTATATTCATACTTAATAAATTCAATACTATAATAAGCCGCTATAGCACAGACAACACCGGTTACAACTTCAGTGAACCGCCATATATCGTCACGTAGTTTGTAAGGGAGATAATGAGATAAAACATCTATTCGGATATGTTTTTTATTACGGCTGGCAAACATGGCACCAATCATGCCGATCCATAATACAAGAATACGTAAAGCTGAATCAGCCCAGACTATTCCTGAGTCAAAAAAATTACGTAAGAAAATTTGTGTACTGGCGAGCAAAATAGCCGTTAGCAAAAAAAACAGTAAAAAAAATGTTTCAGTTGCTAACAGGACATTGTATGTACGCAGTATAAGTTTTGTCACAGCTATTTTAATTTTTGATATTCAGAAATATGTTGAGTGACAAGATTATACATCTTTTTACTATTAAAACCTTTAGCAACCAGGTCAACATTGCCTTGTTGGGCAAGATTTTTCCATTCTGCCAGTTGTTTTGGGTCAGGCTTAATAAAAGAAATACCCTGAGTTTTTAAAGCATCTAATGCGGCAATATTATCTTTTTGATTTTGTTGATCAATTTCAGCAAAAGTTTTGCTCATGATATTTTTGACTATAGCTCTATCAGCTGCTTTAAGTTTATCCATCGTTTTTTTACTAATAACTAAAGTACCTGAACCATAGAGTAATGGCATTTCAGTTAAATATTTAACCTGGCTATGCCATTGCAATGCAATGGCCGCTATTGGTGAGCTGGCAATGGTATCAACAAGGCTGGTTTGTAACGCAGCTAATACATCACTAAAAGGCAACGGAATGGGTTGAAATTTAAATGCTGTAGCAGCTTGTCTTGCAGATTCTGAATCAGGTATCCAGGCCTTTTGTTTGCGAAGTTCTGCAACGTCTTTAATCGGGCTATTTGATAAAATGTAAGCAAATCCAGATTCGGCAAAGCCAAAAGAAATTAAACCGCCTTTTTCTAATCCTTCAACAATAAGATGATCTATTTTATTTCTTACATAAATGGCTTCGTCATGTGAGTTAAAAAGAAAAGGCATGCTGTAGATACTGGCATCGTTATAATAACGATCTAAAGCGCCACTACTAACGGCAGCACCTTGAAGTTGGTTAATACGCATTTTTCTTAAAATGGCATTTTCATTACCCATTACACCACCAGGATAGAATTTAATTTTTACCCGGTCCTGAGTTTGTGTCGAGATTTCTTCCGCAGCTGCACGCATTTTTTTCATCCATGTGGTGCCGTCAGGAGAAAGCGTAGCAATTTTTATTACGGCTGCATGAGTTGCTGCAGAAAATAAAAAGAGTGCAGATAACATTAACAGCATTATTTTAGGTTTCATGGTTCTTCCTTGTTCTTTCTTAAATTTTTTTGATTGTGCTTAAATATTATCGACAACTTAGTAAAAATCCTGTGCTTTAGAAGTAATCTTTACCACTCGCTAATAATTCTTTGGCCTGTTTGTGAGCCAGCATATTGGTTAATGTGAATCCCTTACTGCGGGGCTCGGTTTTTAATACCTCGTTTAACAGTTGATCATGTAACTCTTGTTTAAACATGAGTCGTGCATATTTTTCTGCGTATATTACTTTTGCCATCAGGTTTTTATTGTCTGAAAAAAGAATCGCTGTTTCAAAATGATGCTTACCCACTTCAGGTTTACCACCTAGCGCAGGAGGGAGTAGCGTATTTAGTACGCCAAGATAAAGGTGTATTTGGCCTGACTGGTAGCGTTCATCAAGTTTTAAAGCATGGTTCATAATTGTTGTGACACGAGCAAGATCAGCCGCGGCATTCCAGTCATCACTGTGACTCTGAATCCATCCTGCCCAGCTTGAGCCGAGCGTAAAAAGATACTCAATCTGTTCTTTTTTATATTGCAGGATTATTTTTTCAAATTTATTAAAATCAATGCTTTTTAGATTGCATCTGTCTGAAGATTCAAGGCAGTTGGCAGTCAAAGCAAAATCAAGTGACTTTTGAGTCAGACGTTTTGCCCGTTCAGCATCTTTAACAAAGACGCCCGCGTATGCACTATAGAGTTTAGACGCGGACAAAAGCATAGTGCTATCGTTAGGGTCACCCTCGATAAAGCTATCTAACATGAGCAAATAAGCCGGAGCACCGTCCCGCACCAGAACGGGGTCATCCTGGTTAAGAATGGCCGTATTCAGGTTGCCGGCCAGGCCGCTGCCGGCCGTTGCCATCACCGATGCACAAGCCGCTGCCATCAAAGCGGTCACCAGCAGGCCGATGATCTGTAATGCAAATTTCATATCAGGGACTACTCTCCGTAGGGAATCCAGATATTCTTGACTTCAGTAGCCTTGCGCAGAAAGGAAACGCCCTGCCCCTGCTCGTC
>JAPHTF010000139.1 GCA_026197095.1 Gammaproteobacteria bacterium
ACTTAAACGTAATTACCACTGCCGTTTTGGTGAGATTGACCTGATAATGCAAGATGGTGACAGCCTTGTTTTTGTTGAAGTGCGTTATCGTCGTAATAATCATTTTGGCAGCGGTGCTGAAACAGTTACCGCCAGCAAGCAGTCTAAATTAGTTAAAACTGCATCTGCATATTTACAACAGCATGCTAAACTAAACCAGTATCCTGCACGGTTTGACGTTGTATCAATTACGGGTGCTGTTGAAAAAAGTAACATTCATAACATCGAGTTTGACTGGATTAAAAATGCATTTGGGGCATAAAGGAAAGAGTATGAGCACTAATAAAATAGTAAAAAATGTTCAGACAATGTTTGATGCAAGCATCACTGCAAAACAAGTATCAAAAGATGAACTGAGTCCCCCTATTGCAAAAGCCATTGAAAAAATGGCCACTGCTTTAAAACAAGGTCATAAGATTTTAAGTTGTGGCAATGGTGGTTCCGCTGCAGATGCTCAACATTTTGCAGCCGAACTTGTTTGTCGTTTTGAACGTGAACGTCCGGCACTTGCAGCAATTGCTTTAACCGTCGACACTTCTGCACTCACTGCTATTTCAAATGATTATCACTATGATGAAGTTTTTGCCCGGCAAATAGATGCCTTAGCAAAAAAAGATGACGTCCTGCTTGCGATCTCAACCAGTGGCTTTTCACCTAATGTTGTTAGAGCAATCGAACAGGCGCATGAACGGCAAATGGCAGTTGTTGCTTTAACTGGTCGTGACGGTGGAAAAATAGCTAAAATTTTAAATGAAGATGATATTGAAATTCGTGTTCCTTCAGAATCTACTGCACGCATTCAAGAAGTCCATTTACTTACTATCCATTGTTTATGTGATCAAATTGATGAAACGCTGTTTCCACAAAAAAATTAAAACTAAATTGTGAGCCACATGTCTTTACCTTCGAGTTTTATAACATCAATTCAAAGTTTCCTTAAAGCCGAGCAAATTTTAACGGATCCAGCAGATGTATGGAGTTACGGCTATGATAATAGCCGGCGCCATGCTGTACCCGACGTGGTTGTTCAACCATCTACACATGAACAAGTTCATCAGATGGTATGTTTATGTAATGAATATAAAATTGCCCTGACCGCTCGTGGCCGTGGTACCGGAACAACCGGTGCAACAGTACCTTTACAAGGTGGCGTAGTGCTTTCAACAGAAAAGTTAAACCGTATAATTAAAATTGATCCCGCAAATAGATACATCGTAGTCGAACCCGGTGTGACCAATCAGCAAGTGCAAGATGCCGTTAAAGAGCATGGCTTTTTTTGGCCACCCGATCCAACCAGCAGTGCTTATTGCTCAATCGGTGGTAACCTTGCTTATAATTCAGCAGGACCACGTACGGTTAAATATGGCACGCCTCGCGAAAATGTTTTTGGATTACGTGCAGTGACTGGATTAGGTGAAGAAATTCGTACCGGGGTGTACACATCAAAAGGTGTTGTGGGATATGATTTAACACGCCTGCTTATTGGCTCTGAAGGAACGCTTGCTGTTATTACAGAAGCCACGCTTAAACTTACTCCATTAGCTGAAAGTAAAAGAACCTTACAATTAATTTATTCTGATATTGAATCTGCTGCCAAAGCGGTATCCGCTATCATGGCACAACCGACTATCCCCTGTGCATTAGAATTCATTGATGGAAATGCCATTGATATGATTCGTGATTATTCCGATATCCGTTTTCCTGAAAATGCAGGTGCGATGTTAATGGTTGAAGTAGACGGGCCTGAATCTCAACTCGATGCTTCCGTAGAGGACATTAAAACAGCAAGCCAAAGCCCTTCACTACTTGAAATTAAAATTGCAAATACAAAAGAAGAAGTTGATGCCTTATGGGCAACACGAAAGGCACTGTCTCCGGCCTTAAGAAATATCGCACCGAAAAAAATAAATGAAGATGTTGTTGTACCTGTATCTAACATTCCTGATTTAATACACGGGCTGGAAAAGCTCTCCGCTGAATACAAAACGCCCATTGTAAATTTTGGTCATGCGGGTAATGGTAATATCCACGTCAATTTATTATTTAATCCTGATGATGAAGTTCAAAATAACAATGCCCATCGCTGTCTGGATGCCGTTTTTGATTTGGTTTTAGCACTTGATGGCACGTTATCAGGTGAACATGGTGTGGGTATTGAAAAACGCGACTTTGTAGACCGTGAAATTGAACCAGTCACATTAGCGTTAATGAAACGCATTAAAAAAGAATTTGACCCAAATTTGATTCTTAATCCCGGAAAAATGTTTCCATTAGATTAAAACAATTGAACCACATTAGGGCAGGACGCCCGTAAGTAGAATAACGCAGGAGCAGTTATCGAGAGGTCACTGAGATACACAGAGGAAATAAGAATTGATTTAAAAGCCTCTGTGAACCTCCGTGACCTCTGTGGTTAAAGGTGTGTTTAGATATTGTTTACACTCCTGTATTTTAAAACTAATGTAATAATACAATGAACGATAATAATACAGATAAAGAACACATCTGGCATCCTTACAGCGCTATGAGCTCAGATTTACCGGTTTATGAAGTCGAATCGGCTAAAGGTGTTTATCTAACGCTTAAAGATGGTAGAAAACTGATTGTTGGCATGTCATCATGGTGGTGTATGATACATGGCTATAACCATGCTGTGATGAATGCTGCACTTGAGTCACAAATAAAGAAAATGTCTCATGTCATGTTTGGTGGCTTAACCCATGAACCCGCGATTAACTTAACTAAAAAGCTGGTTGAAATTACCCCTGCTCCGCTTGAAAAAATATTTTATTCTGACTCGGGTTCTGTTGCTGTCGAAGTCGCGATGAAAATGGCGATTCAATATTGGCATGCTAAATCTCAACCGAATAAATATAAGTTCATTTCATTACGTTCTGCCTATCATGGTGATACTTTTGCGGCGATGTCCGTATCCGATCCTGAAACGGGTATGCATAGTTTGTTTAAAGATGTGTTAAAAAAACAAATATTTGTTGCACAGCCTGCTTCTCGCTTTGGTGAAAAATGTAACCCGCATGATCTTGATAATCTAGAACAAACACTAAAACAGCACGCTAAGAATGTTGCCGGGCTTATACTCGAACCGATTGTTCAAGGCGCGGGTGGCATGTGGTTTTATTCAGCCGACTATCTCAAACATGCAAAGGCGCTTTGCGAAAAATACAATGTCTTACTGATACTCGATGAAATAGCCACTGGATTTGGACGAACCGGAAAACTCTTTGCATGTGAACATGCTGATATCGCTCCGGATATCATGTGTATTGGCAAAGCATTAACAGGAGGTTATTTAACTTTAGCCGCAACACTCACCACATGTGATATATCCAACACTATAGATAATGGTAAACCGGGCGTATTTATGCATGGCCCGACCTTTATGGCAAATCCTCTTGCCTGTACTGCCGCTGTCACGAGTATTGAATTACTACTTAGTACAGATTGGCAAAGTAATATCGAACGAATTCAAGCTCAGCTTACTAGTGGCTTAAGTAAATGCATCAAGTTCGATAATGTACATGATGTTCGGGTACTCGGTGCAATTGGTGTGGTTGAAATGAAACAACCGGTAAATATGAAAAAAATTACCGAAGACTTTGTTGAAGCCGGGGTATGGATCAGGCCATTTGGGAAGCTAATTTATTTAATGCCACCCTATATAATTAATCATGATGATTTAGACATCCTTATCAATTCTTTAATCAACGTTATTTCTAAAAATTAATTTATTTAACAACTTTGAGTTGAGGCTTTTTAGACTTTCCTGGTTTCTCTGCTGGAGTGGTATTTTCAGGTGGTGTTGGCGGATGTGGCTGTTCGGAGCTTCCATCAAACATCATGCCCTGGCCATTTTCACGCGCATAAATAGCCAATACGGCTACTATCGGCACACTTACTTCCATTGCTTTGCCACTAAAGCGGGCATTAAACATAATGTAGTCATTACCCAGTTGCAAATCGCTGATTGCAGAAGGATTAATATTTAAAACAATTTTTCCATCTTCAACATATTCGCGAGGGATCATTGCATAATCATTTTCTGCATTAACTAAAAGATAAGGGGTAAAACCATTATCGATGATCCAGTCATAGATTGCCCTGATTAAATAAGGCTGACTGGAGGTCATCGGGTTAATGGGTGTTTCATTGTCCAAACTATTAATTCTCTTGCAAACAAATAGTTTAGATTGCCAGCATTTCTTTTTCAGCTTCAGTCAAACTTTCTTTGAAGGCATCACGATCAAATACTCTGGCAGCATAAGTAATCAGGGCTTTCCCTGATGCAGGAAGTTCTACAC
>JAPHTF010000098.1 GCA_026197095.1 Gammaproteobacteria bacterium
AATAACTTGTTTATTTATATTTTTTGAATCTGACACTTTTTGAACTCCGGATAACTCACGTCATTGCACTTAATGAACCGCTGCGCGTTTCGTCAGCATTACCCTAACGTGTTCCACACGTTCTGGTCTTGAGATGGCTTTGTCGCTACGCTTCTCGCAATGACAGTAACAACTAGTTTTGCACAGGTTTTATTTCAATAATTTCGACACTAAACACAACTTCATGTCCGGCTAGTGGGTGATTAAAATCAACTTTAACTTCACCATCTTTAATCTCCATGATCGCGCCCGGAATTTCATCTCCAGAAGGTGTGCTAAAACCGATAATCATGCCCTCTTCAATATTGAGATCATCAGAAAACTCATTACGCGCTAAAGTGTGAATATTGTCATCTTCAGGAAAACCAAAAGTATCACGAGGATCGATGGATAAACTTTGTTTGTCACCAGCTTTCAATCCGTATAAAACCATTTCCAAACCTTGAATTAAAGTACCGTCACCCATAGTGAATGTCATCGGTTCACCATCGATAGTTGCATCCGCAATCGTGCCGTCTTCTAAAGCTAAGGTAAAATGCATGGTCACTTCACAGTCATGACCAATTGTTAAAACTTCTACATCACCCATCTTAAATCCTGTCATATATTTTTGTAGGTCGGCTCTTCAGGTCGACAAAAAGTTTTCCGTTTTATCTAAAGCTATGCAATACGATTTAGTTCTGCGTCGGCTTGAAAGCCGACCTGCATAAAATAAATTATATATTGTAGGTCAGAATTTATTCTGACTTGCTCTTTTGTCTCTCAGCACGATACTCACGAATGCTATCGATAATAATCATTGCAACACCAATACTAATAGCTGAATCGGCAATATTAAATGCAGGCCAATACCATTGCTGATAATAGACTTGTATAAAGTCAACAACATAGCCAAGCCAGATGCGATCAATTACATTACCGATTGCACCACCTAAGATTAGTGCCAAGGCAATGGCTTGCCATTTTTCATGCTGCTCTAATCGTTTAATCCATAAAAAAATTACAACACTAACAACTAATGCAATAACAGCAAAGAACCAGCGTTGCCAACCACCTGCATCATGCAAAAAACTAAACGCTGCACCGGTGTTATGCATTAATGTCCAGTTGAACATCGGCATAACGGCAACAGGCTGAAATATTTCTAATGAAGTACTGGCGATATATTTTGTTAACTGGTCCAAAATAACAACAATAACGGCAAGCCATATCCATTTTAACATTTTATGTTTTTCTCATTCTGCTATAAATACAAGCTACCTGGTACAAATTAGCTATGCGTGTAAACGCTCTTCACCATTACCATCAACATTGTCAACACAACGACCACAAAGCTCAGGATGTTTTTCATTCTTACCCACATCTTCACGGTGATGCCAACAACGTGTGCATTTCGCATGAGATGAAGCCGAGACAGAAACCCATATTTCATCATCAGTTGATAATTTATAGTGCTTAGCATCAACAGGTGGTTCACCTGCAAGGTAGAGACATGCATCAGAAGTAATAAAAACAAAACGTAGTTCTTTTTCTAATGTATTTAATACATCATAAATTTCACGACCACAGTACACTTCTACATCTGCCGCAAGACCAGAGCCAATTTCACCCGCCACACGTAATGCTTCAAGTTCTTTATTAACTGTTTCACGCACTTCTGTCACTTTTTTCCAAAACGTTAACGCTTCTGCTGCGGCTTTATCATCACTGTACATAGCTGGCAGCTCATACCATGTATTTAATAAAACGGAATCATTACGCTCGCCTGGCATACAAGCCCAAAGTTCATCCGCAGTGAAACTACAAATCGGTGCTAACCATCGCACCATCGCTTCAATGATGTGATAAATGGCCGTCTGGCATGAGCGACGTGCAATGCTGTCTTCTTGCGTGGTGTATTGACGGTCTTTAATAATATCGAGATAAAAACTGCCCATCTCTCCTGCACAGAAGTTATGCAACTGTTGATAGATTTGATGGAACTCATAAGTACCATAAGTATTAACAATTTTGCCTTGTAATTTTCTTGTTGTTTCAACTGCCCACTTATCAAGCGATAACATTTGTTCAGCTGGCAACATATCTTTAGCCGGATCAAATCCATTTAAATTCGATAATAAGAAACGTGCTGTATTACGAATACGACGATAAGCATCGGCAGTTCGTTTAACAATCTCATCAGAAACAGTCATCTCACCGCTATAATCAGTTGACGCGACCCATAAACGTAAAATGTCTGCGCCCAAACTTTGAATCAGTTTTTGTGGTGCAACCACGTTACCTTTTGACTTGGACATTTTCTGTCCTTTGGCGTCAACGGTAAAACCGTGCGTTAAAACAGATTTATAAGGTGGTTTACCATACATTGCGATTGATGTTTTTAAGGATGACTGGAACCAGCCACGATGTTGATCAGAACCTTCAAGGTATAAATCAGCAACCGGATAATCGGTTAAGCCTTCGCGTTCATTTAATACAACATTATGTGACACACCTGAATCAAACCAGACATCAAGAATATCTTGCGCCTTTTCGTAATTGTCCGCTTCATCACCAATATACGTTGCGGCATCGGATTCAAACCAGGCATTAATGCCTTTAGTTTCAATATCAGTTGCAACCTTTTCTAATATCGCATCCGTATCTGAATGTAACTTACCGGTCTTTTTATTCACAAATAAAGGTATCGGCACACCCCAACTACGTTGACGAGAAATACACCAGTCCGGACTATTCTCAACCATACCGATAATGCGTGCTTCGCCCCAGCCCGGCATCCATTTGGTTTCTTTAATAGCGGCGATACAATCTTTACGTAAATTATTTTGTTCCATGCTTACAAACCACTGTGGAGTTGCACGGAAAATGATTGGACTTTTATGACGCCAGCAATGCGGATAACTGTGCAGGATTTTTTCTTCATGCACGAGTTTGCTTTTTGCTTTTAAAACTTCAAGCACACTGTCATTTGCTTTAAAAACATGCTGTCCTGCAAACAATGGCGTGCCTTCAAGGAACTTACCATTGGTATCAACCGGGTTATCGACTTTTAAATGATACTTTTGACCAACAACATAATCTTCCTGACCGTGCCCCGGTGCAGTATGGACCGCGCCGGTACCGGCATCTAACGTAACATGGTCACCTAAAATGATCGGCACTTCACGATTATAAAAAGGATGCATAACTCTTAAATCTTCAAGATCAGAACCTTTGCAGTACGCAACGACTCTATAGTCTGAAACATCATAACGTGCCATGACATCACTTAATAAATCTTGCGCGATAATTAAACGTTCAGGTACATGCGCGCCAATGCCATCACATTGAACAATGGCATATTCATATTCAGGATTAACGGCAACGGCTTGATTAGCTGGTAAGGTCCATGGCGTTGTCGTCCAGATTACGATTGAAATCGGGCCACTACCTTCTGCACCTTCTACCTTATGACAGCGCGCCATTAACGCCTCATCATTTAAAACTTCAAAACGAACATCAATCGCGGGTGAAGTTTTATCTTCATACTCAACTTCTGCTTCCGCTAAAGAAGAACCACAATCCACACACCAATGCACAGGTTTAGAACCTTTATGCAGATGACCATTTTTTATGATCTTACCCAGTGAACGTACGATACCCGCTTCAAACTTATAATCCATAGTGAGATAAGGTTTATCCCACTCACCTAAAATACCCAGGCGTTTAAAATCTTCACGTTGGCCATCAACCTGTTTAGCCGCATACTTGCGACAGGCATCACGAAATTCACTATGAGTAACTTTAACGCCCGCTTTACCCATTTTTTTCTCAACCATGAGTTCAATCGGTAAACCGTGGCAATCCCAACCAGGAATATAAGGCGCATCAAAACCACTTAAGGTTTTAGACTTGATAATAATATCTTTTAGAACCTTATTTACCGCATGACCAATATGGATGTCACCATTTGCATATGGTGGACCATCGTGCAGCATAAAAGATGGACGATTTTCTTCTTTGCAGATAGCACGAATCTTTCCATACAAATCCATCTCTTCCCAGTTTTTCAAAAATCCAGGTTCACGTTGTGCAAGATTTCCTTTCATTGGGAAATCAGTTTGCGGTAAATTTAAGGTATCTTTATAGTCAGCCACGATTATCTTTCTTTAAGTTATCAATTCATTATTAAGCAGTCATTGCGAGTGAAACGAAGCAATCTTCATGAGATTGCCACGCTTTGCTCGCGATGACAGCATATTTATGCAGCAAAATATGCCTGCGCCTGTTCAACATCCCATTGGATTTGTTGAGTCAATTCTTCAAGTGAATCAAACTTTTCTTCATCACGAAGTTTCTTTAAAAAACTCACCTGTATATGTCGTCCATAAATATCTTGATCAAAATCAAATAAAAAAACTTCAAGCAAGGCTTTTGTTTCATTAACGGTGGGTCTGGTTCCCACACTTGCCACACCTTGAATGGGTTGTTTGTATTGCCCATACATATCCAGGCCAAACACCTCGACAACAAAAATACCCTGTATCGGTGAAGCATGCCGGTGTAAATGAATATTGGCAGTAGGAAAACCTAACTCTCGTCCGAGTTTTTCACCGTGTGCAACACGACCACTCATACGATAACGTCGACCCAGTAACTTTTCAGCCGTGGCCATATCACCCTGCTCTAAAGATGCTCTGATCCTCGTACTACTGACTCGCTCAGCCTCGATTTCAAAGGTGTGCATACTAACAACCTGAAAATCGTATTCTTTACCCGCTTCAACCAGCATATCAAAAGTGCCGCTTCGATTCTGGCCAAAACGAAAATCATCTCCAACAACGAGGTATTTTACACCCAACTTGTCAACGAGTACCTGCTGAATAAAGTCTTGGGCACTTAACTTTGCCAGTTTATCGTTAAATGACAAACAGCAGACAC
>JAPHTF010000022.1 GCA_026197095.1 Gammaproteobacteria bacterium
AAAACTTTTGGAGAAACAGATATGCATCCAGCATTCTCAGTTATCTTTTTAACAACGCTTATTGGTGCCGGTCAGGGTTTATTTCTGGCTTTATTCACAGGTCAAAGTTATTCGGCAGTTCAACTTGTGCCAACGCAAGATAGTGCAACATTCTATGGTGTAGGTGGCATTATTGCATTTCTATTTTTAGTCGGAGGTTTGATGGCATCCGTCTTCCACCTTGGCCGTCCAGAACGAGCATGGCGTGCAGCTGCAATGTGGCGTACATCATGGCTTTCGCGTGAAGTTATTGTTTTACCTGCTGCAATAGTACTGGTCTTTGTTTACAGCCTTATGCATTACTTTGGCTGGGATACGGTTTTATACACAAGTCAAAACGGTATCACACTACAATTAAGTTTAATTGTGGGTACATTAGGTGCTATCGCCACATTCTCATTATTCATTTGTACCAGTATGATTTACGCAACCATTAAATTTTTACAAGAATGGGCATGTGCACTGACTGTTGTTAATTACCTTTTACTCGGCACAGCATCTGGCTTTACCCTGGCAGCTGCTTTCTCAAGTGCAAATGCGCCTGAGCTTTTAGCCTTATATGGTAACTGGGCAATCATCATTACGGCGGCGGCCTTCGTTACTCGTGGTGGTTCACTTATTCGAAATGCGCGCATTAAATCTCTCTCAACCATACAAACAGCTATTGGTGTTCGTCATAATAAAATCCAGCAAAAAGCGATGGGGATGCAGGGTGGTTCTATGAACACGCGTGATTTTTTCCATCATAAAACAGCAGCATTTATGCGCATCATCAAATGGAGTTTTATGATCCTGGTTTTCCCTCTGCCCATTATTTTACTTTGGGTTGGCGTTAATTCAGGTAGCACCAGCGTGTTATTAGGTGCCTTCATTATTCAATATATTGGCCTGATTGCCGAGCGTTGGTTCTTCTTCGCCCAGGCAAATCACCCACAAAACCTGTATTACCAAACGACTTAATATAAAAAAGTCCAGGAAATACAACGAGAAAGCCGCCCTGTAGCAATACCTGGCGGCTTTTTTAATGCTTTTGTATTTTATTCAGTTTGGTTCAGCTTCTGTTCAGCTTCACCTGACTATAGTTCTCCATAACAGCTACAAAAGCTGCTCAAAAATTAAAGGAGAATCACCATGAAAACTGTAATCAAAACGACCATTGGCATCCTCGCAATGACATTTGCAAGTATTTCTGTGAGTCATGCAGACTCTAACCGCCACAATCGTGACTATGATAGAGGACATCAAAAGCAGCATGCAAAACAATTTGACCGTCGTGACATGCATAAATCACTGTACCGTGATCAACGTGGAAACCACTTACGCCACCAGGTAAAACGCCCACACTGGAAGCATGCTACCTTGAAGCGTCATTACTGGAAACATGGACGTAAATATGTAATTAAACAAATGCCTCATGATCGTGCTTATCGACGCGCTTATGGTTACGCCCATTATGTAGCCCCCGCTTACAGCGTAAGATACAGCGGACACTCACATTCAAATAAAGTGGTACCGGTTTTAGCGGGTGGATTAATCGGATCATCCATCGCCAATAACGTGAGTCACGGTGATCCTGCTGCAACCATGGGTGGAGCTATCTTTGGTGCGATTATTGGCAATGCCATAGCACGGCATTAATTGGCAATAAATCTGGTGAAATCTTAAAGGCTTGGTTATCCTTAAAGTACGGGTCAGAAAACAGTCTGACCTGTTCTTCAACCAAGACATTTAACTGGAAATGCCAAATGAAAAATTCAATCTCACCTGTCATATTTTTTATTCTTATTAGTCTCATGAGTGCTGTGAGTCAGGCAAATCCACAGCGACCTTCTCCATATATTCAATTAGCACAAGCAAGCCAAAATCTTGATAGTGCAGTTCAGTCTGTTAAACAACAAACAGGTGGGCGTATTCTTTCAGCTAAAACCATCAACAAAAACGGGCTACGTGTACATAAGATAAAAGTTCTTTTACCCTCAGGTAAAGTTCAGGTTTTTAGCATTAATGCGCAATAGAAATCATTATGCGTTTACTCATTATCGAAGATGAACCCCATATTAGAGAACAGTTACAGCAGTATCTGCAACAACAAGGCTATGCAGTAGACACGGCTGAAGATGGCAGAGCCGGTTTATTTATGGGATCGGAATACCCCTTTGATCTTGCTATTGTCGATCTGGGTCTGCCCGAAATATCTGGCATTGACGTTATTCAACAGTGGCGAGATCGGGGTAAAAAGTTTCCTGTTCTTATTTTGACTGCTCGTGGCAAATGGCAGGACAAAGTTCAGGGTCTCGAAGCAGGAGCGGATGATTACCTGGTAAAACCTTTCCATAATGAAGAGCTGCTTGCCCGTACTCGTGCTTTGTTACGTCGCGCTTCCGGAGTTAGCCAGCCTGTAATTCAATTTGATTCAATAAGCATTAATACTTCAAAAAAAACAGTTTCGCTAAATGATACTGAACTGGAACTCACTGCATATGAATATAAGGTGATCGAATACCTGGTTATGAATTCCGATAAAGTGATTTCAAAAACTGAGCTTACTGAACATATTTATGAGCAGGATTTCGATCGTGATAGTAATGTCATCGAAGTATTTGTTGGCCGCTTAAGAAAAAAACTCGATCTAAACGGAGAGCTAAAACCTATCGAAACCTTACGTGGCCGTGGTTATCGCTGGAATCTCACAGCAACTAATAAAGAATCAAATCCGTAATGAATTTTTCTATTCATACTCGTATTTTATTTTCTGCGTTGACCATTCTCATCTTGTTTATGGGCTTAACGGGAATTGTGCTTGATAAAGCTTTCCGCAATAACACTGACAACTTACAAAAAGAAAATTTGCGCACACAGATTTATACCCTGCTTGCTGCTGCTGAAATTGATGCAAATGGGAAATTTCTACTCCCTCAAGATATGACCGAACCACGTTTAAATTTATCTGAATCCACGTTACATGCACGAGTGACTACAAAGGATAACAATGTAGTATGGCAATCAAAATCCATGCTCAACATTAAGTTACCCTTTGTATCTGATATTAAAATGGGAAAGTTTTCATTTTCAAACACTCAGATAAATGAACAAACCTTTACACTAGTTAACTTTATAACTCAGTGGGTTACCGATAATAATGAGCAAATATATATTTTTCAGGTGGCAGAAAACAGAAATGTTTTAAATTCACAGATTATATTTTTTCGAAAAAATCTCTGGGGTTGGTTAGCCGGTGTCAGCTTTATTTTAATTGTTATCCAAACATTTATACTACGTTGGGGCCTGAAACCTTTACGTTATGTTGCTGATGATTTATTAGAAATGGAAAATGGCAAAGAAAAACGCTTAACCGCACAATATCCAAAAGAAATCACACCGCTGACAAAAAACCTTAATCAATTACTTGATTCTTCCCAGCAGCAGCTTACTCGTTATAGAGATGCCTTAGGTAACATGGCACACAGTCTAAAGACACCCATCGCTGTATTACATGGGATTATCGAAAGAGCCGTTACAAAAGATAAAGACACTGCACTCGAACAAATTAAAACGATAAATACCATTGTTGAGTATCAACTACAACGTGCCGCAACTGTTGGCCGCCTGCAGTTAGCCGAAGCAATCAACATATATCCCATCGCTGAAAAAATTATTAACACTCTAGGCAAGGTCTATAGAGATAAAAATATCAACGCGCAGCTTGATATTGAGAAATCCTTTGTTGCCAAAATTGATGAAGGTGATCTTTTTGAGATGCTTGGCAATATTATTGAGAATGCTTTTAAATGGTGTAATAAAAAGGTTAGTGTGAGCGCGAAAACTATAAATGGACGAATTCAACTAATTATTGAAGATGATGGTCCGGGGATTGACACAATAAAGAGTGAACTTATTTTATTACGTGGCCAACGTGCAGACCAAACAACCCCGGGGCATGGATTAGGTTTGGCGATGGTAAATGATATGTTATTGCTCTATAAAGGCTCAATGGAGATAACACAAAGTTCATTAGGTGGCGCAAAAATTACAATAACTATTTAATTTTTTTAACTTTCCAAAGTGAAGTCAACGCAGAAGTTTAACCCAAAATCCAATCTTAGAGCCGGCCAGCATAAGATAGCTGGTCAGCTCTAAAGCAGAGATTAATAAGTTAAGTAAATATTTTGCTACGTTTCTCCACTCTTATTGAGCTTTTACTGATCAACTGCAGCACTTGGATCAACCTCATACATTGCAGGTAGAGAGTGAGCAATACCTTTGTGGCAATCGATACATGTCTTACCCGTATCAAGACCTTTAGAATGCTGTTGCATTGAACGACGACCCTGCTCTGTATAATCCATTGATTTATAATCATGGCAATTACGACATTCCCGGGAATCGGTTTCCTTCATTGCCTTCCAGACATTTTTCGCTAACTGCAAACGTTTTTTCTCAAATTTTTCAGGTGTATCAATCGTCCCTAACGCTTTATGCAGAAGCTCATTTGTTGCCTGTATTTTACGTACAACTTTATAAGTCCACTCTTTCGGAACATGACAATCCGGGCATGTTGCACGAACACCTGTTCTGTTAGCATAATGGACCGAGTCTTTATATTCTTCATATACATAATCACGCATTTCATGGCAAGAAATACAAAACTCTTCATTATT
>JAPHTF010000083.1 GCA_026197095.1 Gammaproteobacteria bacterium
AAATTGCCATAAACTATACAAGAAAATTGATAAAAAGACACGACTGTAATCTAATGATATTTAAGACAAATTTAGCTTTAACTCAGTTTCCGTACTTTAAATTTACGTCCCTTAATTTTGCCTTCAGACAAAAATTTTAATGCTTGTTTTGCAATAGGCCGTTCCACTGCCACGTAAGAAAAATTATCAAAAATATCAATCTTTCCTATCTGTTTACCGGGTAAACCAGTTTTTGAGGTTAATGCACCTAATATATCACCGGCACGGACTTTATCTTTTCGGCCTCCATTAATGCAGAGTGTCACCATTGGTGGGCTGAGTTTAAAGTTTTCGCGTCGTTTAAGGCTGGCTGGATTTTCAATAGTAAAGGTTGTATTTAGATACTCTTCAATTCTATTCACTTTATGTGCTTCTGAAGCCAAAAATATACTAAAGGCTAAACCTTCTTTTCCTGCTCGGCCAGTTCGACCAATACGATGCACATGTATTTCCGGATCAGGTGATAATTCAAAGTTAACAACAGCCTGTAAATCTTTAATGTCTAAACCTCGAGCAGCAACATCAGTGGCAATAAGAATTGAGCTACTTTTATTCGAAAACTGCACTAATACCTGGTCTCGATCTTTTTGTTCAAGATCACCATGTAAGGCAAGGGCATGAAACCCTTCTTGCCACAATGCTTCTGCCAGCTCCTTTGCCTGTTGTTTACGGTTACAAAAAACAACAGTCGATTCTGGGCGATAATGGTGCAATATCGAGACCAGGCATTGGGTTCTTTCGCCTCTATCGACCTCATAAAAAGTTTGTTTTATTTTCTTGTCGTCATGCGTAGATTCAAGGCGAACATCAAGCGGATCATGTTGAATTGCACTACTAATGTTTTTTATTTCATCCGGGTAGGTTGCGGAGAATAATAATGTTTGTCTGCTTTTTGGCGTAGCCAAAATAATTTTCATAATATCGTCATAAAACCCCATATCTAACATACGATCTGCTTCATCTAATACAAGTGTTGTTAAGAAGGATAAATTTAATGACTGCTTATCTAAATGCTTTTGAATTCGGCCAGGCGTGCCAACAACGATGTGCGGGCTATGTTCAAGAGAGGCCAGCTGAGGTGCAAGTGGATTACCGCCACATAAGGTAAGGATCTTTGTATTTGGAATTGAACGCGCCAGAAGTCGGATTTCTTTACTCACCTGATCAGCCAGTTCCCGAGTAGGGCAGAGCACTAAAGCCTGAGTCTGGTAGCTTTTAACATCAAGATTATGTAATAAACCAATGGCAAAGGCTGCTGTTTTGCCACTTCCTGTTTTTGCCTGAGCAAGCAAATCCCTGCCTGCCAGTACCGCGGGTAATCCCTGGGCCTGAATGGGTGTCATGGTGTCATATCCCATTGACTGGATATTAGAAAGTTGCTCAGAAGCGAGTGGAAGTGAAGAAAAAGCGTTATTTGCCACGTGATTTGTCTACTGTATATATAAGGAAAAGAAGAATGAATGATAGCAGATTTATCAATATAAACAGCAATTTAGCACTCTAATGCCTGTCCAATATTAGTGAATAATGATATAGTCTGCCACTTGCTGGATTCCTTTTCAGTAAATCTGACTTTTTATTATAAAGCTCTAACTTTGTTTAATTACTTTTTCAATTTTTCATTATTGATAAGGTGAGTGTATTTCTGTTGTTCACACTTTTTAACTAAATAGATATTTTACTTTGAGTAGCATTTTTAATGACATTACATTCTATATTCCCGTTTTTGCAGTGGTTTAAATACGTAACCAAAGATACTTTAAAAGCCGATTTTATTGCTGGTTTCACTGGAGCAGTAATTGTTTTACCGCAAGGTGTGGCGTTTGCAACCATTGCTGGCTTACCGCCTGAATATGGCTTGTACACAGCTATGGTGACGCCCATTATTGCGGCTTTATTTGGCTCATCTCGCCATCTTATTTCTGGTCCAACGACGGCCATTTCAATTGTTGTTTTTGCAGCAATTAGCCATCATGCAGAACCTGGAACACCTGAATTTATATCGTTAGTTTTGACTCTTACATTCCTTGCGGGTGTATATCAATTTGCATTTGGTTTAGCCCGATTAGGCTCTCTCGTTAATTTTGTTTCACATACCGTTGTCATTGGTTTTACTGCGGGTGCTGCAATTTTGATCGCTACGAGTCAAATGAAAAATATACTCGGTGTTAATATTGCAAAAGGTGAATCATTTTTCCATACATGGGTCGATCTTTGGCATGAAGTAGGGAACACCAATGTATATGTATTTGTGATTGCGATGACGACACTTATCTCTGCACTTCTGGTTAAACGCTATTTACCCAAAATACCTAATTTATTAATTGGCTTAATAGTTGGAAGTGTTGTTGCGCTTATTTTCGCTGGTGATAATTCAAAAATTCAACTAGTGGGTGAAATCCCTGCTCATTTACCACCTTTATCTATGCCTGATTTTTCCTTTGCGGCCATAAAAATGCTAGCACCGGAAGCCTTTGCTGTTGCACTTTTGGGCTTAATAGAAGCAGTTTCAATTAGTCGAGCAATTGCTACAAAATCGAACCAACGAATCCATGCAAGCCAGGAATTTATAGGGCAAGGTTTATCAAATATAGCCGGAAGTTTTTTCTCAAGTTATGCTGGTTCGGGATCGTTTACACGCTCAGGTATTAACTATGCTTCTGGAGCAAAAACACCCATTTCTGCAATTTTTGCAGCTATTTTCCTTATGTTAATTGTTTTATTAATTGCACCATTAACGGCTTATCTCCCTGTAGCAGCAATGGGCGGCGTTATTTTAATTGTGGCTTATAATTTAATTGATACTCATCATATAAAAGAAATTTTAAAATACAGTAAATCAGAATCCTCAATACTTTTAACTACATTCTTTGCAACCTTATTCCTTGAATTAGAGTTTGCAATTTATCTTGGTGTTTTATTGTCACTGGTTATTTTCCTTCGACGTACATCAACACCTGAAATAGTTACATTAGCACCCGATATTGATCTAAAAACTGCAAAGAAAAAGCTGATTAATATTAATAATAAGCCTTTAAATCAATGTCCCCAATTGAAAATTCTTCGTATAGATATGTCGATGTATTTTGGTTCTATTAACCATATTCAAAATCGTCTACATCATCTTATTGAACAAGAGAATATCAAACACATTTTGATTGTTGGAACAGGCATTAACTTTATTGATTTGAGTGCTGCAGAGGCACTGGTAACAGATTCTAATCGTCTTAAGCAGCAAGGCGGTGGACTTTATTTTGCTGAATTAAAATCAAGTGTATATGAATATATAAGTAAGAATTGTTTTGTTGCCAAGGTTGGTAATAAGAATTTCTTTGATTCTAAAAAAGATGCTATTGAAAGCATTTACAAGAAATTAGATAGAGATACATGCGCTACATGCACAGCACGTGTTTTTGCTGAATGTAAATAAAGTCTATAAGGTCTCCACAGTCCTATTCGATTTTAGCAGTTTATTTAGAGCACCGGATACCAGCAGGTTAGTAGCGAAAAGCTGCAGCGAGATAATGTACTAAATTTATTGAGAGCTATTTCAGTATAGTAGTGGTTAATTGACTGAGGGACAGAAAATATCATATTAAATACAATGATTTATGTTATTTAACATAATATATATTATGCCGTTATTATAGTTTACTATAACTGCCTATGCTTTGACTCATATAACAGGTATCCCAGCTATAAAATTCAGCTTTTAGTGGCTAATCTGTGCCATAAGACTTAGATGAAAATATCTTTATAAGCCTTTTACAATCAGAGAATTACTTAATATCATAAAAAAGGTATTATCAACTTAACAACCTGAGTTGATAATATTTTGAAGTGCTGTCGAGGATAATTATAAATGAAAAACATCTCACAGAGTGATTTTGAACGAATTAAAAAGACGATTGATAAAGCATTACAGATGCATACTGAATGGTATGATAATTTAATACGATTACTCCTCTGTCAACTTCCGTTGCCTGAATCAATCACTGAACAAGATGCACATAAAAGATGTGATTTTGGATGCTGGTTATATAGTGACAATAATTCACACATCCGACAGTTACCTTCCTTTACTAAAATAGAAAAACTTCATGAGATTATGCATGATGGTGCTCGAGATATGAGCTTAAATATGAAAGCGAATGGAGCCGTATTGGAAGAAGATTATAAATATTTTATACGTAATCTTTCTGGTTTTCGTAATGAGCTTACCAGTTTGCGGGAAAGAGTAGCGGCAACGATGGGAAAAGTTAAATAAAATGGATATGCGATATCTGGTCTAAACTTTTACATTTTATCTATAATCTTATTGAGTTTTATATTTAGCAGCATTCTCTTCACAGAGCTTAAACCACTCACTTATTTTACTCTCTTCTAAAGGTCTGCTAAATAAATAGCCCTGTATTATTTTGCCATTGAGCTGAGCGATTTTTTCTAACTCACTTTCTGTTTCTACACCTTCAAATACATTTTCGATATTAAGATTTTCACTCATAGTAATAATCGCGCGGACAATATTTTGTAGCTCTCTATTGGTTTCAATACTCGTTACTAGTGAGCGGTCAATTTTAATAATATCAATGGGAAGTTTAGTTAAATATGAAAATGAGGTGTATCCCGTGCCAAAGTCATCCAAAGCAATAGTACAACCCAGTTTGCTTATATCAGATAAAAACATCTCGGTTTGACTAAAATCATTTATTAATAATGATTCTGTTATTTCAAATTCAACTAAAGTTGCATCAACCCCAGTTTTTTCGATGATTTTTTTGATTTGTGCAGCATAGTTATTAATGCTGCATTGTAAAGGTGATAAATTAATTGAGACTTTTTTTCCTTTAGATTTTCCTGATGTAATAAAATTTAATGCTTCTAGAATAATCCATTCACCTACCTGATAAATCAGGCCGGTTTCTTCTAAAATGGGGATGAATTCAGCGGGTGAGACAAAACCAAATTCATAATTATTCCACCTTAGCAAAGCCTCAAAGCCAACTGTTTTTTGAGTGATCAAGTTAACCTGGGGTTGATATACAAGGAAAAACTCATTCTTATCTAATGCTTCACGCAAAGCATTTTCCATTTTAAGTCTATCTGCAATTTGATTAGACATTGAACTTGAATAAAACTGGAAATTATTACGCCCTATTTTCTTTGCTTCGTACATTGCTGTGTCGGACATTTTCAATAAATCTAAGGCATTATCACCATCTAATGGGTACATGGCTATCCCTACGCTGGCACCAATATGTATGTCATGTCCTTCAACGTTAAATTTTGTATTTAACAACTCTATTATTTTATTAGCTACAACATAAGGCTCACGTACATCTTTCATATTCTCCATGAGTATGACAAATTCATCGCCACCATTCCTTGCAATAGTATCGCTGTCCCGTAATATCTCTCTTAAGCGATCTGCAACATTTTTTAATACGCCGTCGCCAATATAATGGCCATGGCTATCATTGATATTTTTGAAACGGTCTAAATCAACAAATAAAACACCTAATAATGACTCTTTTCTTTTTGCTAGGGACAAAGCTTTTTTTAAATTTTCAATAAATAATGAACGGTTGGGTAATTCCGTTAGATCATCATAATAGGCAAGGTATTCAAGTTTTTTCTCTGTTTCCTCTCTTATTCTCATTTGTTCTACTAAATTTTCATTGATTTTTTTTAACTCGCATGTACGTTCATAAATAATATCTTCAAGCTTGTTTTTATGTTCCTCTAATTCAAGTTGAGCTGTTTTGCGTCGAACGATTTCTTCTTCCATGTTAGTGATTAATTGGCTATTTTTTTCTATTAAAACTCTCCCATCTTTAAAATTAGTATTAAACCTCTTTGCTACTATCAATATAAAACCAGAAAAAATCGCAGTGATTAATACTGCCGAAATGTTTCCATTGATTGAGAATATTAAAATTAAGCTGATTAGTTGGGGTAAGGTAAATGCAAGATAAGCTTGCATCCAAACAGATAATGTTACGATGGCTGATGTTATTAAGCCTACATGAACAATTATTAGAAAAAAACGTAAATCGAATTCCTTTAGATCATAATACGTTAAACTTAAAATTGAAAAATCAAGGCCTATTATTAAGCTTGCTATAACATAAGCATTTGCAAATGCTTTTAAGTATTTTTTATCGCATCTATTAATATAAAAAGTTAATGTGACTCGAGTGATAATAGCTATGCACAATGTTAAGAAAAACCAGTCAATATAATTGGCCTGGATAGAAAAATAGAAAAATATATACGTTAAAATGCCAGTTGCTAAAACTGCCATATTAGCTGTATAGGATTGACTATAAAGAGCACCTATTTGGGTTTTTTCTAACGTATTAATACCGGACACCTATCTGATGTAAAAGCAGTCAATAGTCATGTCGGCAAATCCTTTTTTTTCTTAAATAAATCATACAAAATAGCATATATAGCAAACCTGTTGCGCCATATTCGCATGAAAAATCTGTGTGTATCGACAGGCTCATTTTGATGGTTATTTATAAATTATGAAAATAGAAGTTATGCTAAAGTCACCTGCTAAATAACCGATAGTTATTATATGAAGCATTTACTCGTAAAATATAACTAACTATTTGTCATATTTTCATATCAATCATTGTCATATGAATATAAGTTATAGAAAAGTACTTAAATATATGAGGAACCATAACTAAACACAGGAATCGAAGCATAACTGCAGTAGCTATTTTTATATTAACAAGGATTTGTCATGAATAATAAAAATGATAACTGGCGATTAAAATGGTTTAGTGCGCCATTAATGAAGTTATTCCGCAAAGTTACACCTACAATGTCTCGCACTGAGCAAGAAGCTCTAGAAGCAGGATCTGTCTGGTGGGATGGCGAGCTTTTTAGTGGCAAACCTCAATGGAATAAACTTCTCTCACTTCCTGTTCCGAGATTAAGCAAAGAAGAAAAAGCCTTTTTGGAAGGTCCGGTTAACACCTTGTGTAATATGTTAGATGACTGGCAAATTACCCAGGAGGATAAAGACCTGCCGCAAGAAGTCTGGCAATACATTAAGGATAATGGCTTTTTTAGTATGATTATCCCCAAGCATTATGGCGGTAAAGAGTTTTCTGCTTATGCTCATTCCCAGGTTGTTATGAAAATATCAACCCGCAGTATTTCAACTGCTGTTACTGTTATGGTGCCAAATTCATTGGGCCCAGGTAAATTATTACTTGAGTACGGTACAGAAGAACAAAAAAATTATTACTTACCTCGTTTAGCGCAAGGGCTAGAAATCCCCTGCTTTGCTTTAACAAGTCCCCATGCAGGCAGTGATGCCGGCGCTATTCCCGATTCAGGGATTGTCTGTAAACAAAAGTTTGAAGGTAAAGCGAACGTTTTAGGTATACGTTTAAACTGGGATAAACGTTATATAACATTAGGCCCCGTAGCAACATTGCTGGGATTGGCCTTTAAACTTTACGATCCTGATCACTTAATGGGTGAAGATGAAGAGCTAGGTATAACCTTAGCTCTCATTCCTACTAGTACGAAAGGTGTTGAGATTGGTAATCGCCATTTTCCACTCAACATGGTTTTTATGAATGGTCCAAATTACGGTAAAGATGTATTCATCCCCATGGACTGGGTAATTGGCGGTATTAACCAAACGGGTCAAGGCTGGCGTATGTTGATGGAATGCTTGTCAGATGGACGCGCGATATCGTTACCGGCGTTAAGCACAGGTGCAGGTAAACTTGCCAGTTTATCGGTGGGAGCTTATTCACGAGTTCGCCAGCAATTTAAAATGCCCATCGGAAAATTTGAAGGTGTTGAAGAAGCATTGGCGCGTATCGGTGGATTAACTTATGTAATGGATGCATCCAGATCATTAACATTAGCTGCGCTGGATAATGGCGAAAAGCCTTCTGTTATCTCAGCCGTTGTTAAATATCATTTAACTGAATCTATGCGGAAAGTCGTCAATGATGCGATGGATGTTTTAGGTGGCTCGGGTATTTGCCTTGGGCCTAAAAATATTATGGGGCGTGCATATCAGGCTATCCCTATTAGTATTACTGTTGAAGGGGCGAATATCCTTACTCGTTCAATGATTATATTCGGTCAGGGCGCGATTCGTAGTCATCCCTTTATTTATAAAGAACTTGAATCACTTTCAGAGCATGATGAAAATGAAGCGTTGAAACAATTTGATCGTGCTTTATTTGGTCATATGAGTTTCTTTATCAAAAACACAACACGTTGTTTCTTTAATGGCGTGACAAATGCTTTATTCATTCGTGCACCTTCTCGAGCAAATAAAAAAGTCAGAAGGTATTACAAACAAGCCACGCGTATGAGTGCTGCATTTGCTTTAGTAACTGATATATCGTTGATGATTTTAGGCGGCTCACTGAAGCGTCGTGAAAAAATATCTGCCCGCCTTGGTGATATTTTAAGCCATCTTTACCTACTCTCTGCTGTACTTAAGCATTATCAGGATCAGGGTGAATATGAATCTGATTTACCTTTTGTTGAGTGGGCTTGCCAATATAATTTGCAACGCATTCAAACGGCCTTTAATGGGTTCTTGCATAATTTTCCTAATAGACCGATTGCCTTGCTTTTACGCTGGGTGATCTTTCCATGGGGACGGCTTTATGCCCCACCCAATGATCAGCTTGGCCACAAGATAGCGACATTGTTAATTAACCCTTCTGAAATGCGCAATCGATTAACTGAAGGTGTGTTTATCCCTGAAAATGGTGAAGAGGCTGTCTCTCAACTTGAGCATGCATTTAGACTGGCCGTTGATGCCGCACCTTTTGAGAAAAAAATTCGCGCTTTTCAAAAAGCTTTTAAACCTGAATATGCTGAATACAATGTCATGTTAGAAGCGGCATTAAAAGAAGGAGTTATTGACAGGGTAGAAAAATCAGTCCTGCAACAAGCCAACGAAGCCAGAACAAAAGTCATTGCTGTTGATGACTTTACTTTTGAATTTAATAGAAAATAACCAGGTTAGAAAAATGGACAGTCCTGATAAAAGAAAAAGCTTACCCTCCCCTGTATATATTGTTGATGGAAGCCGAACACCTTTTTTAAAAGCAAAAGGTAAGCCGGGTGATTTTACTGCAGTTGATCTTGCCCTGGGTTGCGCTCGCCCATTAATGGCGCGTCAGCCCTTCTCAGCTGAACAACTCGATGAAGTTATTGTCGGTTGCGTAATGCCAGGACCGGATGAAGCAAATATTGCACGCATCTTAGCATTGCGTTTGGGATGCGGTAAAAAAGTCCCCGCCTGGACGGTACAACGTAATTGCGCATCGGGCATGCAAGCTTTAGATTCTGCAGCTAAAGATATTGCATTAGGACGTGCGAATCTTGTCTTAGCAGGTGGTGTCGAATCAATGAGCCATGCGCCCGTTTTATTAAATAATGACATGGTGGGCTGGCTTGGTCGCTTAGCGATGTCAAAGAAACCGCTGGATAAACTAAAAACATTTTCTGCATTACGCCCGCGTCACTTAAAACCGATTATCGGTTTACTTCGTGGTTTAACTGATCCTGTCGTAGGCTTATCCATGGGACAAACCGCGGAAAATATCGCACATCGATTTAATATTGATCGATTAACAATGGATACATTTGCGGTACAAAGTCACCAGCGTTTGGCTGCCGCTCAAGAGTCTGGTTACCTGAATGAAATAGAAGCACTATATGATCATAATGGGCACAGCTTTTTAAATGATGATGGTGTCCGAACAGACTCTTCAGTAGAACGTCTCGCTAAGCTACGACCTGTATTTGATAAACAGTTTGGGAATGTTACAGCAGGAAACAGCGCGCAAATCACTGATGGTGCTGCAATGTTGTTACTTGCCAGCGAAGAAGCAGTAAAAGAATTCAATCTCCCTGTGATGGGCAAGTTAATGGATAGCCACTGGGCTGGGCTTGAACCGGCACAAATGGGGCTTGGCCCGGTGCATGCCATCACACCCATTTTGCAACGAAATGAGTTTTCGCTCGATGATATCGATTACTGGGAAATCAATGAAGCATTTGCAGCTCAAGTCCTTGCATGTTTGGCCGCATGGCAAGATGAAGACTACTGTAAAACAGAACTTGGGCTTGATTCTGCCCTCGGTGTAATCGATCAAAGAAAACTTAATATTGATGGTGGTGGTGTTAGTCTCGGACATCCTGTTGGTGCAAGTGGCGCACGTATCGTTCTACATCTTTTAAATGTGCTTAAGCGCAAAAAAGCCAAACGCGGAATTGCCAGTCTTTGTATTGGTGGTGGACAAGGCGGCGCGATGTTAATAGAACGTGGAAAATAAGCAGCTTAAATCAGAGAAGATATTATGGCTAAGAAAAAATATAAAAACTGGAATATCACGAATGACGAGCATGGTATTGCATGGTTACATTTAGATGTGCCAAAAAGTAGTGCGAACATTTTAAATGAACAGGTTATTCTTGAACTTGATAGTATTGTTAATGATCTATCAGCTGATGAGCCGACAGGTGTGGTAATTTTATCTGATAAAGAGAGTGGCTTTATTGCTGGTGCGGACATAAATGAATTTACAACTTTTGAATCTGAAGAAGCCGCTCTGCAAAATATTCAACGTGCTCATTCAATATTTAATCACATTGAAAATCTCAGTTGTCCAACTGTCGCGTTAATCCATGGTTTTTGTTTAGGTGGTGGTATGGAGCTTGCCCTCGCCTGTAAATATAGAATTGCCGAGGAAGATTCATCTCGATTAGGTTTACCGGAAGTTAAACTTGGCATTCATCCCGGATTTGGTGGAACAGTACGTAGTATTGAAAGAATGGGAAGTTTTTCGGCTCTCGACCTGATGTTAACCGGGCGTAATTTAAAAGCACGCCAGGCATACAAAACAGGCCTAATAAATTACTCGGTGCCAAAACGCCATTTAATGACTGCGGCTACACAAACTATCCTCAATCGACCCAAGATAAAATCTTTGCCCTGGTGGGAGAACGTTGTTAACCACAAGTTGATTCGTCCCTTTGTGGCTAAAATGCTGGTTAAGAAAGTCTCTGCGCGTGCAGCTAAATCTCATTACCCTGCACCCTACGCCATCATTGATTTATGGTCTAAACATTTAAATAACCGCTCAACCATGCTTGAAGAAGAAGCAAAATCGATTGCCCATTTACTGGTTGGAAAAACAGCGCAAAACCTTATTCGCGTATTTAAACTTACCGATACACTAAAGGGCTTGGCTAAGGATAAATCTGTTTCTATCGATCATATTCATGTGATTGGTGGTGGCGTCATGGGGGGGGATATCGCGATATGGTGTGCGCTACAGGGCTTTAACGTTACTCTGCAAGATCAGCGGCATGAAACACTAGCCGCTGTTATTCAACGTGCAGTAAAGCTTTATACACGACTTCTAAAAGACAAACGTCTGGTAAATAGTGCGCTCGATCATTTAACAGCGGACATAAACGGAAATGGTTTGACTAAAGCTGATGTGGTTATTGAAGCCATTTTTGAAGATGCAGAAGTGAAGCGAAATTTATATAAGGCCATTGAACCCAGGCTGAAAAAAACGGCTATTATTGCAACAAATACATCCAGCATCCCTCTTGAACAATTAACTGATTCACTAAACAAACCCGATCGTTTAGTCGGATTACACTTTTTTAATCCTGTAGCAAAAATGCCTTTAGTCGAAATTGTCGTCGGTGAGAAAACAAGCAAAAAAGCACAACAAATCGCTACTACATTAACAAAAAAAATAAGAAAGCTTCCTTTGCCTGTTACAAGCACACCTGGATTTTTAGTTAACCGGATCCTTATGCCCTATTTAACTGAAGCCGTAACTTTATTTGAAGAAGGTGTACCTGTTACTGTTATTGATAAAATCGCCTTAGAATTTGGTATGCCAATGGGGCCCATTGAGTTAGCAGACACTGTTGGGCTCGATATATGTTTACATGTTGCAGAAAATTTAGCAGAGTCAATGCCTATCACTGTTTCAGAACATTTAAAACAACTTGTAAGTAAAAAAATACTTGGCAAAAAAACTGGGCAGGGATTTTATGCCTTTAAAAAAGGCAAATTAGTTAAACCTAAAATGAAAAGTAATTACATTGCTCCGCCTGATATTGAAAATCGTCTGATATTAAGATTAATTAATGAAACGATGGCGTGCTTGCGCGAACATGTAGCAGAAACCCGTGACTTAATTGATGCAGGTATAATTTTTGGCACTGGATTTGCGCCATTTCATGGGGGGCCATTGCAATATGTTAAAGAACGTGGCCAGGATGAAGTTTTAAAAGCATTAGAACATTTAGAAATAAATTATGGCTCTCGTTTTAAACCTGATTCAGGCTGGAAAACTATCAAAATAGAGTAAGAGCAATGCATAAAAATCAAGATTACATCACACCCGTGACAGCAAATAATCTTTCAGATTTATTCTCTGAGCGAGTTAAACGTTCTGCCAATGATGCTGCATATCGTTACTTTGATGTTAAATCAGAAAAATGGATTGATTTAACATGGTTAGATATATCAAAAAAAGTCGAACTATGGCATTGCGCATTAAGAAATGAAGGCTTAGTTAAAGGTGATCGCGTAGCGATTATGATGGGTAACTGCCCTGATTGGGTTATCTTTGATCAGGCTGCTTACAGTCTTGGATTGGTTGTTGTGCCAATCTATACCAATGACCGCACTGAAAATATTCGTTATATCCTGGAAAATGCGAATGTCAAAATCTTCTTTATTCAAGATATTGAACACTGCAAAGCGCTGCTCAATGATGAGTCTGTCTATACTAATAAAGGCCTCAAAGATCTTTTAAGAATAGTCACCCATCAAAATATAGATGAGTATAAAAATCCACTTTTAGCTCAAGTACATAACTGGTTACCCTCATCTGCAGAAACAATCAAAGTTGTAAAAATTGATCCTGACGATCTTGCTACTATTGTGTATACATCAGGTACTACAGGCAGACCAAAAGGGGTTATGTTAAGCCATTATAATATTTTTTCTAATGCATATTCAGGTGCGATATTTGAGCATTTTGATAGTGATGATGTGTTTTTATCTTTTCTTCCTTTGTCACATATGTTTGAACGAACAGCCGGATACTATATGCCAATGATCATTGGTGCAAAAATAGCCTATGCTCGTTCCATAGAAAAATTAGCAGAAGATTTACTCGTTATCAAACCCACTGTACTTGTCACTGTTCCGCGAATTTTTGAACGTGTTTATAACAAAATACATGATCAGTTATCTAAAAAGCCGCTTATTGCGCAAATACTGTTTAAGACAGCGGTTAAAGTGGGCTGGCATCGTTTTTTAGTTCAACAAAAACGTGAAAGCTGGCATGCAAAATTATTATTATGGCCTGTTTTAAATAAACTGGTTGCGGGAAAAATTCTGGCAAAGCTGGGTGGTAATCTTCAGCTTGCTATTTCAGGTGGTGCAGCACTTGCCCCTGAAATCGCGAAAACATTTATCGGTCTAGGCTTAACAATTTCTCAAGGTTATGGGCTAACTGAAACAAGCCCGATTGTGTCAACAAACAAACTTAACAACAATGATCCCTTTAGCGTTGGACAAACGATGGACAATGTTGAAGTTAAGCTAAGCCGTGATGATGAACTTTTAGTTAAAGGCCCAACTATTATGATGGGCTACTGGGATAATGAAGCGGCAACTAAAGAAGTGATCGATGAACAAGGCTGGTTTCATACCGGTGATAAAGCAAAAATTGAAAATAACCATATTTATATTACAGGCCGTTTAAAAGAAATAATTGTTTTATCAAACGGAGAAAAAGTACCCCCTTCAGATATCGAATTGGCAATTAGTAGCGATTCTCTGTTTGAACAAGTGATTATTATAGGTGAAGCAAGACCATTTTTGGTGGCAATTATCACAATGGAAAAAGAAAACTGGCAGGATTTTGCAGCTCAACTGTCTGTATCTACAGATGAAGATTCACTCAAGCTTGAAAATGTACAAGAGATTCTCTTGCAGCGAATTAATAAACAACTCGATAAATTTCCTGGATATGCCAAAATTATACGTACACATATCGTGTTAAATCCCTGGGATATTAAGAGTGGCTTAATTACGCCAACATTAAAACTTAAACGTAGTAATATCCACGAAAAATATGCTGAAGAAATAAAAGAACTTTATCGTGGACATTGATAAAAACAAACAACCAGAAATAAGAGTATTACCTATGCCATCTGATACAAACGCATCGGGTGATATTTTTGGCGGTTGGTTAATGTCTCAGGTTGATATTGCAGGGAGTATTGCTGCCCACAGGCGCGTTGGAAACCGTGTCGTCACCGTTGCAGTGAATGAGTTTATATTTATTAAACCCGTTTCTGTTGGTGATTTAGTGAGTATATATGCTGAAGTTACTCATATTGGAAACACCTCTATCCAGATCACTTTGAATGTTTTTTCTGAAAATGAACGAGGAAATGGAAACGCACAAAAAGTTGCTGAGGCTATTCTTACCTATGTTTCTATGGATGATAATAATAAACCAAAAGTTATTAGCTGAGATTAATATATAAATGTGGCTTATATCATTTTTATGAAACATGATCTTACGCACTTTTTTACTCATTTAATCTATAGTGAACGCTAATCATATTGAGTAATATGCTGATATGAGTTTACCTTTTGATTGTCAAAAACTTCGTTATTTTGTCCCCTTGTTTGAAATTTCAGGTGATAATTTTAATGAACTTGTGAATAATATAAATATTGAAACGCTAACAGCAGGGAAAAATTTATTTACTCTGGGGGATGAGGACAATTTTACCTATTATTTATTGAGTGGTGAGATTGATTTAATTGACTCAGAAGAAAATAAAGTAACCTTAACTTCAAAATCCAGGCAATGTCGTTTTCCTATTGAGCATAATAAACCCAGACAAAAAACAGCTAAATGTATCACTAATATACATTACTTCAGGATAAACAATGATCTTCTCGATGTGCTGTTAACATGGGATCAAAATAAAAACTATATTGTTAACGAAATTGGTGATAATAACACAGCCGATACTGATGATAATGACTGGATGACCCAATTATTACAGCTTGAACTTTTTCATAAAATCCCCCCCGCAAACATTCAGGCGATGTTTCAACGTATAGAATCAGTCCCTGTTAAAAAAGATGAAGTCATTCTTAAGCAAGGTGATACGGGCGATTACTATTACATCATTAAAACTGGCAGTTGCCGTGTCATACAGAATGATGATGTAACGGGAAATAAAGAGCTGGAAATTGCCGTTCTTGAAGCAGGTAAAGGATTTGGCGAAGATGCCTTAGTTTCTAATGTGCCGCGCAATGCAACTATTATTATGAATACTGATGGCATGTTAATGCGATTATCTAAAGATGATTTTATTGAATTATTAAAAGAACCCATTCTAAAGTCGGTAAACTATTCTGCAGCAAAAGAAATGGTAAAAGAAGGTGCAGTCTTGTTAGATGTTCGACTGCTCAGTGAGCATCAGAATAAAAAAATCGCAGGGAGCATCAATATTCCCCTCTTCCTGTTGCGGTTAAATGCCAATAAATTATCACACAATAATAAATACATTGTGTATTGTGATACGGGGAGTCGCAGCGCATCAGCGACATACATTCTCAATGAGCATGGTTACGATGCCTATATGCTTGAAGGTGGGTTAAATGAGTGTTCTAACGTATCTGAAGAAAGTGCAGCATAACTTTTCTATATAGATAAAAATATAGATAGATAATTTGGCGTTAGTCTATCTGGCCAAATAAATTTATATAATTCTTTGTTGTAATATCCGCAACATCCTCAACGGATATATCACGTAATTCGGCAACTTTCTCTGCTACCTGTACAACATAAGCGGGTTGATTACTTTTGCCGCGGAAAGGAACAGGCGCGAGATAGGGCGAATCTGTTTCGACTAACATTTTATCTTGAGGAACATTTTTAGCAACAAGCTGTAAATCTTTTGCATTTTTAAAAGTCACAATACCTGAAAATGAAATCATAAAGTTCAAGTCTAGTGCTTTTTGTGCAACTTCCCAATCTTCGACAAAACAATGCATCACACCCCCTACTTCATCTGCTTTTTCTTCCTTAAGAATACGCAGTGTATCTTCGGTTGCATCACGCATATGAATAATCAACGGCTTTTTAGTTTCTTTAGATGCAGTAATATGACGACGAAAACGATCTTGTTGCCAGGTTAAATCACCTTCACTGCGAAAATAATCTAAACCGGTTTCTCCGATGGCTACAATGTTATCGTCATCAGCTAATGTGATTAATTCATCAACACCGGGATCATGCCCATCCGTTTCATTGGGATGTACGCCAACAGAAGCAGAAACAAAATCATATTTATGCGCTGTTCCAATTACGGCTTTAAAATTTTCCATATTGATGGAAACACATAGCATATGGCCAACCCCAACTTCATTGGCATAAGTTAAGGCATTAGAGAGCTTGTTATCGTAGGGTGCTAAATCTAGACGATCTAGATGACAATGAGAGTCTATTAAAAACATATTCTTTCCTGTTATCTTATTGTCATAGCGAAGGGGCGCAGTGACTATGGCTAGCTCATAAAGAACTGTTACTTAACTGGCGATTGCCACGCTTTGCTTGCAATCACAGGCCGTTCTATATAAACAAAAGTCGGGCTAAAAAGCCCGACTCTAAAATTAATAGTATTCGTTATCGTATAACGAAACCTAAATTACATCGTATGTGTTTGTCGATCTGATTTTAATGCACCGGCCAAATACGTTTCAATTTTAGTACGTGCGGCACCGCCATCCTGATCACTAAACTGTACACCAATTCCTGCAGCGCGATTACCTTGTGCGCCTTTGGGCGTTACCCAGATGATCTTACCTGCTACCGGAAGTTTTTCAGTCTCTTCCATTAAGGTTAAAAGCATAAATACTTCATCACCTAGTGAATAGCTTTTGTTTGTAGGAATAAAAAGACCGCCATTCCGTACGAAAGGCATATAAGCGGCGTAAAGCGCACTTTTATCTTTTATTGTGAGGGATAGAATACCTTGTCTTCCCGCGGCTGCTACCATAATCGTTTTCCTGAGATCATTTCAACGTATAAATATTAAGAGCGCTTTAATCCCGCCCAGTGTAGTAAAAGTCCTTCGATGAGCATCAGCTGATTTGCCGAGGTGCCGTTTAAACGTATTGTGTCATTTAGCCTGTCTAACAGGCTATACACTGACTTCAAGTCTACCTGTCCTGCTAAATTCTGCAAGGCTTTAGCATAATCAGCATTTGACATACTTTCAATATGGCCACCTTGCAAGCTTCGTATAATGTCCATTAACCAGCTACTCATCCAGTTTAACGGCAGGTTATCTAAATTCTTGAATCCGTCTTTTAGCCACATTGCGGCACTATCCAAAGCATCTGCATTGCCACTTGCCAGTTCTTGCCAGTTTTGAAAGAGTTTATCCCGGATTTGTAAGCCTTCATTATCTGCCATTGCTTTGGCGGCTAGTGGCGCTCCAGCACTTAATTTTAAGACTAAATCAGGATTTTCAATATTTTGCTCAGTTAACCATTGCAGACTTTCATCCGTACCTGGTAAATCAAACCGTATCATTTGAGTACGACTCCGTATCGTCGCGACTAATTTAGACGGTTTATCTGTGATCAGTATTAAAACGGTATTTGCGGGTGGTTCTTCAAGGGTTTTTAGCAAACTATTGCTGGCATTTACATTTAGCGCATCAGCAGGCGATATGATAATGACACGTTTACCCTTACCATGACTTGTTAGTGAAATTTTCTCAATTAAGCCCCGAACTTGATCAACTTTTATCGCTTTACCTTCTTCTTCAGGCCGTAAGCTGAGTAAATCTGGATTAGATTCAGCTTGAATTAATTGACAGGACTTACACTTTCCACATGCTTTATCGGTTAATGGTTGTTCACACAGTAACCAATGAGCAAAATCAATCGCAAAGGCATTTTTACCGGTACCGGCGGCACCATGAAACAACAATCCATGTGCAAGACGGTTATTTTGCTGACTACTTGTCAGGTTATTCCAGTTACTCGTTTGCCATGGAAACATCAAATTAAACCATTTTCTCGAGAACGCGTTGAATGGATTGTTGAACTTCACTAATGGATGGCGAAGCATCTATCACCCGGTAACGATTAGGATATTCAGCAGCACGCGCTAAATAGGTATCACGTACTTTATTGAAGAAATCATGTTTTTCTAATTCAAATCTATCTGGCGTACTGCGTTTACCTGCACGCATTAATCCTACATCGACAGGCAAGTCGAGAATAAGCGTCATATTGGGTCTGAGATCACCCTGGACCCACTGTTCTAATTGAGCTATGCGAGACAGCTCTATCCCTCGTCCACCGCCCTGGTAAGCATAAGTTGCATCTGTAAATCGATCACAAAGCACCCACTTTCCGGCATCTAAAGCCGGTTGAATAACCTCGTGTATATGCTGAGCACGCGCGGCAAACATTAAAAGCAATTCAGTGTCATCACTCATCGATTGTTCTTTGGCATCTAACAATACCGCGCGTAACTTTTCACCTAATTCAGTACCACCCGGTTCTCGAGTAATAATGAGTTCTTTGCCCGCATTGATAAGCCATTTTTCAATAAAAGCCATATTGGTACTTTTACCAACCCCTTCAGTGCCCTCGATGGTAATAAATTGCCCTTTTGTTACTGAATCATTCATATGGTTATCTTTAGTTTGATTTTTGATGCTTATAAGATGAAAAAGGGCGTGCTCGTCCTTTTAACTGATATTTAATTACTGCATTATTATGTTCTTTTAAGGTGGCCGAAAAGACATGGCTACCATCTCCACGCGAAACAAAGTATAAAGCATCCCCTTCGGCCGGATGAAGTGCCGCGTAGATGGCTTTTTTGCCCGGCAATGCGATGGGTGTTGGAGGTAAGCCATGACGGCGGTAAGTATTGTATGGCGTATCTTCTTGTAAATCACGTTTACGTACATTGCCTTTATATCTATCACCCATACCGTAAATAACGGTGGGATCAGTTTGTAAACGCATTTGCTTTTCAAGTCTTCTTATAAATACACCTGAAATTTGTTCCCGCTCACTGGCCTGGCCAGTTTCTTTTTCAATGATCGATGCCATGATTAACGCTTCATAAGGATCTTTGTAGATTAAACCCACGGCACGATTATCCCATTCATCTTTAAGCGTGGATTGCATTGACTGGTATGCACGTTTTAAAAATTCTACATCGGTAAGCTGCCTGGGAAAATGATATGTATCCGGTAAAAACTGGCCTTCATGGTGTATACCAGCCAAACCCAGTTTATTCATAATCTCTTCAGCTGAAAGATTCGTAAGAGTATGTTTTATTTCAGGATGATGATTTAATGCATCGATTAACTGCTTAAACGACCACCCTTCAACAACCGTTAAAGTAAACTGAACAACTTTTCCATTAAAAATATTGTCAAGAAACTCTATTGTTTTTAGTTTGTTCGATAAGCGGTAATCACCTGTTTGCATCGTATTAGAAAGGCCATTTAAGCGTGCATATAAAAGTAAATAGCGTGGATGCTTGATGATTTTCTTTTTATATAAGTCGTAGATAACACCTGAGAGTGAGCTGCCAGGCTTAATCGAATACATAATATCATCCGCTTCAATATTTAAAGGGCCCTCAAGTGCTTGCTGATACGATGCCCAAATCCATACTGATGAAATTAATACGACTAAAATAAAAACCTGAACCAACTTTTTCATTGCTTACCTTACTTAATTAATTCAACTAATTTATCTTGAATCTGTTTAGTGATAATACCCATTTTCGTAAAACGAGTTTTAGCTATAATTCTTACAGGCCAAATGCCAAATATACTGTTCGTTAAAAATAACTCATCTGCCTGCTCAAGTTCGGCTTGAGTAAAATTTTTTTCATATACTGAAAAACCGATAGTTTTAGCTATTTCAACCACTGTTTTACGCATAACACCCTCCACACCACACAAGGATAAATCTGGTGTAAAGATCATGTTATCTTTTACTGCAAAAATATTACTCATGGTACCGTCAACAACATGACCATCATCAGTTAGCATTAAGCCTTCCTGAAATTCATCAGTATCCCATTCATTTCGCGCTAATACTTGTTCCAATCGATTAAGGTGTTTTATTCCAGCGAGCTGACTGTTTTTTGATAATGTTGTTTCACAATAGCGTAGCGCAACACCTTTAGACAGAAATTCATCCGGGTAATTTGGCCAGGAATGAGTTGTGAGTATGCGCGTGATGTTTTGCTTATTGGGATATCGATAACCACGCTCACCAATACCGCGTGTCACAATCAGTTTAACAATATAATGGCCTTGACGATCCCTGTTATTTTTATCTAATAAGGCTATTTCATTTTCTATAATTTCTTTATTGGGTAAATTAATAGACAGCTTTTTGCATCCTAGTGATAAACGTTGCCAGTGTGCATTCCATAAATTAATTTTTCCGTTACGCACAGCCATTGTTTCAAAAAGACCATCACCATAGTGTAAACCACGATCAAAAACATTGATCGTTTCTTTAAATTCACCATTAATTAAAACACCAGTCATAAATTCTCAATTCTGCTCTTGCTTAACTAATGCAAGCAATAACCCTCTTGCTTTGTGACGAGTCTCTTCCAGCTCGGATTGAGCGACTGAATCAGCAACAAGTCCTGCGCCTGCGCGAAATGACAGTGTATTATTTTCCAGGCTAATTGTTCTAATTAATATATTTATATCCATATCACCATTATGATTCAAATAACCCAGTGAACCTGTGTATGCACCTCGTTCTTCATGTTCCAGTTCAGAAATAATTTCCATACAACGTACTTTTGGACATCCTGTTATGGTTCCACCAGGAAAAACAGCTTTTATCACATCCCCCGGTAGTATGCCCTCTTTTAGCTGTCCGCTGACATTAGAGACGATATGATGAACATGGGCATATGATTCAATAACCATTAATTCATCAACGTTAATGCTTCCAGGTATACAAATACGTCCTAAGTCATTGCGTTCAAGATCAATTAACATGATGTGTTCGGCACGTTCTTTTGGGTGACTTATCAGCTCTGATTTTAATGCTTCATCTTTTGCTGGATCCTGCTCACGTCGACGCGTTCCCGCGATTGGACGTGTTTCAGCTATTCCATTTTTTACTTTAATCAAGCGCTCAGGTGATGAGCTGATGACTGTAAAATTATTATGTACTGCTAATGCAGAAAAAGGTGCTGGATTTGTTTGACGCAAGTTTCTATAAATATCAACAGCGTTAATTTTATCTTTGTTTTTTTCCAGTTTCCAAAGCCGGGAAAGATTTACCTGGAATACATCACCATCAACAATGTACTGTTTGATTTTCTTTATCGAGTTCAGGTATATCGATTCATCTTCTTCATCTATTTGTTTGAGTTGATGTGCAGCTTGATAAGGTTCTTGATTGCTTTGTTCACTGTCACTTTTAAGTTGTTCAAGATAATCAGTAAAAATTTCTTCACAAACGAAATAACTACAGTTTTCTTTATGATCATTAATTATTGCAGCAGGAATACGTGAGGCATAGGCAATAGGTGTAGTTGGGCGTTTTAAATCAAGTTGTGGTTCTATTTGATTAGCTAATTCATAACCAAGATAAAGAAACCAGCCACCCGTGAAAGGAAGAACTTCACATTCAATATGATTATTGCGTGTACTTTTCCACCAAAGGCTAAGGTTATTGAGAAAATCATTACCATTAATATCTGCATAGCCTGATAAATTTTCAGTACTGGATAATGCAAGTGTTTCCTGAGGAAATGCAAAAAGTATATCAAAACGCGATGAACAGGTTTTATTGTTGTCAGAGTCAAGGTCTACTGAACTGGCAACACTTTCGAGTAAAAACGGGTAACGTGTGGGATGTTGCTGATGCAGGGCCAACAAATTTTGTTGACCCTGTTGAGAATGAATAACTAGTCCTTTCGATTGAATATCGAATGAGCTGTTTTTAGAATGCTGCATAAGTAAAGATGCTGCAGTTCCTCTGCCGTAAAGATTAAATCTTGCGGAAGATTAAGGTGCCGTTAGTCCCACCAAACCCAAAGGAGTTTGATACCGAGATATCAATTTTCATCTCTTGTGGTGTGTTGGGAACAAAGTTCAGATCACATCCCTCATCAGGGTTAAAGATGTTAATCGTAGGTGGAGCAACCTGATCTTTAATAGCAAGCACGGCAAATATGGCTTCGATACCACCTGCTGCCCCTAATAGATGGCCTGTCATTGATTTAGTTGAGCTCATAGCAATTTTACTTGCATGATCACCAAAGGTTAATTTAGCTGCCTGTACTTCGGCAATATCTCCCGCTGGCGTAGAGGTACCGTGGGCATTGACATAATCAACTTCATTGGCATTTATACCGGCATCATTAATGGCATTATTCATACAGCGGCTTGCACCTTCACCACCGACTGACGGTGAAGTCATGTGATACGCATCACCACTCATACCAAAGCCAATAACCTCAGCATAAATAGTTGCACCGCGTTTTTTAGCATGCTCATACTCTTCGATGACCATAACGCCAGCGCCATCACCCAGAACAAAACCATCACGGTCTTTATCCCATGGACGACTGGCTGTTGCAGGATCATCATTGCGTGATGATAAAGCACGTGCTGCAGCAAAACCGCCTAAGCCCAGGAATGTGGTGGCATTTTCAGCACCACCGGTAATCATGACATCGGCATCCCCATGTTCAATCATACGTGCTGCATCACCAATACTGTGTGTCGCTGTGGCACATGCCGTGGTAATAGCATAGTTAGGGCCTTTAAAGCCGTAACGGATCGATAAGTTACCTGAAATCATATTAATAATGGTAGCAGGGATAATAAAAGGTGAAATCTTACGTGGGCCACCTTGACTGTATTTTTCATAATTAGCTTCGATAGTACCTAAACCACCGATACCAGAACCAATTGAGACACCAATGCGGAAAGCATTTTCTTCGGTGACTTCTAAACCAGCATCTTCAATCGCTTCAATCGCTGCTGCAATACCGTAATGAACAAATGAATCCATTTTACGTGCATCTTTAGCCGACATGATTGTGGTAACGTCAAAGTTTTTAACAGAAGCACTAAACTGTGTGGCAAAAGCGGAAGCATCAAAAGCAGAAATTGTTTCAACACCACTTTTGCCGGCTAGAATATTTTTCCAGCTTTCTTCTACACTATTGCCAACGGGAGATAACATTCCCATTCCAGTTACAACAACACGACGTTTAGACATTATCGATTCTCAATATGATTTAATTTTTTCTAAATGTAATTATATATATCTACAGAAAATAAAAAACCGCAACCGCAATGCAGTTAAACTACATTGTGGTGCGGTTTTTATATTGGGTACAACGATTAGCTGTTAGCGTTAATGTAATTAACTGCTTCTGCAACCGTAGTAATCTTTTCTGCATCTTCATCAGGAATTTCAGTTTCAAACTCTTCTTCAAGGGCCATAACCAATTCAACTGTATCGAGTGAATCAGCACCCAGATCGTCTACGAATGAAGCATCTTTCGTTACTTCTTCCTCTTTAACACCCAATTGCTCAATTACGATTTTTTGTACACGTTCTTCAATGCTGCTCATTTTGGTCAATTCCTCCGATTTATTATTCGATTGACGCTGCGGGCGGTATTGTATTGTAAACGCCCGTCAGTTTCTACATTCATGGCCATTTTAGCCAAATTAATCACAAATTTTATTATTACTTCTTTAAATTCATATACTTATGAGCCATTTTAGCTCATATGCATGCCACCATTTACATGTAATGTCTCACCCGTGATATAGGCCGCACCAGGAGAGGCTAAAAATGCTACCGCACTCGCAATCTCAGCCGCGCTACCCAGGCGACCTAGTGAAATTTGACCTAATAATGCATCCCGTTGAGCTTCAGGTAATGCACGTGTCATATCGGTGTCAATGAAGCCTGGAGCGACAACATTAACCGTAATTCCACGAGAACCCACTTCCCGTGCCAGCGATTTACTAAACCAGATAACACCGGCTTTTGCGGCTGAGTAGTTAGCCTGACCAGCATTACCCGTCACACCGACTACTGAAGCAATGCTGATAATTCGGCCTTTTTTAGCCTTCATCATGCCACGCAGACAGGCTTTACTGACTTTAAAAATTGAAGTCAGATTAGTGTTCATAATATCTTCCCATTCATCATCTTTCATCCGCATTACGAGATTATCGCGTGTAATGCCGGCGTTATTCACTAAGATGGTGGGAGTACCAAAATCATCCGTTATTTGTTTAACAGTACCGGTAATACTGTCTTGATCAGTCACATTTAAGACTAAACCTTTACCTTTAATATTGTTTTCATTCAGATAGTTAGTGATGTTTTCTGCACCATTTTCTGAAGTTGCTGTACCTATTACAATCGCACCTTGGGCACCTAATGCAAGGGCGATTTCTTTACCAATACCACGGCTGGCACCAGAGACAAATGCAATTTCATTTTCTAAAGACATATTAAATTCCTCTTAATCCTTGAATCGGGTCATTTAAAGTTCAAGTGCAGCTTCAATTGAAGCTGTATCAACCAATGCTGCCGAAGCCATTGATTTATTAATTCGTTTATTCAGCCCAACCAGTACTTTGCCTGGACCACATTCAATCACTTTATCTATGCCATCGGCAGACATTTTTTCAATTGTTTCTACCCAACGCACAGGGCTGAAAAGCTGGCGCTTTAAGGCATCACGAATGTCAGCTTCTGAACTGGCTGCCACAACATCAACATTATTGAGAACCGGAATAGAAGGAGTAGCAAATGAAATGCCTGCAAGCACTTCTGCTAATTGCTCAGCAGCAGGCTGCATTAATGCGCAATGAGATGGCACGCTCACTGGCAATTCCAGGGCACGTTTAGCACCCTTCTCTTTTGCGAGTATTGTCACACGTTCAATGGCTGATTTATGGCCAGCAACAACGACTTGACCGGGCGAGTTGTAATTTACTGCTTCTAAAACTTCACCATCAGCCGCTTCAAGACAAACCTGGCGTACAACTTCATCATCCAAACCTAAAATAGCCGCCATGGCGCCTGTTCCAGCTGGAACAGCTTGCATCATAAATTCGCCACGTTGAGAAACCAATTTCACCGCATCAACAAAATCTAAACTGCCCGCACAAACCAGGGCCGTGTATTCACCTAAACTATGACCTGCCATGACTTGTGGGGCTGCCCCACCTTTAGCTTGCCATACACGCCATGTTGCAACTCCTGAAGCCAACATAGCTGGCTGAGTAATATCCGTACTGTTTAATTTGTCTGCAGGACCTTCCTGAATAAGTGACCACAAGTCATAACCCAAAGCATCAGATGCTTCCTGAAAAGTTGCAGTGACTTGTGAAAAGTTTTCAGAGAGATCTTTTAACATGCCCACAGATTGTGAGCCCTGACCTGGAAAGACAAACGCTAAAGACATTTTTGATCCTTTATTTATTATTTATTATTTTTTAGCTCGGCACTTCAGGCCGACATGGTTGTAAAACATTTCTTTTATTGTCAGCCTGAAGGCCAGCCTACATTTTAATATTTAATTAAAGCCGAACCCCAGGTAAAACCGCCACCAAAGGCTTCAAGTAAAATTGTTTCACCACGTTTTATACGCCCATCACGTACTGCTTCATTTAAGGCAAGTGGAACGGAGGCAGCTGATGTATTGCCATGCTCATGAACAGTGACCACAACATGATCCATCGACATGCCTAATTTTTTAGCCGTTGCATTGATAATTCTAATATTGGCTTGATGGGGGACCAACCAGTCGATGTCAGATTTTTCCATATTGTTAAATGCAAGAGTTTCATCAACTATACGGCCTAGTGTATTAACTGCCATTTTAAACACTTCATTGCCTTTCATTTGCATATAGGCTTCACCTGATTGAAACAATGCAGGATTTTCAGAAACACCGGCAGGAATAGTTAATAGCTCTTTATATTTACCATCAGCGTGTAAGTGTGTTGATAAAATGCCGGGCTCGTCGCTCGCCTGTAACACAACAGCGCCAGCTCCATCGCCAAACAATACACATGTAGTACGATCGGTCCAGTCAACAGTGCGTGACATCGTTTCGGCACCAATAACCAATGCAGTTTTATGAGTACCTGATTTGATAAACTTATCTGCAACGCCTAATGCATAGACAAAACCCGTACATACCGCTTGCACATCAAATGCCGTACAGCCATGAATATCCAGCCGGTCTTGTAATAAACATGCTGTACTAGGAAACACTCGATCAGGTGTCGTTGTCGCAACAATAATTAAATCAATATCATCATTGCTTAAGCCAGCAGCTTCAATTGCACCTCGAGCCGCTTTTTCAGCTAAATCACAGGTGGTTTCACCGTCAACAACCAGGTGACGTTTTTTAATTCCAGTACGTTCTGTAATCCAGTCGTCTGTAGTATCGACAATCTTTTCCAGATCAGCATTTGTGACAACCTTTTCAGGTAAATATCCACCTGTGCCTGTTATTCTTGAATTGATCAATTCGCTTGCCTCATGACTAATTGGCTTTCTAATTTATGACTAATTAATGCAGGAACATCTTTTTCTACTTCAAGCATCGCAACATGAATTGCATTGCAGAATGAATATGCATCAGCACTACCATGACTTTTAACGACAATACCCTGTAAACAAATTTTTTTATTGATTTTTTTTTCACGGTGATCTACACGGCGTTTAAATCTTTTTAATGCAGGCAGTGAAATGAG
>JAPHTF010000145.1 GCA_026197095.1 Gammaproteobacteria bacterium
CTTATGGCAACCCGGAACAGATCACGCCGGTATTGCAACGCAAATGGTGGTTGAACGTCAACTCAATGCTGAAGATAAAACCCGCCATGATTTGGGTCGCGATGCATTTATTGATCGTATCTGGGATTGGAAAGAAGAATCCGGTGGCAATATTACTCGCCAGCTGCGCCGCTTAGGTTCATCGCTAGATTGGTCTCGTGAACGCTTCACCATGGATGAAGGTTTGTCCGAAGCGGTTCAGGAAGTTTTTGTAAAGCTCTATGAAGAAGATTTAATTTATCGTGGTAAACGTCTGGTTAACTGGGATCCGGTTTTACATACCGCGGTGTCCGATCTCGAAGTTATTTCAGAAGAAGAAAATGGTTCTCTCTGGCACATGCGTTATCCCCTCACAGATGGCTCTGGGCATTTAATTGTTGCCACTACCCGGCCAGAAACTATGCTGGGTGACAGTGCCGTTGCGGTGCATCCCGATGATGAACGATATCAATTAATGATTGGCAAAACGATTACTCTGCCTTTAGTGGGTCGTGAGATTCCGATTATTGCTGATGATTATGTTGATATGGAATTTGGGACCGGTTGCGTAAAAATTACCCCTGCCCATGATTTTAACGATTATGAAATGGGTAAACGTCATGACTTACCGATGTTTAATATTCTCACTATCGATGCCTGTATTAATGATGAGGTACCGGAAAAATATCGTGGCATGGATCGTTATGTTGCGCGTAAAGAAATTGTAAAAGATTTAGAAGCACTTAACTTAATGGACAAGATTGAACCCCATAAACTGATGGTGCCGCGTGGCGATCGTTCAGGTGCAGTGGTAGAACCTTTCCTCACTGATCAGTGGTATGTCAAAGTTGAAGAACTGGCCAGGCCTGCGATTGAAGCCGTTGAAAATGGTAGTATTAAATTTGTGCCAGACAACTGGAAAAATACTTACTACGAATGGATGCGCAATATTCAGGACTGGTGTATCAGTCGCCAAATCTGGTGGGGCCATCGAATTCCCGCCTGGTTTGATGATGAAGGTAACTTTTATGTTGGCCGTAGTGAATCCGAGGTACGCGAAAAACATAACCTCGGTGATATTAATTTGCGCCAGGATGAAGATGTACTCGATACCTGGTTCTCGTCAGCACTATGGCCCTTCTCAACCTTAGGCTGGCCTGCAAAAAATGACATTGATGCAGAGATGCTAAAAGCCTTTTACCCAACCAGCGTATTGGTGACTGGCTTTGACATTATTTTCTTCTGGGTCGCCCGTATGATCATGATGGGGCTTAAGTTTATGGGTGATGTTCCGTTTAAGGAAATCTATATCCATGGTTTAGTACGTGACTCCCATGGACAGAAAATGTCGAAGTCAAAAGGCAACGTACTTGATCCTATTGATCTGATTGACGGTATTGAACTCGAAACATTAGTTGAAAAACGTACCTCAGGTATGATGCAGCCTCACCTTGCAGAAAAAATTGCCCGGCAAACACGTAAAGATTTCCCTGAGGGTATTCCTGCCTTTGGTACAGATGCGCTTCGTTTCACATTTGCCTCGTTGGCATCGACCGGTCGTGATATCAATTTTGATTTAGGCCGCATCGAAGGTTATCGCAACTTTTGTAATAAGCTCTGGAATGCCGCTCGGTATGTTTTAATGAACACCGAAGAACAGGACTGTGGTCAACTTGAATATAAAAATGGGGGTGGCGAGCTGGGGCTGACTGCCGCCGATCGCTGGATTTTAAGCCGCTTACAACAAACTACGCAAACGGTGGAAGATGCAATTAAAAACTACCGTTTAGATCATATGGCCAGTGCAATTTATGATTTCACCTGGAATGAATATTGTGACTGGTATCTTGAACTATCTAAAACAGTATTGTTTGATGGTCAATCAGATAACAACGGGGCAAGCGAAGCGGTTAAGCGTGGTACACGTCATACCCTGGTACATGTCTTAGAAACGATACTTCGTTTAGCTCATCCTATAATGCCCTATATCACAGAAGAAATTTGGCAACGTATTGCACCATTAGCCGGTCTTGATGTATCAAAAGCAGAAAGCTCATCGATTATGTTACAACGTTATCCTGAATATAACGAAGCTAACTTTGATCAAAGTGCCGTTGATGAAGTTGAATGGATCAAAAATTTCATTATCGGTATTCGCCAGATTCGAAGTGGTATGGATATCAAGCCAGGAAAACTTCTGTCTGTATTACTGCAAAATGGCTCTGAAACAGATAAAGCATTACTCGGTAAATATGAAAGCTATCTAAATAAATTAGCGAAACTGGAATCCATTACCTGGCTAAATAAAACAGATGAATCGCCTGAGTCAGCGACAGCACTCGTGGGGGAAATGAAATTACTGATTCCTATGGCAGGTTTAATCGATAAAGATGCTGAGCTAAAACGTCTCAATAAAGAAACTGAAAAATTAACCCAGCATGTTAAACAACTTGAAGGCAAACTTTCTAACCCTGGCTTTACTGATAAGGCACCCGAAGCCGTGGTACAAAAGGAACGTGACAAATTAGCTGAATTACAAACAGCATTGAATAATTTAGAACAACAAAAAGAAAAGATTGAGAAGCTATAGAAATATTCGAATATATTAACAAGGTCGGTTTTATTTTATCCCGATATAAAGTAAAACCGACCTTAAGAATAGTGGTATATCTAAAGTTGTGCTGCTGCTAAGCGCATAAAACTTAAAGCATCAGCACGGCAATCTTCTCTTTGCTAAATTTCCTCACCGCAGACTAAAGAAAATACAAACAAATCATCAGTCATTTAAAAATAACCCACCTAAATTGATCTGGGTCAATTCCATTCAATACGTTCGGGATTATATTAGTCACCGCTAATACATTGTACGGAGAAATCATGAAATTATTGAATGAAAACAAAGCTTTACGCCGTCAACGAGTTCTACGCTTGAATATTCTTGCCGCGTTAGTCGTATTGATTGTTTCGGCTTACATGGTCATTACCGGTGAATATTCATCATTACAGGAACGACAATCTGCTGATCAGATTTATAATATTTTAATAATTGGAAGTATCATCTATATGGCAGCAGTTTGGATATCTTGCGTGATGACTAAACCATTTTGGTTTCCAGGTAAATCATCTGATTAATACTTGAATTGAACCTAATTAAAGTAAGCCCCTATTCAATACAGACAAAGATTGTTGCAAAAATTAAGTGGCAAGAAGTATGTTTAAAAACTACGGCTCTTGCCATTTTTTTTAAACACCTGCCAGTGACAATACAAACTGGACAACCATCACAAGTATAAATATAAAAATAGCAACGCCTATCAAACCAATGATGATATATTGTGCAGGCTTTCCATGTTTAAAGTCACGCTCATAATTTTTACTTTTCTGCACCCCTAAAAAAGCCCACAACACACTTTTCGCTACATCAAGTAACGTTGGTTCTTTTTTATTATCTTCTGTCATATATTTCTACCTGATTTATTGTAATCCGCTAACATTCTTTTTGCTTTACCCTCATCTACATAATAAAGTAATACACCACCAGCAATAAATAAAACGCTGATTGATAATATAGATATTCGCGGGCTTTGTGTTAACACACTGACCACGCCAATCATAACAGGTCCTAATACCGCAGCGAACTTACCTAACATATTATAAAAACCAAAAAACTCTGCCGATTGATTTTTTGGAATAATACGTGCGTAAAAGGAGCGGCTTAATGCCTGTACCCCGCCCTGTACTAATCCAATAATAATTGCGAGAACATAAAATTCAGCTATTGCTGTAATTTGAGCTGCCCATAATGTCATTAAAAAATAAACTATGATAGCGAGTAAAATACCTTGCTTGGTACCAATGTAATTAGCTAAATAACCAAACGCTATGGCTGC
>JAPHTF010000166.1 GCA_026197095.1 Gammaproteobacteria bacterium
GGCAAAGTAATTGCGGATGATCCTGATAGTTATCGCTACCTTGCAGAATCTATTCGCATGCACCCGGATCAGGAAACCCTGAAAGGAATGATGGTCGAAGCGGGTTTTGAAAAATGTGAATATTTCAATTTAACCGGGGGTGTTGTCGCTTTACACCGTGGTTATAAAATTTAAAAACATAACACTATTTCCACAGCGAACACGCAGGAGCACAGAGATTTTAATTTGTATTTCCTCAGTGAACCTCGGCGTCCTCTGTGGTTTAAAAAATTTGATTTTTTCTCATGGATAATTTGTGAATGAGTTTACCAACCGAAGTCATTCTTACCTTAACCGAAGCCCTTGAGACTTCGATCAATCTTATTCTCAAACAAGATAACGCCACACTCGAAAAATTCGCTGCCTTACAGGGTAAAACCATTGCTTTTAAATTCACTGATCTTGATTTAAGCCTGTTTCTTTTTCCACATACGGAAGGCATTCAGGTGCAATACATTTATGGAGCCCAGGCCGATACCACCTTACAGGGCACAACACTCGCCTTCGTCAATATGTCATTAGGTGACGCCACTGAAAGCTTCTTTAGTGGTGAAGTACGGATTAAAGGTGATATTGAGCTTGGCCAGCGTTTTAAGCGTATCCTGGATCAACTCGATTTAGACTGGGAAGAGTGGATATCTCAATACAGCGGTGATCTTATTGCATTTAAAGCGGGTAGCTTTATACGTAGCTTACATTCCTGGGGTAAAGCGACATTAAAGACGGTGCAACTTGATACACGTGAATATTTACAGGATGAAGGCCAATTAAGCCCACATCCAGCAGAAATAGAAGACTTTACTCAAAAAATTAGTCAATTACGTGATCATACCGCCCGATTAGAGGCACGAATTTCGCGTTTACAAAAACAATTAGATACACCCGCATAAATCCTACTTTTACTCCTATATAAAAAGTCACTTTTCATTCTTGTAATTAAGTATAAAATTACCCATTCACGAAATGATCGAGTATCCTTTGCAGCTTACTTTTAAATATACAAAATATTCCCAGAGCATTATTTTCTATGAATGACACCAGCACTGTTAACGTAAATGACTTTTCTGCAGATGAACTTAAATTTATCGATGAAACACTTAATAATCGTTATGGTAACCCGGTTGAAACACAACGTGCAGAAATAGATTTTGGTGATGATAATGTAGCAGATTGTCCCGCTATATACTGGGAACATAATGGTTGTCATTTCATTATCGCTAAGGGTGAAGATAATAAATACTTTAGCCAGTTTTTTTATGACGATGATGAACAGTTTGGAACAGAAAAACCATTTTATGATGAATTGAATCATTGCATCATGAGCTTGTTGCAAGTACAAGCTGATCATGAGTTAAAAAAAGCCGGATTTTAAAATTTATATAATGCCTGCATTTGCGGGCATTATTTTTAACAACGTACCAATAAATTTATTTTAATTAGAGGGGAACACCAATGGTTGCTAAAAAAAAGGCCGCTAAAAAGAAAGCCAAGAAAAAAATTGCGAAGAAAAAGGTCGCAAAGAAAAAAACTGCTAAAAAGAAAGTAGCTAAAAAGAAAACCGCTAAGAAAAAAGTTGTGAAAAAGAAAGTTGTAAAGAAAAAAGCTGCTAAAAAGAAAAAAGTCAGCAAGCCTGCTGAACCATTGAAAAATGCATTTTATGCTCAGTCAGGTGGTGTAACTGCAGTTATTAATGCAAGTGCATGTGGTGTTATTGAAACTGCACGTAAAAATGGCAATAAGATTGGTAAAGTTTATGCCGGCCGTAACGGTATTATCGGTGCCTTAACTGAAGACCTTATTGATACAAGTAAAGAGTCTACTTCTGCGATTTCAGCATTGCGTTATACACCTTCAGGTGCATTCGGTTCTTGCCGTTTCAAACTCAAATCACTTGAAGAAAACCGTCGTGAATATGAACGTTTAATTGAAGTATTTAAAGCACATAACATCGGTTACTTTTTCTATAACGGTGGCGGTGATTCAGCAGATACTTGCTTCAAAATTTCTCAGCTTTCTAAGGAAATGGGTTTTCCAATTCAGGCTATCCATGTTCCTAAAACGGTTGATAACGATTTACCGATTACCGATAACTGCCCGGGTTTTGGTTCAGTAGCAAAATACATTGCCGTTTCTACACAAGAAGCCAGTTTCGACGTGGCTTCAATGTGCAAAACATCAACTAAAGTATTTGTTGTTGAAGTAATGGGTCGTCATGCAGGCTGGATTGCAGCAGCAGGTGGTTTAGCCTCTACCGAAGAGAATCCTATTCCTATCGTTATTCTTTTCCCTGAAGTTGAATTTAATCAGGAAAAATTCCTCGCTAAGGTTGACGCAAATGTAAAAGAACACGGTTACTGTACTGTTGTTGTTTCTGAAGGTACGCATTGGCCAGATGGGCGCTTCCTTGCAGAAACAGGTTTAAAAGATGCATTTGGCCATAGTCAATTAGGAGGTTGTGCACCAGTCGTTGCCGGCATGATTCAGGAAAAATTGGGTCATAAATATCACTGGGGTGTTGCCGACTATATGCAACGTGCTGCACGTCATATCGCATCGAAATCTGATGTTGATCAAGCCTATGCGATGGGTAAAGCTGCGGTTCAATTCGCTTTAGCTGGCCATAACTCTGTTATGCCGACTGTTGATCGTATTTCCAACAAACCTTACAAATGGAAAGTCGGTATGGCGCCATTAAGCAAGGTAGCAAATGTTGAAAAAATGATGCCTGATAACTTCATTTCAGCAGACGGCTTTGGTATTACAGCGAAGTGTCGTGAATACCTGGCACCATTAATTAAAGGTGAAGATTACCCACCTTATAAAGATGGTTTACCTAAGTATGTGCGCATGAAAGGTGTTGCAGTAGAGAAAAAATGTAAAGATTTTGATCTTTAAATAAATCTTTAATTTTTTCTAATAAAAAGGGCAGCTTAATCACTGCCCTTTTTTTATATCTTAATGTATTAAGACTTTACTTGTTCGGCGATTTTATGGTTTTCATCCTTTCCAGCTAAAATCATTTCACTCATGTTATTCATTTCACCAATCTGATTCTTAACCGTATTAAAATCTTTATTTCGTAAAGACACTTCAATATCGGCGCAAACCTGGGTAAGCATCAGGTAACCATAACCACCACCCACACCTTTCAATTGGTGAATTAATCTTGAGAAATTTTCCCACTCTTTTGCAGAGTGTGCTTTTACAATGTCATCACGCAATATCGGTAAACGCAGTAAAAACTTATCGACTAAATCTATAAGGCCAGGATCTTCTTTGAGTAATTCTGAAGTAATAAATTGAGCAGTCATTTTTTATACGCTTTCCAAAACTGAGCTATGATGAATTTAAACATTATTATTTGTTAATAATTATAGTATATAAACAATACATCTCATTTAAAAATAATTATAACGCCAGATAAAGCACACGGATTACGCATTATCCAGTTAAATCTGGGGAGTGTTTATTACCCAGCAATACCAAGCTTATTCTTTCTAGAATATTACTACTTAGCTAGTCAGTCGTTGATCAATTAATACCTGAAATGTACCTTGAATCTAAAGTTGAATATAAGTCCGGTGAAAATTGATTTATATATTTATTTATATAATAAATTACCACTCTGCCACCTTAAATGACGCTTGAAAAAACCATAATGCAACTAATTTAGGACTTACTGAAGGAATATAAGTGACGTTAATTGCAAATTGACTTGTGCCAACAGAAGCATAAGGTAAGGCGCCTAAAAAAGGCTGCCCGTTTTTATAATTTTTCCGTGTCATAATAAAAGCAGTAATACCTGCATCAATATGCCAACCATCTTTATCATCAGCCAATAAGAAACGGCGTTTACTTCCACCGCCTAGGTAATTTGAATTATTTGATAAACTGTCTTTAAAAAAACCACCATTGATAAAATTAATCCATTTATCTTTTTCTTTAAAATTATACTCAAAACCTAAACCCCAGTTCTCCTCATTATAATTTTTCTTCTCTTCATGCATCGCAATGCCATTAATAATTAAATTAAATGAGTCCGCCATGATCTGCTGTGAAAAGCAAAAAGTCATAAGAACTAAGAGTGTTTTTAACATTACAAAATTTATCCAAAATCAACTGGTGATTTATTTATCGGCACAAAATAGCCGACTTTTACTTTTGTATGTTAATAATTGTTAAATACAGTCAATCTGTGAATGCTGTAGTAAAACCGGCTAACACCCGCGTCATTCCCAGTTAATACTATGATTTTCAACATCATAGTAAGTCGCCCGGTTTTTTCACTAAGGGTTAACCATGGCTGCTATCGAGGAGAATATGGAATTAAAGATAGTAGCCGGTACTTAAAGATGCTCTTTACTTTGCTAACGCTAACTCAAACCAGAATCGGCTGCCTTGCCCCTCAACACTTTCAATGCCAATCTCACCCTGCATTAATTCAATAAGGTGATGCGTGATATACAAACCGAGGCCTATCCCTTCTTGTTGAGTGTCATAACGCTGAAAAGGTTTAAACAATTCGTGTATTTGTTCTTCTGTTAAGCCCTTACCTGTATCCGAAACTGAAACTCTGATTTTATTATTTGCAACAACATCAGCATTAATCATCACTTTGCCACCAGTATGATTATATTTAATCGCATTTGAGATTAAATTAATAAAAACCTGTTTTAATCTTTTTGAATCTGCTTTTACTAAATTAATGGCTTCTTTATCAACATTATTTTCTATGCTGATATTGTAAACAGAGGCGACTGGCGTCAGTAACGTGAGGCTTTCTCCTAATACATAAGTTAAGGAAACATCTTCAATTGTTACTGCAAGCTTGTCTGTTTCAATTTTTGATAAATCCAGAAGCTCTTCTATTAAACTTAATAAATGTTTACCAGACTTAGAGATACCATCAACATTATCCTGTTGCTCTTGATTTAATTCAGGAGCATCAGACATTTTTAACAGTTGACTAAAACCTAAAATTGCATTGAGTGGCGTTCTTAATTCATGACTAATCATTGAAATAAAATTTGTTTTTGCGCTATTCGCTGCCATTGCAGCATTGCGGCTTTCGATTAAATTTTCTGTATATTTTTTTGACTCATAATTTAAAGTAATGTTTTCAACTGCAGTTTGATTAATTCGTATTGCCCCGTTTACAGAGAAAAAAGCAAACACTAAAGATAAACCTGCAACTGAATTAGATATAAATGTAGCCTCTTTCAATTCTATTATGACAAGAGGTAAAAAGAGTAGCGCTAAATATGTCAGGATACATTTAAGACTATATGATAAAGATGTCACGGCACCCGCACTAATTCCTATCAGAATTAACATAGGGAAATAATGATAGATAGTTTCATCGTGTGGCAATATCCAGATACTCACACTAGACCAGGATAAAGCAGTTAAGACTAATAATATATAAAATGCATTATCCCAAAAAACTATCCGATTATTATTTTCTACCCTGATATAAAATTTATATAAAACAAAACGTCCTATATTTATAAGCATAACAATCAGAAACCAGGTAAGTAAAATTGATTGATCAATTACACGCCATAAAACTAAAACCATTACATACGCAATAATCACATTCGCTATCACGGAAGAAGGTAAAGCCTTATAAAGAGAATCTACTTTTTTCTGAAAAATAGTTTCTTCAAGTCCTTGTTCATTTTGTGGTAAATCTTCTACTCTTTGCACTTTCCTGTGTTCCTTATATGCTCTGTCCAAATTGCTTTCTGCCGGGTATTTCAGGTATGTCGGCACTTTGTTAAATCGCTTTACTACTCTTACAATTAAGGCGGACATATTTCTATTTCACAGATAATACAGTTTATTTATCTCATATTATCCGTACAATAGTTAACTATAGTATGCCTATTTTCCAGAGACACAATAATGTCGTACATCACACGTTTACTCAGACTTTCTTATATTAGCTGGATCTTGATTCTGCATGGACTGGATGAGTTAATTCTCGCCACCCACCTTTTTCGACCCTTTCGCTACTTACAAATATTCATGCCCTGGACATGGATGGCAAGAAAAACGCCCCGAGGAATCCGAATTCGTCAGGCATTAGAAGATCTTGGGCCTATTTTCGTAAAATTTGGTCAAATTTTATCCACCCGAAGGGATTTAATGCCGGATGATATCGCTATCGAGCTGGCGAAACTACAAGATCAGGTGACACCCTTTGATAATCAAACCGCTTACAAAATTATTGAAAAGTCACTTGGCCATCCGCTTAAAGAAATATTCAGTGACTTTAGTGACGCTCCTTTTGCTTCTGCTTCCATTGCCCAGGTTCACGCTGCCACTTTACATAACGGCCAAAAAGTCATCGTTAAAGTATTACGTCCAAATATTAAACCTGTTATCCAACGTGATATCAGCCTGCTTTATATCATCGCAGATAAAATTGAGCGGTACTGGCCTGCTGGAAAAAATCTTCGTCCAAAAGCCGTTGTTGCTGAATTTGAAAAAACATTATTAGATGAACTTGATCTCATGCGTGAAGCCGCCAATGCTTCTCAACTACGGCGCAACTTTCTGAACTCAGAAAAAATTTATATTCCTGAAGTTTACTGGGATCATTGCCGCAGGAACATCATGGTCATGGAACGCATTCATGGCACGCCCATTGGTGACATAGATGCACTTGTTGAAAAAAATATTAACATGCAACAACTCTCAGAACGTGGCGTTGAAATATTTTTCACCCAGGTTTTTCGTCATAGTTTTTTTCATGCCGATATGCACCCTGGAAATATTTTTGTTGCTGATAACGGTCAATATATTGCAGTCGATTTTGGCATAATGGGCACACTCAATGAAACGGATCAACGCTACCTTGCGGAAAACTTCCTCGCCTTTTTTAACCGCGACTACCGCCGTGTTGCAGAATTGCATGTCAGTTCCGGTTGGGTCGGTAAAGATACGCGCATTGATGAATTTGAATCCGCTATCCGCTCAGTCTGTGAACCTATTTTTGATAAGCCCTTAAAAGATATTTCATTTGGATTATTGTTACTTAATTTATTCCAAACTGCACGTCGCTTTAATATGGAAGTACAGCCACAACTTATCTTGCTGCAAAAAACCTTACTGAATATCGAAGGCCTGGGTCGCCAGCTTTATCCTGATCTGGATTTATGGAAAACGGCAAAACCCTTTTTAGAACAATGGATGAAAGACAAGCTTGGTCCAAAGACATTCTTTAAACACTTAAAAGAAAATGCACCTTTATGGGCTGAACAATTACCTAAAATGCCCAGTCTTTTTTATGATGTTTTAGAACAAAGTAAGCAGGGCAAATTAAAAGTTGAGTTAAATGAAACTCAAATGCAGCAAATTAGAGATGAAATTAAATTGAACAATAGTCGTTCTCTCCGTGCAATTAGCGGTGGAAGTTTACTTATAACCGCGGCTTTACTCTTTAATACTAATCTCGCATGGTTACCTGTAGAGTACAGCCACTTACCTGCCATGCTTTCAACAGCGCTGGGTGTAAGCCTGTTGCTTAGCCTGTTAAAACGCTAAAGCACTATAAACTAAAGGATTTAACAATATGAAAATATCTATCATCAGTGGCAGCCACCGTAATCCTTCTCAGAGTGAGAAAATCGGGCAATATATTGAGACTATTTTTAAAAATGAATTTTCTGATATAGACCCATTTTTATACTTATTAGCCGATAATCCGCTCCCGCTTTGGGATCAATCTGTTTGGGAATCTGATGAAAAATGGATTGAACGTTTAGCACCTTTAAAACAACAATTCAGTGAGAGCGATGCGTTTGTGATCATTTCACCAGAATGGCACGGGCAAGTTCCATCCGGACTAAAAAATCTTTTTCTGCTGTTTAATAAATTTGAATTTGGACATAAACCTGCTTTTATTGTTGCGGTTTCTTCTGGCAGTGGCGGAGCCTACCCTGTTGCTGAGTTACGTATGAGCAGCTACAAAAACAATCGCCTTTGTTATATTCCTGAACATTTAATTGTTCGTGATGTAGAGAAAGTCTTTAATGAAAAAGAAGAAGATAATGATCAACGCTCGGATTCTTATTACAAAGAAAGACTAAAGTGGTGCTTAAATATATTAGTTGGTTATGGCAAGGCATTAAAAACCATGCGCGCTGAAACTGAAATCCATCATGATAAATTTGGTAACGGAATGTAACACGATTAAGCCAACCCTGAGAAGATAAAGCAACAGACGTAAAAAATTAAAATCAACGCTTGCTTCATTAAAACGTGTTTAATTTTTTACTCTTTGTAATGCAAGCTCTACTTCATTACGTTTAGCCTCACCTAACATCAGTTCTATTAACGTTAAAGAAAAATCCATGGCGGTTCCAGGGCCTCTTGAGGTGATGACCTTACCATCCACCACAACAGCAGATTCTTCATAAGTGATATTTTTTACAGGAAATTGATCAAGCGCACCGGGGAAGCTGGTTGCATGTTTACCATCGAGTATTCCAGCTGTTGCCAGCACCCTGGGTGCCGCACAAATCGCTGCCGTGTATTTATTATTAGCTGCTAATTTTTTTACTATTGTTTGAATGCGCGAATCACTATTTAGATGATCGGCCCCCGGTAAACCACCGGGTAATACGATCATATCGAAATCAATATCTAATACATCATCCAATAGCTTATCAGGTATTAACTTCATACCACGGCTCGCGGTGACAACATTACCATCAAGCCCGGCTGTCACAACATTAATACCTGCACGGGTTAATAAATCAGTAATAGTAATCGCTTCAAGTTCTTCACAACCCTGCGCTAAAGGGACAAGAACAACCGGCGTGTGAGCTATTGTTGTGCTGGCTTTTTCCATAATGCGAGTTTTCTTTGTTGGCGTAAGCTAATTAATTTCGAGACTGAGACAAGCTTTATTCCTTTGCTCTCTAACTCTGGCAGCCATTTTTCTAATTCAGACAATGTAATTTCTTTTGGATGTGCAATGGCCAAAGCTGTTCCATTTTGTTGTGCTTTTTGTATTAACTTTCGAAGTTGTTTTTGTATAAAAATTTTTGAATCTTCATGATCAATAAAAATATCGCGCTGAATACTGTTTAAACCCTCTGCGCTCGCAACTTTGTGTGCAACACTATCACTTGTCGTTTTACTGTCGACAAAAAATAGTTTTTTATCCATCGCAACTTCTTGCATTAGTCTTTTCATCCATAATGGACTTTTAGTTAGCAAGCTACCCATGTGGTTATTAAAACCACTCACATGAGGAATTGAGTTTATACTTGATAGCAATACTTCATTAAACTTTTTTTCTGTCATGCATTCTGTTAAGCCACCTGGCCCCAGCTTCTTTCCTGCTTCGGCTTCCATCGGTAAATGCAACATGACTTCTTTGTTTTGTTCATGTGCATTTTGTGACAGTTTATTTACGTGCGGTGCATGCGGTAAAAATGAATATGTTAAATCGCCAGGTAAATTTACCGCACGTTGTCCTGATTTAAGACGATAGCCCATATCGTCAATAATAATACTGATGGCAGGCTGGTTTACATTAAGGTTGTTTATTACAGGAGGCAGGGGGGTAATTGGAAATTCATTAGCCTGTACCAAAGCTGGAATCAATGGCAGCAGGCTAATGAAAAAAAACGAAATCTTTCTCGAAGGTATTGAATTCGCTTTCTTCACTTTATTTATAATTACCTGTTTTGAATATTCTTAACCAAATGAATACCCTTCAATAAATTTAACGCTTCATATAAGGCATAATCTTCTTCGGCTAATTTTAATTTTTCTTCTGTATCCTTACTATCTTTTATCTCAACAGTTTCTTCTTCATCACCATTTTCCAAATGGCCAGATAAATCTTTTTCTTTAGTTCGCTTCAGGCCATTGTCTTCGTTTTTTGATACTTTTAAATCATTAAGTTCAATATCTGGCGTAATACCCTTTGCCTGAATTGATGTTCCATTTGGCGTGTAATATCGTGCTGTTGTTAACTTAAGTGCACTGCCATTACCTAAAGGAACCACTGTTTGTACAGAGGCTTTACCAAATGACTGACGGCCCATAATAATGGCACGTTTATGATCCTGTAAGGCACCTGCCACGATTTCAGAAGCGGAGGCTGAACCACCGTTAATCAAGACTACAATCGGTGCATCATTAAGTAAGTCCATACCTTTTGCACTATGCGTCATGTTATTCGATTCATCACGACCTTTGATGCTCACTACCACACCATTTTCTAAAAATGCATCTGAAACTTCAATCGCAGCCGTTAATAACCCGCCGGGATTATTTCGCATATCAAGCACTAAACCTTTCAGATTCTTTTTATTATTTTCTTTTTTCAAACTTGAAAGCGCTTTGCGTAAATCGGAACCGGTACGTTCCTGAAATGCAGAAATACGAATATAACCAAAGCCTTCTTCTAACGTTTTACTGCGGACACTTTGAACTTTTATAATGTCACGTGTTATTTTAATTTTAAGTGGTTTATCTTCACCTTTACGAACAATGGTGAGCAAAATAGTGGTATTCGGTTTGCCACGCATCTCGCTTACGGCATCTTCAAGACTCATACCCTTCACATTTTTATCATCCAGGCGAATGACTAAATCACCGGCTTTCACACCTGCTCGAGCTGCTGGAGTGTCATCAATAGGTGATATCACTTTTACAAAGCCGTCTTCCATGCCCACAACAATGCCCAGTCCACCAAATTCTCCACTCGTGCCTTCACGTAAATCGGTAAAGGCTTTTTTATCTAAATAAGCTGAATGAGGATCCAGCCCGCTAAGCAAGCCACGGATCGCATTTTCCAGTAGCTCTTTATCCTTAACTTCTTCAACATAATTTTCTTTAATTTTGCCAAACACTTCACTTAAAGAACGAATGTCTTCAAGTGGAATTGACTGTGCAGAATGCCTTGAGTTTTCTCTTTCAGCTAAAACGCCCTGACCCACCGCCAGCATGACGCCGAGCATTAGCCCTAAACCAAGAATAAGAGTGTTTCGTGTCATGCTTTTCATTAACTGTCCTTTATCCTAAAACTGATATCTATCAGTACCATTTCTAATGCTTTTTGCCAAAGTATCACAATACCTTGTTGATTTTAAAGCAAAATCAACAAATTGCTTGATTTGCGCCACCTAGATGCCAAGGACGCCAAAAATTCTAAAAAAACATCTTTAACCACAGAGGGCTCTGGGGTTCACAGAGAAAATAAATCGATTAACCTCCGTGTAACTCTGGGGTCCTCTGTGGTTCGATTTTTTTGATTCTTACTTAATATCCTGCTGTCCCTAGCCTTGGCATCCTGGCAGTAAAAAATTTAACCTCGGCACCACTTTGTCGGGTTACTCGGCTGCCCTTTAACACGCACCTCAAAGTACAAGCCACTATCGGCCTGGCCACCACTACGCCCCACGGTCGCAATAACCTCACCTTCTTCAACCCAGTCGCCTGTCCCTTTATATAGTGCCTGGTTGTAGCCATACAAGGTCATATAGCCTTCACCATGATCGATAATCACCAGCATGCCATAACCGCGTAACCAATCTGCGTAGGCAACTCGACCATGTGATATTGCCTTTACCTCGTTACCTTCTGCGCTAGGTATGAGTACCCCATTCCATTTAAGATTTGCTGCCTGACGTGATTTACCAAAGAGCCGTTTAACGTTACCTTGCACTGGCCACTGTAATCGACCACGGCGTTTACTAAAGGTTTCACGTTTGTCGATTTCCGTTAACGTCGACGGCATAATATTGTGAATTTCTTTTAATAACTGTTGTAATAACGCCTCATCTGCAGCCAGCTTTTTCAATCGCGTGCCTTGCTGAGCAATATCTTTTTCCATCGCTTTAACAATTTTACTGCGATCGATAAAATCATCTTCTAATTTTTGTTTTTCAACTTGTTGCTGCTTACGTGAAACTCTTAGTTCATTAGTTTTTGTTTTTACCTGGCGGGTCAGGCTATCAAGTTTCTCAATGCTAATTAGCGCTTCATCAATATGGTGGCTACGTGCTTTATGAAAATAATCATAATACGTTAGCGTTCGGCCAATTGCTGCAGGGTTTTCCTGGTTTAAAAGTAACTTAAGGTATTCCTGGCGTCCGATCATGTAAGCTGCTCGGATTTGCTGGCTTAAAATATTACGCTGGCTGGCAAGTTCATTTCTGGTTTGCTGTTGCTGTTGTTTTAATTTTATTAGCTCACGATTCTGTTTACCTAAATGCCGATTAATTTTCCTTAAAATATAGGCACGTTCACCAATACGTACTTCAATATCTTTTAAAAATTTTGTCGCTGAATCTTTTTCTTGCTGTTTTTGTTCGAGGCTTTGACGCAGCTCAGCCATACGCTTGCGTAATTTTTCAAGCTCACGCTTTTTCTCCTGGCGTTGGTTGAAATCTAAACCTGAAGCAGGTTCATCATCAAAATTAGCCTGTATAACAGGGTGAAATGAAAGGAAAAGAACAAAGAGATAAATAACACCTCTGATTGATTTTATTCGAACCGAATATCTTCGTTCAGGGGTATTTACCATTCAAATCAGGCTCGGTTGGTTGTCATCTTCAACAGGTCCGATCAAAGAGCGCCCGGTCATTTCAGTTGGCTTTTCAATGCCCATTAAATAAAGCATGGTTGGGGCAACATCGGATAACGCGCCACTGCTTTCCATCTTAGCTTCGCGACCAAAATAGACAAAAGGCACAGGGTTTGTTGTATGTGCGGTATGCGGCTGGCCTGTTTCTTTATCAAACATCTTTTCCGCGTTACCGTGGTCAGCAGTAATTAACATCTCACCACCTGCCTTCTCAATCGAAACGAGTAAGCGCGCTATACAATCATCAATTGTTTCAATGGCTTTTACTGCGGCATTAAAGTTACCACTATGCCCTACCATATCCGGATTAGCATAGTTGCAAATAATCACATCGTATTTACCACTTTCCATCGCTTCAACCATGTGATCAGTTAACTTGATCGCATTCATTTCAGGTTGTTGATCATAGGTCGCGACATTGGGAGACGGTACTAAAATGCGTTCTTCAAACTCAAAAGGTTCTTCACGTCCACCATTGAAGAAAAAAGTCACATGGGCATACTTTTCAGTTTCGGCAATACGCAGTTGGTGCATCCCCAGCTGAGAAATGTAATCCCCAAAAACATTGGTTAACCGTTCCGCAGGATAAGCAACCGGAATATCATATTCAGAATGGTATTCAGTAAGGCTGGTGAAGCGACCTAACTTCGGCACACGCTTTCGTTCAAAAGCATCGAAATCAGCTTCAATAAACGGACGAGTAATTTGACGGGCACGATCAGAACGGTAATTCATAAAAATAACAACATCGCCGTCTTCAACTCTAACCGGTGATCCACCCTCTTTTACAATGGCCGTTGCTTTAACAAATTCATCGTTTTCACCGCGCTCATAAGCATCTTCGAGTGCTTCCATGGCTGAAGTGGCCTGAAACTCACCAATACCATCAGTAATTAATTCATACGCGCTTTGAATCCGCGGCCAACGGTGATCCCGATCCATGGCGTAATAACGCCCTATAACTGAAGCGAATTGGCCATTACCGAATTCATCAAACTTTTCTTGCATCAAGTTTATCGAATCTGCAGCACTTTTAGGGGGGGTATCACGACCATCAAGAAAAGCGTGTAAATAAACGTTTTTAACGCCTTTTTCCACTGCCAGCTGGCACATGGCATGAATGTGCTCTTCATGACTGTGTACGCCGCCGGGGGACAACAATCCCAAAATATGGACCGCTTTGTTATTCGCTACGGCGAGTTCTACGGATTCAACCAGGGTATCGTTAGTAAAAAATGAGCCCGTTTTAATCGAACGGCTGACGCGAGTGTATTCCTGATAAACCACACGACCTGCACCCAGGTTTAAATGACCTACTTCAGAATTACCCATTTGCTCAGCAGGCAGCCCTACTTCCGCGCCTGAGCCTTTTATAAATGTGTGAGGGTGCTCATTCCACAGCTTGTCCCAGGTGGGTTTATGTGCGGAGGCAATGGCATTACCCTCTATTTCATCTGAATGGCCAAACCCATCCAGAATGACTAAAACAATTGGTTTTAAATTCAATGACATAGCTTTTTAATTACTTATTACCATAAATTGTATTTTAGACATATTCTAAAAAAAATCTAATTAATACGCTAGGATACCGATTTTGCGAGTTGAATAGAAGAATTCAATTAAATATTAATTAACCCTTCTCAAACGAGTGATTATTGTATAATGTTTTGTTAATAAAGAGCAGACTCCGATTTGTTAGAAATCAGGGTTTAAAGCCAATTATAAAATATTATTTAATTTGGGGATTCCAGAAATGGATGGACTTGCTATGACTGAAACATCACTTCCAGCATTAATGACGCAGGATGACGACATTGAGCGTGCTTCACGTTCACTAAAAGCCATGTCGCACCCTTTACGCTTAAAAATACTGTGTACGCTTGGGGATCAGGAGATTAGTGTTCAAGATATCGTTGAGCATGTTGGGACATCACAAAGTAATATTTCTCAACATTTAGCAATTTTACGCGATAAAGGTATCCTGTTTTCACGAAAAGACGCCAATCGCGTGTATTACAAAGTGGGTGATACACGAACTTTGCGCCTGATTGATATGATGCGTGAAGTTTTTTGTTCAGCTGAGCTTTAAAATTCACTTTATACCCCCCATATCCAAGGGTATTCTCAACAACATTAACTTAATTTGTAAGGTGTAACTATGTCTATTACTCGCAAAATTCGCATTATGGCCGGCTTCGTTGTTTTATTGTCATTAGCACTTGGTGTTCAAGCGAGCCCAATCTTTCAAAATGTTAACTGGTTATGGTTAACCGCTTTTGCTGGATTTAACTTATTCCAAAGTGGCATTACCGGTTTTTGTTTACCAGAAATTGTTTTAAAGAAAATGGGTAAAGACTGCGATTCTTGCTCTTAATATTTAAGCTATGATCTAGTGAAACTGTCATCACTAGGTGCAAATATTTCAAATAAACTACCCGTGGTTGATTTTATAGCCACGGGTTTTTAATTCTATATACTTAATCTAAGCCGCGAAAACCATGAATCAACTTATTACATTTACCAGCAATAACACCATTCTTGTTATTTCTATTCTGATCGTTTCACTCATGCTTATCTACAGCTTTATCGGTGAAAAATTACGTGGCTACAGCTCAGTATCCCCTGTGCAAAGCACACAAATGATTAACCGTGATGATGCCATCATGCTTGATGTACGGGAAATTAATGAATATAGCGAAGGCCATATTATTAATTCGGTACATATCCCACTTTCAAACTTAAATTCACGAATGTCAGAACTTGATAAGCATAAGTCACAAAAGGTGATTGTTGCTTGTCGTTCTGGTCACCGTTCTTCGAACGCGTGCGCAAACCTGAAGAAAAATGGTTTTGAACAAGTGTTTAATTTGAGTGGTGGTGTAATGGCATGGCAAAATGCCAACCTGCCATTAATTAAAAAATAGATTTAATGTACCTAAATATTTAAAGAGATTATTTGTTATGCCTAAAGTCGAAATTTTCTGTACTCCATTTTGTCCATATTGCATTCGAGCAAAAAAGTTACTCGATAGTAAAAATGTTGAATATGAAGAAATCCGTATTGATCTTGAACCTGCGCGTCAGGATGAAATGGTTGCACGTGCTAAACGTACTTCTGTTCCACAAATTTTTATTGATGATTATCACGTCGGTGGTTGTGATGATTTATTTGAACTTGAAGCTGAAGGTACTCTCGATTCACGTTTAGGATTGTAAGTAAACTATGAGCCAAAGCGTACATATTGTTTGCCCACATTGCGACAGCATTAACCGCCTCCCTGCTGAAAAAATTTCAGCACATAATCAATCTGCTCAAGCGGCAAAATGCGGTAAATGTAAAAATACTTTATTTAATGGCGAAGTACTCGAGCTGAATGCAGGCAACTTCAGTAAGCATGTATCACGTAACGATATACCCGTGCTGGTTGATTTTTGGGCACCCTGGTGCGGACCCTGTAAAATGATGGCACCCATTTTTGCCCAGGCCGCTCAACAATTACAACCTCAAATTCGTGTTGCAAAAGTGAATACCGAAGCAGAGCAACAACTCGCTGCACAATTTCAAATACGCAGCATTCCTACTCTGGCTATTTTTAAACAGGGAAAAGAAATTGCCCGCACCGCAGGTGCAATGGATTTACAAAGTCTCATTAGCTGGGTTAAACAAAATTCAAATTAATTCATACTCATTTTAAATTGAGTCAAACACAATCAATTCAGGAACCAACATGTCTGATACAAAAGAAACGACTAACGAAAACACTGAACCGCATTTTTCAATTGAAAAAATTTATTTAAAAGATGTTTCTTTTGAATCACCTTCCGCACCAGGCGTTTTTACTCAAGACTGGACTCCAGAAATAAATATGGATCTTAATTCTCAAGGCCACGCGGTTGAAAATAGCGTTTTTGAAGTTGAGTTAAGTATCACTGTTACGGCAAAAAATAATGATAAAACAGCGTTCTTAGTTGAAATTAAACAATGCGGAATTTTTACTATTAGTGGAATGGATGATGCTAACTTAAACGGTATGTTAGGAAGCTTTTGTCCAAACCTTTTATTCCCCTATGCACGTGAAGCCGTATCTGATCTTGTAACGAAAGGTGGCTTCCCACAATTATTACTTGCGCCGGTTAATTTTGATGCTATTTATGCACAACATTTGCAAAACAGTGAAGGTGCAACAGTTAACTAAAGCATGAGTAATAACACGTCACAGACAATTGCTGTTCTGGGTGCGGGCTCATGGGGCACCGCACTGGCCATGTTACTTGCTCGCAATAATCAAGCGGTAAATCTTTGGTCGCATAATGCAGAACATGCAGCATTGATGCAGCAGAGTCGTGAAAATAGTCGCTACCTTGCAGGACTCACTTTTCCGGAAAAATTAACGATTAGTGCTGATCTTGAAGCGACACTTAAAAATGTCAGCAATATTCTTATCGTCGTACCCAGTCATGCATTTCGTGACACGCTAAAAACCATTAAACCCTTTTTAACAGAATCAAGCCGTATCGCCTGGGCAACAAAAGGGCTGGAAACAGACAGTAACAAACTTTTACACCAGGTTGCTCTTGAAGAACTAGCAGAGCTCGTAGAATTCGGTCATAAAATTTCCCTCGCGGTTATCTCTGGCCCTACGTTTGCACAAGAAGTAGCGCAAGGATTGCCTGGTGCAGTAACCATTGCATCAAGCGATCAAAGCCTGGCCTTAGAGTGGGCTAATTTATTACACAATGATCACTTCCGGGCTTATACCGGTGATGATGTAGTAGGTGTTGAACTCGGCGGTGCCTGTAAAAATGTTATCGCCATTGCAGCAGGAATTGCAGATGGTATGGGCTTTGGTGCAAATGCACGTGCCGCATTAATTGCGCGCGCACTGGCTGAAATAACACGACTGGGTGTTTCGCTTGGCGCCAATGCAGAAACCTTCACGGGGTTAACCGGGCTTGGTGATTTAGTCTTAACCTGCACAGATGATCAGTCACGTAACCGGCGGACGGGGATTGCTTTAGGTCAAGGCAAAAATCTTCAGGCCGTTATAAAAGAAATTGGTCAGGTTGTTGAGGGTGTGGCAACAGCTAAAGAAGTGGTTGCATTAGCCAAAAAACAAAACATTGATATGCCCATAACTGAACAAGTTTATAACGTATTATATAACCACTGCTCTCCAGAAAATGCGGTTAATGCTTTATTTAACCGAACAATTAAAAACGAAAATTAAAAATTTAATTAAGTTTTTCTTTAACGATAATCATCAGATTTTCAAAATTAACCGGCTTCTCTACCAAAACATCCATTCCCGCTTTAAGATAACTTTTCCTTTCATCATTCATTACACTTGCGGTCATTCCAATAATAGGCGCCTGACTGAGGTTTTCTTCTTTGATTATTTTTGTTGCCTGAATGCCATCCATTTCCGGCATATGCACATCCATTAAAATAACATCAACATGGACATCATCTTGGTGCAGGTAATTCACTGCCTGCTGTCCATTTTCAGCAATGATCATTTCATGGCCTTTGTCTGATAGCCATGTTTTAACGGCTAAACGGCTTATCTGATCATCCTCGACAAGTAAAATTCGAAGTGGTTTTAATATAATATTTGTTGTTTGTTTTTGATCATCTGCCTCAGTCACTTCTGCAATAGGAAATGAGAAATCCAGAATAAACCGCGAGCCTTTGTCTGGTGTTGATTTAACTTTTATATTGCCACCCAATACAGTAATTATTTTTTTGCAAATAGGTAAACCTAAACCAACCCCTTTATTATAAATACGCGTGGGTGAAAGCTGCTGAAAAGGCTCAAAGATACTGTCAATCATATCTTCCGGAATGCCTATTCCAGTATCATTAACCTCAATGTGAAGATTAAAGTTGCCAGAACCATCCTTATCACCTTTCATAACTAAATTAACTTCGCCATGCGAGGTAAATTTAGCTGCGTTATTGATAAGATTAATAACAACTTGTTTTAAACGCACTTCATCCGTAATTAAATATGCCGGTAATTCATCATAAACATCGACATTAAAATGAACATCTTTCTCCTCAAACAGATATTCAACCTGTAACAAAATATCATCGATAAAATTCCAGAGCTTAAAGGTTGTTTCATTAACTTCTAACTTGCCCGATTCAATTTTGGATAAATCAAGTAAATCATCGATCAAACTCATAAGAATAACGCCAGCACGATCAATCGATTGCAGATAATCACGCTGTTTCTCATCAAGCTGTGTTGTCCGTAATACCTGAACAAGACTTAACATGCCATTCATTGGCGTTCGAATTTCATGACTCATATTGGCTAAAAAAAGACTTTTCGCTTTGCTTGCCGCCTGTGCGTCTTCTAATGCGAAATCAAGATTTTTTATCACTGCAGCTAAATCATAATTTTTATCTTCTAGCTCTGCTTCGTAGTTTTTAATCTGCATGTTGTATACACGGCTTAATAAACCAAAAACGATTAAGCTAAATATAGCGGTTTGAATAGCAGTATTAGAAAGCTGTAATTCAAGGTAGTAGTGCATTACTATAATGACAATAATAGAAACCAGGGTGAGAAAATTCCCTGAGCGCTCACCCAGCAACATATAGGTGAGATAAAGCGCAATATAAAACCAGGCAATTCGAAATTCATCATGAACAACCGTTGCTAGCGCAACAGCAAACACAATGAGTGAAGATACAACCTGCGCCCAGGCAACCCGTCTATACCATTGTTTATTTTTGCGTAAAATGACAATGAGGAAAATATTAAAAAAAGTGTAAATAATATTAACGATTGGCTGTACCTGACCAATCGCCATCATGTCAAAAAGACCTAATATTCCAATCAATGCACCAAATGATAGTGCAATCGCCATAAAATAATTTAGTGTGCGAAATCTGAATTTCAGATGACCTTCTGATTCATCAAAATCAAAACCACTGGTCAAAAAATTTGAAAAGGAAATGCCTTTAATAATGATATACCTCGTGTGAATTTATCTTAAATACTTCCTTTAAAATCAAGCTGACGCCACGCTTCATATACCAGTAAGGTTACCGCATTTGATAAATTTAAACTTCGGTTCGTGGGTTGCATTGGAATACGTAATACATGCTCACTGCCTAAATCCTCTCTGACCTTTTCAGGTAAACCCCGCGTTTCCGGACCAAATAAAAAAGCATCACCTTCCTGGTATGCTATATCGTGTACATACTTCTGGCCTTTAGTTGAAACACCAAAGATCCGCGCTGGCTTCACCTTCGTTAAGAAAGCGTTTAAAGAATCATACTCCTGTACTGCAGCAAATTCATGGTAATCCAACCCCGCTCTACGGAGTTTTTTATCATCCATATCAAAACCAAGCGGGTGTATTAAATGAAGCTGCGTCCCGGTGTTCGCACATAAGCGAATAATGTTACCGGTATTAGCGGGTATCTCTGGTTCAAAAAGAACGATATGGAACATGTCTATTCAACTTTAATTTTAGTGTGAAAACATTTTACCCTTTTCATCTGTACCTTTCCTCTACTTCCTTGTATCTTCTCGGATATGACTATAGAGAACAAAGACTTACTGAAAACTGAATTTTGCGGCATGAATTTCAATACCCCACTGGTACTTTTATCAGGCTGTGTGGGTTTTGGTGAAGAATATACTCGCGTTGAAGGATATTCGAATGAAGATGTCGGTGCCGTCTGCCTAAAAGGGACAACGGTTGAACCTCGCTTAGGTAACAAACCCCATCGAGTAATTGAAACACCTATGGGTATGATCAATGCCATTGGTTTACAAAATCCGGGCGCAAAATATGTAATCAATGAAATCCTGCCAACGCTACCCATGCATGAAACACGTTTTATCGCCAATTTATCAGGCTCAACTATTGAAGATTATGCCGAAATTGCAAAAATGTTTGATGATACAGACATAGATGCGGTAGAAATCAATATATCCTGTCCAAACGTGAAATGTGGCGGTATGGCATTTGGTAATGATCCTGAAATGTCAGCCCGTGTAGTTGAGGTTTGTCGTAAAGCAACGAGTAAACCCATTATTACCAAACTTTCGCCAAATCAAACCGATATTGCGCAAAATGCGCGCCGCTGTATTGATGCCGGTACTGATGGCTTTGCCGTTATTAATACCATGATGGGCATGGCAATCGACATCGAATCACGTGAACCCATTATTGGTAATAATCAGGGTGGTTTATCCGGCCCTGCAATTAAACCTATCGCTTTACTAAAAACGCACCAGGTCTCGCAAGTATGCCGTGATCATAATATTCCGATTATTGGCCAGGGCGGAATAACCACGGCAGAAGATGCAATTGAATTTTTAATTGCCGGTGCAACAGGAATTGGAGTGGGGACGGCACTATTTTATGATCCACTCGTCTGCAAAAAAATTAATCAAGGCATTGCTGATTATCTACAACGTCATAATTTAAATAATGTCTCGGAATTAGTTGGAACATTAACGCTAAATAGTTAATTTTACTTAACAATTTTTAATTAATGCCGATATAGGCCATAATACGTTATTGATACCGCAAGGACATAAAAATGGTGGCAGCCGCTCCACGTAAAAAAATTCGCTTAGGTGATTTACTTGTTGAGAAAGGTCTTATTTCTGAAGACCAGCTCATGCAAGCATTGGCAGCACAAAAAACTACCGGACAAAAACTCGGCCGCACATTAACTTCAAGCGGCCTCGTGACCGAAGAACAAATGCTGGAATTACTCTCTACCCAGCTCCAGGTTCCATTCATTGATCTTAAAAAATACAATTATGATGCTGAAACAGTTCAGTTAATTCCTGAAACTCTGGCTCGTCGTTATCGTGTTGTTTCTTTGAAAAAAAATCCTGATAGCAGCATGCTGGTTAGCATGGCAGATCCAACAGATATTTTTGCTTACGACGAACTGTCTAAACAACTTAAATGTCATCTGCACCTCGCGGTATCGCGTGAATCAGAAATCATGTCTACCATTGATATGGTTTACCGCCGTACCAGTGAAATTTCAAACCTGGCTGAAGAACTTGGTGATGAACTTGCTGAATCTGATATAGATTTACAGCAACTCGTTCAAAGCGAAGATGTCGCCAATGCCCCCGTTGTAAAACTACTGCAATCTATTTTTGAAGATGCTGTGCAAATAGGTGCATCCGATATTCATATAGAACCTGATGAAACAGTTTTACGTATTCGTACCCGTGTTGATGGTGTATTACAAGAACAGGTGATGAAAGAAAAACGCATTGCCAGCGCATTAGTCTCGCGTCTAAAACTGATGGCAGGTTTAAATATTTCAGAGCGACGCATTCCGCAAGATGGTCGTTTTAATATTCGTGTTCGTGATCGCAGTATAGATGTGCGTCTTTCAACCATGCCAATTCAAAACGGTGAATCTGTTGTAATGCGTTTACTTGATCAATCAGGCAATACGCTGATTCTTGATCAGCTAGGCATGAATAAAGACTTGCTCGAACATTTTAGAAAAAATATTCATCGACCCCATGGCATGATTCTCGTTACCGGCCCAACCGGTAGTGGTAAAACAACGACCCTTTATGCTGCTTTATCTGAATTGAACAAAGCTGAAAAGAAAATTATTACTGTAGAAGATCCTGTGGAATATCGTTTACCACGCATCAACCAGGTACAGGTTAATAGTAAAATTGGATTACACTTTGCCACGGTTTTACGTGCGGCTTTACGTCAGGATCCGGACATCGTCCTCGTCGGCGAAATGCGTGACCAGGAAACGGCGTCTATTGGCTTACGTGCATCTATTACCGGTCACTTAGTTTTATCTACTTTACATACCAATGATGCTATCTCTACTGTAAACCGTTTAATTGATATGGGTGCTGAAGGTTTTCTTGTTGCTACCGCATTAAGAGCCGTATTAGCACAACGTTTAGTCCGCAAAATTTGTAACAACTGTAAGACTGAATACACTCCGGAAAAACAGGAGACCATCTGGCTATATAGTTTATTGGGTAAAAATGCTGAACAGGCTAAATTTTTTCATGGCCACGGTTGCCCACAGTGTAATAACACCGGTTACAGTGGTCGTATCGGTGTATTTGAGTTTCTTGAAATTGATGATGAACTTGCAGATGATTTACGTCGTGAAGACTCCGCTGCTTTTGCTAAGCATGCCAAAGCAAGCCCTCTGTTCAGACCCTTTTCAAAACATGCAATGGAATATGCAACACAAGGTGTAACCTCACTTGAAGAAGTTATTCGGGTAACAGGCATGGTTGAAGAAGATCTTGAAGACCCTGAATTTCAACTTGAAAATAACCTGAGTGCTTAATTAGAAAATCACGATGCCCGTTTTTCAATACACAGGTCGCAACAACCAGGGTCAATCTGTCGATGGCAACCTTGAAGCTAATTCTGCTGATGCGGTTGCAACCCAGCTCTTAAGTACGGGTGTCACACCGATTAATATTACTCAAGCGGATAAAGCTCAAGACACAAACGAAAAGAAAAACTTTAATTTTGACTTTAGTAAAAATAAAAAACCCACACTTGATGATTTAACTTTATTTGCAAGACAAATGTACACCCTGATGCATGCAGGTGTACCCATAATCAGGGCTATTACAGGCTTAAGTGATACTACCCGAAATTTAGTCTTACAAAAAACATTACGTTCTGTTCGAGCTGAAATCGAAGGTGGTCATGAACTCTCTACGGCATTAGCACAATATCCTGATATTTTTTCTCACCTCTTTATCAGCATGGTTCAGGTAGGTGAAAATACTGGTAATCTTGATGAAGTATTTTTACAAATAGCAGGTTACCTTGAGCGTGAAAAAGAAACACGTAACCAAATTAAATCTGCCATGCGTTATCCCACCTTTGTATTGATCGCTATTACCGTTGCTATGTTTATTATCAACATGTGGGTTATTCCAACTTTTGCAAAAGTCTTTGCCGGCTTTGGTGCAGAACTTCCTCTGGCCACACGCATTTTACTCGGCACATCAGAATTCACTGTTGCCTACTGGCCCGTTTTATTAGGAAGCCTGATTATTGCAGTTTTTGGAACGCGTTATTATGTCAAAACAGAGAAAGGACACTGGCAATGGGATCGCGCGAAGACACGCATACCCATTGTCGGCAGTATAATTTTACGTGCAACATTATCCCGCTTCGCACGGTCATTCTCTATGGCACTCAGTGCGGGCGTTCCCTTAGTGACAGGTCTCGGTCTTGTATCACGTGCAGTGGATAATGTTTATGTCGGCGGCCATATTGCAGACATGCGTAACGGCATTGAACGTGGCGATACATTAACAAGAACCGCTGCAAGCACACAAATGTTCACCCCTCTCATTATTCAAATGCTTACTGTCGGTGAAGAAACCGGTAATGTTGATGATATGCTGAATGAAGTAGCCGATTTTTATGATCGTGAAGTTGACTATGATGTAAAAAATCTCACCAGTGCTATCGAACCGATATTGATTGTATTCATTGGCGCCATGGTACTGGTGCTTGCTCTGGGTGTATTCCTGCCTATGTGGGATCTTATGTCTGCTGCAAAGGGCAGGTAATGAAACATTTCAATTCTCCTTTCAAACATGCTCAAAATGGTTTCACATTATTAGAAATGGTCGTTGTCATTGTTCTCGTTGGATTTTTAGGTTTAATAATTTTAGATCGTGCTTGGAAATTTCGCGTTTATGCAGAAGAAGCGGCTGTCACTTCCATCATTGGAAATATTCGCAGCGCATTGGGATTAGAAGTCGCCAAACTGGCAGTTCGTGGAAAAATCAAAAATATTGCAAACTTACATAATACCAATCCAATGAATCTAATGGCGCAAACACCTGATAATTATATTGGTGAAGTTGACGACACTTCAAATGTTGAAGGTAAAGGTATTTGGTACTTTAATAAAAGTGACCACACTTTAAATTATACTGTGAGCTATACTGATAATTTTAAAAGCAATGTAAATGGAATTAAACGTACACGCCATCAACTTAAAATAGTGTATACCGATAATAATAAAAATAGCCGTTTTGATGCAGGCATCGATGACATTAACGGTCTAGACTTAGTGGCAAAGGAACCCTATCGCTGGATAGTAGAAAAATAAACTTTATCTATAAAGTGAGAATACACAATGGAAAATCTTTTATCTGATACGCTTGAAAGCACTTTTTTTAATATCATTATTGTTGGCGCTGCACTATCCATGCTTTATGGCTTTTGGCTAATCATTTCACCTAAAAGTGCCCTCACCCTTAATCAAAAAATTAACAAAAGCTTTTCGATGCGTGAAGCAACCAGGCCATTAGAAAAGCCAATTACAGTAGAACGTTGGTTTTATCGTTATGCAAAAGTTGCCGGCCTTTTATTAATGGTAGGATCAGTATATTTATTCTATTTATTATATTGGCAGTTAGATTTTAATTACTTAGCAAAAAGTTTACCGGGCCTTACAACTTTAATGTGGGAGTGGCTATTACAAGCATTTCAAATTTTCTTTACCATCATGTCTGCTGTCGTTTTTTTAATGGGCTTTTTAGTCCTGGTGCGACCTAGTCAACTCAAGCCTCTCGAAGAAAAGGCCAACTTTTGGATCTCTACCCGGCAAAAAATGCAATTCATGAGTGACAATATGGGTCAGGCGGACAAATTACTTGCTCAATTTCCACGCCAATTTGGCGCGATCATTCTGGTAGCAGGCGCTATTGTTCTCTTAAATATGAATAAATTTAATATTTAGAAGGTATTTACCGATATAAAGGTTTGTACTTAACCTTATTAATGCTATAAGATTAGATTAACTATATTCTTTAACCTTATGATTTATAGCTATTTTGTAGTTTCGCCATTATAACTATGTAGTGCTGAAACACTTTCGCAACTGCGGTTGCCACATAACTCAGGAGTTACACTCATGAAAAAACAAGCCGGTTTTACGCTCATCGAGCTAATCGTGGTTATTCTTATTTTAGGTATATTGTCTGCGACAGCTTTACCTAAATTCGTCAATGTAGAAAATGAGGCACAAACAGGAGCGCATAACGGTGCTGCTGGTGCATTTCAAGCAGCGATCATGTTGACTCATGCAAAATGGATTGCACAAGGTAAACCAACCACTGGTGCTGCGCAGCTTATCGATACAAATACATACGCCTTTATCAACGGATCTGGTTGGCCAGAGCATGTTGCTAATACTTCAGCAGCAGCAGTTGCAGCAGTAGATGCCACTGATTGTTCTGAGTTGTGGAATGGCTTATTCCAACAAAATGGACCTGTTGCTGATACGGCTGGTAGTAATGATTATACTGCTACATATGCGGCAAATGTATGTACCTTTACACGTACTGCTCTTACTACTTTAGATCTTCAATATAATAATACCAACGGGTTAATCACTATAGATGATACTCCTTAATTTGGTAGCACTATAAATACAGGCATCTATATTTTATAGATGCCTGTATTCTTTATAACGCCATGAAAAATACTGGTTTCACAATCGTAGAACTCATTGTTGTTATTCTTATTATTGGCATTTTATCTGCTTCTATTGCTCCCCGTTTTTTTTCTGATAATGATTTCAAAGCCCGTGGTATTGCCGATGAACTCATTACCGCTATACGTCATGCCCAACGTTTATCCATGACGCGTGGTGAAAACCATCGAGTCATTATCACCACAACCAATTATACTGTTGAAAAATTTGTTGCTGGTATCAGTACACCGGTTCGCCATCCTGATGGTAGTACGTCCTTTAGCAAAACTTTTCCAGCTAATATTGTTACCACTGCTAAAACAATAGAGTTTGATCAACTTGGTCGCCCTATCCCAAATAACGTAGCAACTGTTTCATTATCACCTTTTACTCTGACTGTAGAACAGGAAACGGGCTATGCGCATATTTTCTGACTCACAATCCGGTTTAAGTCTTATTGAAGCTATTATATTCATACTGATCATTTCTATTGGCTTAACGGGCATCATCAGTGTTTACCTCTACACAACAAAGCATAGTGCCGATACGATGTTGAGTTTAAAAACCGTTGAACTCTCACAGGCATTAATGGATGAGATTCTCAGTAAAGGCTACGATGAAAATACACCCGTAGGTGGTGGTTGTGTTGCTGGTTTTGTTGCGACAAATTGTAGCTCGAGTACTCTCGCACAGGCTACAGTAATAGGCAGTTTTGGGCCTAACCCAGGCGAAACACGCTCACGCTTTGATGATATTGATGATTATCATAATCTTGCTTACTGTGGTGCTGGGGTTGCTAATCCACCTTCTCCATGTGCTGCTGGTAGCTGCCCTGCAAGCCCAAATAACTTTATCGATGAAACCGAAGCTGATATTTCAGCAAACTACGCAGGATACTCGGTATGTGTTCAACTATCATTTGCCGGTAATGAAATGAATAACGTAGCTCTGGTTGCACCAACTTTAAATAATCATGCGAATGTATTAACTAATGATGCCAAACGTATTGATTTGATCATTCGCGATCCACTCGATGCACGACTCACTTTTACTTCTTACAAAGCCAATTTTTGATTATGTTAATTAAACAACAAAAAGGTTTTACCCTAATTGAAAGCATTATTACCATAATTATTATTGGGATTGTCGCCTCTACTGTGAGCTTAATTATTGGTAATTATTTAGAAAATTATGATGCAACCTCCAGGCGCACGAAGATGCAGACCTCAGCGCAACTGGCGATAGAACGTATCTCACGTGAAGTTCGCAATGCCTTACCTAATAGTGTCTGTATCCCTGACGATGCTGGTACAAATTGCATACCAACAACACCGGCAACACCAATAACACGAACAAAAGTTGCATTTATTAAAATAATAGATGCGGGGTACTATCAAGATACAAGTGGTGACTACCCAGATAATACCTCACACAGGGTATTGCCTGTTTCACCTGCGGCAGCATCTGACCAATTTGATATAGTCTCTGGCACTGATTTGCGTGTCCAGGTTGATGATCATGTTGCTGTTTACAATATTAATAACTCATCAATTTATACTGGCAACAACCTGTCAAAAGTAACCAGTGTTACACCCATGAATATTGATGGAGTCGCAGGAGATGACATTATTCGCTTAGAAATTAATAGCAAATCCTTTCCGCTCCACTCTCCTCAGCGACGCGTTCATATTATTGAATCAAACACCACTATATTTTATCTTGATGGCACTGATTTAAAATTAGGAAAAAGCGCTAATTTTGAAAATGTAGCATTTAACCCTACAGTACCTGCAAGCTCATATTTATTATTACAAAATGTCACTAACCTTTCTTTTAATTTTGATTCAGGTGGTCCACAACGAGCAGGTTTATTACATATTGATTTAACGGTTGAAGATCAAGGTGAGCAAATTCATATAATCCATGAGGCACACGTTTACAATGTACCCTGAAGTAAAACAAAAAGGTTTTGCTATTGTTAGTGCAATATTTCTTATTGTTGTTCTGGCTTTTTTGGGTGTTTCTATGGCGCGCATTTTAACTTCAGGGCAGCAAGCGATAAATCAGGATATATCATCCTTACAAGCCTATTATGCTGGTCGTTCAGCACTGCAATGGAGTATGTACCAATCTATACTGGCGGATGCAGGAACTATAACGCTAACTAACAATGATAAATACACTCTGACTTTTTCAAATGCTGGTCTGAATAACACAACAGCTGAAATTGAATTTAATATCAATACAGTTCTTGGGAACAACTTTTACAATATTTCCGCTATGGCAGATTTTGGTACTGCAGGAAATCCTGAATTCAGCAGGCGTAATGTAGAAATACGTTTTGTTCCCTGAGAAAAATATAAATGTTATTTAATTATCTGAAATTCAATGCATATACTTTATTTAGTCTGTTTTATATTTTATCTCTAACGTCTTCATTATTTTATACCGGCAACAATACCTGGTTATTTACCGCTAGTTATATTTTTCTTGTAATCAATCTTGCTTTAATATTAAAACAACGCTTTTATAATCCAATCAAACTTCCAATAAATGGGATATTAATCTCTGCTGTTTTATTACTTATATGGTTTGGCATCTCCTTTTTTCCAAGCCAAATAAAGTACCTGAGCGTATATAATTTTTTCTGGGTTGGCAGCTTAATTATTGTTTTTTTACTCTTTAGCTTTAATGACAACAAAGACCAAATTTGGAAAACTGTCTGGCCAGCTATATTATTGCTTGTCACAATATGGGCCATATATGGCTTAGTTCAATATTATTATCTACATGTTCCAACTAACGCTTCTTTTCTTAATCGTAATACACTTGCCGCTTTAATTAATCTCGCATTGCTACCTGCGTCAGGTTATTTTTTATTGTTAGAAAAAGATCGGCCATGGGAATTTTTAAGCGATAAAGTATTAACACTGGCACTTGGTATTTTATTTTTAGCGACTTTTATCATTACCAGCCGTGGTGCTTCATTAAGTTTAATTATTGGATTTATATTTTTACTATCCATGCTCTTTAAGCACATAGAAAGGCAAAAGATTTATTCTTTATTAATAATAATTTTTGTCTCATTTTTACTTGTCACGATATCTCAGTATTTTATTGCGGATCTTCCTGATGGATTCGCTGATAGAATGATGACCTTGCAAGACTCATCTAAAGCTGGAAATACACGCTTTATTATCTGGGAAAGTTTAATCCCTTTATTTAAAGAAATGCCCTGGTATGGGCTTGGCCTCGGTAGTTTATGGCTATTTTGGCCACCTTATCGCCCAGCGACTGACACCAGCGCCGGATTTTTTGCGCATAATGACTATATGCAAATAACCCTTGAGGCAGGTTATCCCGGGATAATATTACTTGTTGCGTTATTTATTTTTATTTTATTGGGTTTTGTAAAAGCCATTAAAGCTTCTTCAGACAACAATAATTTTAATGCACTTCAACGTGTAGAGATTGTTTCATTATTTTCTGCATTAGCCACTTTTGCTGCCCATAGTCTTTTTACTTATAACTTTTATATTTTACCCTTACTGCTTATTGCAGGACTTTATCTTGGTCGTTTCAATCAACTAGCTGCTCAAGACTCGATTTTAACTAAGACTCTTCCTGCTTTTCAGCAATACTTTAAACCTATCATGTTTATTATAAGCAGTCTTGGTTTGATATTTATTTTAGGCAGTTATTTTATAACAACGTCCCTCTCAAGTTATTACAATGATGAAGCTAAAAAACTTATGCAAATGCATAAGTATCAACTTTCAGATACGTATTTTCAAAAAGCACAAAAACTTGCGCCATTAATGGACAACCCGTTTTTTAGTCACGCAGATTTATTACGCCGCGCTGCTAACCAATTATCCGAGGTTAAGAAAGTTGAACAAGCTAACTCTCTTTTGAAACTGGCGCATGAAAATCTTGACCAGGCTGAAAAACTTAATCCATTACGGCCTCAAACACGCCACATTCGCGGTTTAATTTATGAGCGTGATGAACCTGAAAACGCAAAATTTGAATACGAAAAAGCCTTGAAACTCGACCCTCGTTTCCTCTTTTCTCGCATTCGCTTAGCGACACTCCTTCACAAGGAAAATAACCTTAAACAAGCACTGCAAATTCTAAATGATGGTGTAAACTTTTCTTACCGGATTGATGAAGTCATGCTTGAATATATGACTTTATTTGCCAAATATTCAAGAGAGGCGGGTGTAGAAAGCTTTGCTATGCATTTAGAGGCAAATATTAAGAAATATACAGAGCAAATTAGCAAAAATTAATCATATTTGGGCTTATTTTGCCGATAACTGGTAACACGGCCATCTTATAAAATTGCTACACTTTTAAAAGCGAATCAACACGTTACCTTTATGATGAAAAAAATAACATTCAAACACATTCTTCCGCCTTTTTTTTTAATGTCGTTTAATAAAATCACTTGTTCTTTTACGCACAGACGTGCATCTTTTTTATTATTTGTAACTTCTATCTTATTTATTTCAAGCTTAGCTTCTATGCCAGCATCAGCGGCTGTTTCCTTTCGCGCGGCTGACTCAGCTTCTACAAACACAGTAAGTGGAGGAATTGTATATGTTGGTGCGGGCACAGCGGCCGGACGAACAGGCTGCGGCAGCATAAACCCATCGATTCCGGCAGGGAATGTTGGTGATCTGTTAATTGCATTAGCGATGACAAAAGAGACCGGTGGTGGGAATGATATCACCATGACCGGTTGGAATACCTATTACACAGCAGAATATCCAGGCAGTCCTCCAGACGAAAACGAAATGCAAGTCCGCATTTACTGGCGATTTGCCCAGGCTACAAACCCAAATACGATTACCCAGTCTGGATCAGCCTGTGATAATGGTGATGGCAGTGGCATCGGTGGACAAATTTCCCGTTTCCGCGGTGTCAACGCCACCACCCCGTTTGATACAGCAACACCTGGTGTTGTCACGCAAGACTCTGGCAATATCGACACAGGCACAATAACGACGCCATCTGCTAATGCCATGTTACTGGTGGCCAGTTTCGTCAGTGACAACCGGACAGTAGCCGAGGGTGCGGGTTGGAGCGAATCTTTCGATTTTGACTATAACGATAGTGGGGCTGAACCCGACCTGGGAATAAGCCTTAACTACGAATTACAAACCGCTGCGGGCTCAAAAAGTATTAATAATTGGGATCTGTTTGGTGGTGGTAGTGACGAAAATTTCGGCATCATTTTAGCCTTACGTCCTGCAGGTACAGGTGGTACACCTACTCTAACAATTAATAAACCCGGCGGTACAATATCGGGGGATGTCATGATTGCATCCATCAGCACGGCACCAGGCACTATCTCAATAACGACACCCCCTGCTGGATGGACCGTTATTCGACAGGTTAGCCAGAACAACACGAACAGCAGCACGCTCACATCCTATTACAAAGTTGCGACTGCAACTGAACCACTCAGTTATGACTGGGTATTGAGTAGTACCGGTTTTATCGGGGCTTCCGGAGGGATTGCAACTTTCACCGGCGTCGATGTCACGACACCTGTTGATGGTGAGTCCGGTGTTGCAACGGGGCGTGATCGCGATCACGATGCGCCCAGTGTCACCACCACACTGGCTGATGGCATGCTCGTCACAATTCATGAGCTGGCAAGTTCTGGTACCTGGACATCACTCGATGGCATGACCGAAATGGTAGATACAGCATCGGAAACGCCTACTACCGATACTGGTGTTTCACTGGGAATGTACTATGAACCCCGTCCACTTGCAGGTGCAACGGGCACACGTACTGCAAGATCAACTGCAAACGGGGGGGATCGTGATTATGGTGTGACCCAATCAATTTCTCTCAAGCCCGCTATTGCCACACCCCTTGTCTGCTTTACCGATGATTTTAATCGCGCGAATGGCTCACCCGGATCTAATTGGGTAGTTTCGAATAACAATGGTACTTTCGGAAACCCAGTGATTTTCAATAACCGCTTACGCATGACAGATGCAAGTGGTAACGCCGCCACCATGGCCACGCTGCAACAAATTTTTCCCGGCGCAGGAAACCGCATCGAAGTAGAATTTGATCATTATGCTTATGGTGGCTCAGGTGCTGATGGCATAGCTGTTATCCTCTCTGATTTTTCTGTCCCTCCCGCTCCAGGAGGTTATGGTGGCTCGCTAGGGTATGCTCAACGTACAGGCATTAATGGTTTTACGGGTGGTTGGCTCGGTGTCGGCATTGATGAATACGGTAACTTTTCTAATCCTACTGAAGGTCGGATTGGTGGCCCTGGATTTAGACGTGACTCTGTTTCAATACGTGGTTCTGGCTCAGGTACAAGCGGTTATAGCTACCATGCCGGAACGGCCGCAAATCTCGTTCCTGAAGTAGACAATAATGGTGCTGCAAGCCCTGCTCACCGTTACCGAATTATTATTGACCACTCTAACGGTGTTAATGCATGGGTCTCTGTTGAACGTGACACTACAGGCAGTGGCAGTAATTATGTAACGCTGGTTGCAGCTTATGATGCAAAAGCACAAACCGGGCAAGCTGCTGTACCAGCCAACTGGATACTTTCATATACAGGTTCAACCGGTGGTGCCACGAATGTTCACGAAATTGATAGTTTACGTATATGCGCAACGGCACAAACGCCTGTCAATACGACATTACATCATATTGAATTTATTCATGATGCTTCTGCGGTAACCTGTAACCCTGAACAGATCACCATAAAAGCGTGTACCAATGCGGCCTGTAGTAGCCTGGTAACATCATCCGTTACAGCAACTTTATCTCCAACGGGTTGGATCGGTGGTGATACAAAAACTTTCACCGGCGGTACTGCTACCTATGAATTAAAACATACACTGGCAGAGACCATTACCTTTGCAACAAGTAGCGTCGTACCGGCAGCCGCAAACCCTGTGATATGCAGGAACGCAGCACTTACCGTCATTCCTTGTACCATGGTGTTTAATGACAGCGGATTTATTTTTAGTAACGATACTGATAGCAGCACCATTATTCCAACACAACTGTCAGGTAAAGATTCTAATGTTGGTTTTAATGCTAAAACAATTACACTTAAAGCAGTAAAAAAATCTGATAGTGATCCAGCACAATGCGAACCCGCATTCCAGAGCAAAACCCTGGATATTGATTTTGCTGCTGAATGTAAAAATCCAACCAGCTGCGTTGCTGGACAACAATTTATTTTGAATGGCTCAGCTTTAGCTGCAACAACAAATGATAATGCTGCTGCAGGCAGTAGCAGTTACACAACGCGTTCAATTACATTTGATGCAACTGGCAAAGCCAGTATTGTTTTTAACTATCCTGAAGCCGGGGCGCTTGAACTGCATGCACGACATAATATTTTATTAGCCGATGGCACAACACCATCGGGTAACTACATGTCAGGTTCAAGTTCGTTTGTTGTCAGACCACTTGGGTTTTCTCTTTCCGGTCTCTCATATGCAACAGATGCGTCTGGTACTGTATTTACTCAAGCAGGTGAGGATTTTGTAACAACATTAACTGCCGTAAGATGGCAAGCGGCTGATGACACAAACGATGATGGTATACCAGATACTGGAGCCAACCTTGCAAACAACATAACGACTACAAACTTTGGTAACGAAATTACTCCTATAACGCCTTCAAATATAACAACCTCACTTCCTTCAGTACCTTTGGTAACCGTTATTGATGCAGGCATTTTAACAAATAGTGCAAACGGTACTAATTTTACCAACGGTGTGGGTACTAAAACGTATAATTGGAGTGAAGTTGGAATATTTAATTACTCAACAACTCTTTCAAACTATTTATCAAGTGGTGAAGATATTATAGGTCGCGCTCAAAATGTTGGCCGTTTTACACCGCATCACTTTGAAACACTTGTTACCCATGCCTGTAATAGCTTTACCTATTCAGGGCAACCTTTTACCGTTACTGCCTTAGCAAGAAATAAAGCTAACGCAACAACAATAAACTATCGTAATACCTTTGCAAAAGGTGTAACTCTATCGGATGCTAATCCTGCCGCAACACCACTGGGAACTTTTGCTAATAATACTTTAGACTTTGCAAGCTTCTCAATTAGCCCTAACTTTGGCCAAAGCACAGTAACTAATTTAACCTATACATTTACAACAAAAGAAACGCCTCCAGAGACGATAGAAATACGTGCAACAGATATTACCGACACGACAATCAGCTCAAATTCTTTTGCTGAAGGAAGTACTGAAGTTCGTAGCGGTCGCACCCATATTGAAAATGCTTTTGGTTCAGAACTTGTAGATATGTTTATTCCTGCACAAGTTGAGTATTACAATACAAATGGTTTTGAAATTAATACCGCTGATACTTGCTCAACAATTGATGTCATATTAACTGATATTGGAGCTGATCCTATTACTCTTGGTACTGGGGTAGGACAAACTTGTATCTGGGATGATGCTGATAATAGTGTTGGCGGTACTGACTTTACTTGTCTTGCAGATGCAACAAAACCACAATTTAGTGAACCACCTACTAATGGAAGCTTTAATATTAATCTCAAATCTCCGGGTGCAAATAATACGGGTGATATTGGAGTTACTTTAACCTCACCACCATGGCTTCAATATGATTGGGATGATAACGGTACACATGATAACGATCCGACTGGCAC
>JAPHTF010000066.1 GCA_026197095.1 Gammaproteobacteria bacterium
AGTGGCAATAATTGCTAATTTCTTTTCTGACATGATGTGTACCTCATGAAAATTATTCAGAATATTATATAAGAGTGTATTTACACTGCTTTTAGTTCCCTAAAAGCAAAAAAACCAGCTAAACAACCGTTTAGCTGGTTTTTCTTGAAGAAACTAAATCTTAGTTTTTCTTCATTAAGAAAACGAATTTACCGCCTTCTTCTTTTGATTCCATTAGCTCGTTGCCTGTTTGCTTAGCAAAAGCTTCAAAATCTTTTACTGCACCTGGATCAGTTGCAATAATGTGCAGTACTTGACCTGCAGACAAACCTGCTAATGCTTTTTTAGCACGCAGAATAGGAAGTGGGCAGTTTAAACCGCTTGCGTCGAGTTCTTGATCGAAATCAGCCATTGATCTCTCCTAGTTAAAAATTAAACGTTAAATATTTTTATTGCTGAGCGTATTAGCAAACAATCTATTACTTATATGCCATGTAGAATTATAACACAACAAAAATTCACTAAATCCAAAGTATTATACAACCTCGGCTGCTATATCGGGTATATATAATAGTATATATTTTCATGCTTGTAATACTTTGAATCAATACCCTGTACAAAACCCACTTTTTATTTTAGTCACTAAAAATCAAGCAGATTTGTTCAAAATCCATTATATTGACTGAACTCTAATAAAAATATCGTGTCTTGAACGAAGAATTTTAACGAGAAATTGATACTACTCATGCATTATCGTCCCCTGTTTTACATACTGTTTGGCCTAATGAGCATTGTTTCTTATGCTGATAATATAAATCTACCCGATATTGGTGATAACGCGGGAAATATTTCTCTTGCTGAAGAATACCGTACTGGGGAAGCAGTTATACGGAATATCCGCCGTGCTGGTGGCGTATTGGATGATCCCATCATTCAGGGTTACTTAAATGAACTTGGCTACAGACTTGTTTCTCATTCAGAAACACAGCAACTTTTCCATTTTTTTCTGATTAAAGATACTTCCATAAATGCATTTGCGTTACCCGGTGGGTTTATCGGCATTAATGCCGGCTTAATACTTGCTACAAAATCCGAAAGTGAACTGGCAGGAGTAATGGCACATGAAATTGCCCATATCACCCAGCGTCACCATGCCCGTCAATATGAACAAGGCTCAAATAGCATTCCTATTATTGCTGCATTAATCGCTGCAATGGTTTTAGGCAGCCAGAATAATGATATAGGGCAAGCAGCTTTAGCCTCTGTCGCAGCGGGATCCGCACAACAGCAAATTAACTTTACCCGTTCTAATGAAAAAGAAGCCGATCGCATCGGTATTAACCTCCTAATCAATGCTGAATTTAATCCGCATGGTATGGCCGATTTTTTTGATACCATGGACAAACAGTCCCGTCTTTATGGTGACAGTATCCCTGAGTTTTTACGCTCACATCCTGTTAATCCTGCACGAATCGCAGATGCCAAACACCGTGCAAGCACATACAAAAATGGACTGGAGTCATCCTCAACAACTTACCATTTATTGCGCTCTCGGTTAAAAGTACTTGCCAGTGATGATACTGCAGAATTACTTAAAGATTTTTCTAGCAAATTAAGCGATGGAAACTATCAAAACAAAGAAGCGACACGTTACGGATATGCTTTAGCTCTTCAAACGAATAAACAATATTCACAAGCATTAAAGCAAATTGATATTTTAATAGACAAAAATCCTGAACAAATTACGTACAATATTTTAAAAGCACAAATTGAAACCGATGCCCAGTTATATCCTGCAGCAATAAAAACATTTAAAAAACTTTTAAATTTATATCCTGGGAACAACACCGTTAATCTTTATTATGCAGAAACATTACTTAAAGCTAACAAAATCGAATTAGCAGATAAAATTCTTCAGGCACAGATTTCTCCATCAACAAAAATACCTAAACTTTACCAACTACTTGCTAACACTCAGGCAAAATTAAACAAACCGGCAAGCAGCCATCAATCTTTAGCAGAATACTATTACCTATTGGGTCAAACGCATGATGCAATAAAACAACTCGAACTGGGGTTAAAAATAGCAAACGTTGATTTTTATTTAACCAGTCGGCTTGAAGCTCGCCTCAAAGAATTTAAAGCTGAATTACATGAGCTCAGTTCAAAATAAAATATAAAATATTTTTCTTCCTTCATCATTAATTTATTGTAATTAGTATATAAGAATATATTTATACAGCACTTAATAAACACGTGGCGTATCATGCAACATGCATTATCTTCTATGCACTATGCACCTATACACCGGTGAAATTGTGTGTCTATATCGAGATACAATTAAACACTCAACGAACACTTGCCATATATTTTCACATCTGTAATGCTAGAGCTAAGCAGTGTGTAACAACTATCTTTTATGCTCTGCCAGCTAAATGCTTCAAATTGAGCATAAAAAACAAAAATAAATTCTTATAAAAACTTGTACAACGAGGAGGAGATCATGCGGAAAACCGCCAAATTCCTAACTACAGCAAGTGCAGTATTAGTGCTTCTGGGTACAGCAGCTTTAACTCCTACCGTCGCTATGGCAGTAGACACTGGGTTAGCCGCTGAAGGTATGAAAATTGCTGAAGATCGTAAAAAAGGCAATTGCTTTACTTGTCACGATTACACGGGCGCACATCTTGCCGGTAATATCGGACCACCATTAACAGGCGTGAGTAAACGTAAATCTCGTAAAGAAATTTATGACCAAATTTGGGATTCAACTAAAGCAAACCCAGATACAACTATGCCTCCATTCGGAAAACATGAAGTACTTAGCGAAAAAGAAGTTAACGCTATTACTGAGTGGGTATTAACCCTCTAATTACATTAAACCGAATAATAAAAATTTTGGAGAATTAAATAATGCAACGTAGAACATTTATGAAAGGCACACTCGCAGCCAGCGGTGTAGCCGTTGCAGTCAGTGCAGGTCTTTTAAGTCCACGTGCTGTCCTGGCAGCATGGCCTAAAGCAGCTTTCGAAGCGAAGTCTGTCCCTGATGCGTTAAACGGCCTGGGTGTCAGCACCACAGCAGCGAGTGGCGACATTCAAATCAAAGCCCCTGATATTGCTGAAAACGGTGCCGTGGTACCGGTTACAGTAAAAACATCGATTGCCGGTGTTTCTTCTATCAGTATCTTTGCTGAAAAAAATAACAGTCCTTTAACGTCGAACTTCAACCTGAAAGGCTCAGCACAAGGGTTTGTTGCTACGCGTATTAAAATGCAAAAAACGTCTGCGGTTATCGCCGTGGTTAAAGCCGACGGAAAAGCATTCAGCGCACGTAAAGAAGTCAAAGTTACCATCGGTGGCTGTGGCGGTTAATCCCCGAATTTCAGGAGACAAATATTATGGCTACAAAAACAATTCGTTTACGTGCATCTAATCAAGATGGCGTTGCGACAGTAAAAGCGTTAATCACGCATCCAATGGAAACGGGATTACGTAAAGATAAAAAAACGGGCAAAGCAGTGCCTGCTCATTTCATTCAAACCGTGAGCGGCAAACATAATGGTCAAGAAGTCATTATGGCTGAATGGAGTGGTGCGATTTCTAAGAACCCTTACCTTTCTTTCCAGTTCTCAGGTGCTAAAACAGGCGATACTGTTGAACTGAGCTGGTCTGATAACAACGGTGATTCTGAAACAAC
>JAPHTF010000140.1 GCA_026197095.1 Gammaproteobacteria bacterium
AATAATAAATTTTATTTTTGGGTGCGAAATTTTTATTTTTATTAAAAGATCAGTCACGCGTGTGTTAATAACACTTGGTGCAGACAGGTTGATTGAAACACCCTGATCTACAGAAAAATTTTCAGACTCAAGATCTTTCTCAATTGCCAATATAATCGACAAATCAAATTCAACATCCAGGTTTCTTCCTTCAACAACAGGGAAAATGACATCAGGCATGTAGGTTTGATCTTCATGCTGAATTTTAACTAACGCTTCAACATAGCTTGTATCTAATGATGGCAGTTTAACCACAGGCTGATAGCGCATTTTTATTTTATCGGGATATTTTATGGCTGCAAAAACTGCGTTAACGGTGTTTGTTGATGTAATACTCTCTACAGTAGACAAATCCTCTGTATAAATAACGATCGAGCTTTCCGCTGGTCTTTTAGCCTTATACATAGCTAAGTCTGCTCGTTTCATCACATCTGTAAATGTATTTTCACCAACTTTAGAGAAAGAGATACCTACACTCACTGAAATAGATTCACTTAAACCATATTTTCTGAAATCATGAGCTAAAATATTTTCACGACATAACTCTGCCAAAGCGATAGCTTCTTTTTGGCTTGTCCTTTTTAATAAGGTTGAAAATTCATCACCACCCAGGCGATATAATTTTTCAGTGCTACCAATAGATTTCATTAATACACTAGCGACATTTCGAATAACGGCATCACCAACAGCATGACCATAACTATCATTAATAGGTTTAAAGTTATCACAGTCGAAAATCAATACCGCATATAGCTCATCTTTCTTGTACTGATTATATTCACTCCAGTCATCTTCAAATGCACGGCGATTAAAAGCACCCGTCAATGAATCCTCGTGAGCAATACGAAAAAACTCTTTGTTATTCAACTCTAAATCTTTATTCAATGACACAAGTCTGGACTGGTAATCATTAAAAGAGCTCCTGACGTTTTCAAGCTCTAATATCGATTGATGAGGAAGAGACAAAGAAGAAACTTCTGATGAAGAGTTATTATTATAAAGCTCATCGATCTCAACTGATATGTTTTTAAGTGGTCTTACTAAAAACTGATGGATAAAAAATAGTGCTGCTAACATTGCAAAAGTAACAAATAATGAAATATTTACTAATGCAGTATTTGTTGCAGATATTAACTCTTTTCTATATGTGTCACTTTTAATTTCATATCTTAAGTACTCGTTTAAATTGGTAAAATCAAATATTGTCTTATCCTGGTATATTGTGGCAACAGAATTAATATCAATAAAATTAAAATCACCTACTCGCACAAACATATTTTTTATCGAAAAAAGGACCCCTGCATATCCAAGTACAACCTTTTTACTTTCATATAGACCCGTTAAATCAACTCCAAAAATGGGAAAGACATAAAGCCAATATTCAAATTTATCTTCGTCTTGCCCACTCACAAGTTTTTGCAAATAAGGTTGACCTTTATTTATGCTCAGTGGCATTGGCTTATGCCTGCCAGGCGCGCCAAATATTTTTCCGTTATCATCATAAAGTGCCAGATCATCAAACTCAGAAGGAAGGTTCCCTGAATCAGACACCCTCATTTCTCTCCAAATCTGATAGAATTCACGATTAACAAACTGTTGTTTTGTTTCACCCCAATCATTTATATTTTTTCTTACATTTTCAACATGTCTTTTTAAATTTACTAATGCTAACTTTAATTCTTTACTGGCTTCCTGATTTTCAAAATTATCTTGCTTCTCTGAAATCGATTGCATATGGCGCAAAACCACACCTAACATTAACGAAGCGGATAGGACTACCAACAGAACAAAAGAAATACTTAAATGAGTTATCTTATAAGACTTCATTTATTATTTTAAAAGCTCTTTAAGAACGACTTCAAGTAGATCAAACTCATTAAATCCATCCATAAAATGGTTGGCCCCGTCGATTACAGTAACGGGCTTTCTGGTATCCTTTAATTTTTCTATCCAGTTTTTCCTTATACGATTATCACTTCCTCCCATTATGATTCTCACAGGTAATTTAATCTCTTGAATTTCTTTAAGTATTTTTCCCGTTGTCCAGCTCTGGAAAGACTGAAAAGAGCGTGGAGTTCCAAAATATTTCACGCAATATGATAATTTACTTGTTAATGGAACCCGGGGAGTTTCAGAAATCTTACTTTCAAGTAATTTATTAAATCGCTTATTTTCCGAGTCATTTCGACTCACATTTACTTCAAGTATACTTACTGCTATAAACTTACTGATTAAATTAGATCGATGTTCTGTTAAATAATTTAGCAATGATGTACTACCCTGGCTATGCCCCATCAGAATAATATTATTATGGCCTTTATCCTTTAACCATTTCATCCATGCATCTATTTCATTTTTATCATCTTCCATAGTGTGGTCATGTAATGCCTCGCACGCCAAACTTTTTTTACGATCAGGAATGCCCAAGCTCATCGTCGGACTAAATACGCTATAACCTTCTCCAGATAAACTTTCAAACAGGCGACTAATAGTTGAAAAATGATGCGTTTGTAAAAAACCATGCAACAAAAATATCAGTGGTTTGTCAGACGTACCTGAAGTATATGCCGCATTTGCAACGAGTCCATTCGGCATTTTAAGCTTCACTTCAGCTGCATAACTTTGCGCACTAGTGAGACACAACAATAAAATTGCACATAAAATCTTATTCATCCTAAATCCTGCTGAAAATTTAGTTAAGTTGATATTTTGGTGAAACGAATAATTAAAACTCCTAACATCAAATAAATACTATAAAAGCGGTAAAGCCTTCATTATATGTCGGGTATTTAAGTAAATCCTTTAATTGAGGAATATTATACATATTCAATAACAGTATACACGTACATAGAAAATGGGAATTGGGGAATATAATATGACAAAAATATCTATATAAGCGTTTATTTATACAGTTTGCATAGTGTAACTCTCAAGAAAGTGTCCATGATTATCGATACACATAATAAATACTGATCGTGAGTAAATCATTATTTGCCCCCTAAAGAAGACATTCAAAAAATATCCGGCCTGTTAAAAAGGGGCTTTCCAGTTATTCTTGTATTAATTCTTTTTCTTGCTGTACTCAATATCTTACAATTAAAAACTCGACAACAACTCCTTGATGCGGCCTCAACTAATATAGAAAAAATGGCACAGGGCTAGGACTTTCGATATACAAAAATTTAATTTTATTTTATTAATAGATGGAGAAACAGGAATACAGGATGCTGAAGATGGTGGCAGTATTTTTTATTTTACGCATAAACTTTCTTAGTATAGATCGCCCGATTCTCTGGCATCGAATGCAAAAATTTAATATACATTAAGAATTTCTTTTTATACCAGCACAAGGTTATCCCTGTGAATCAATTCAGCATCATCCACATAGCCTAATATTGATTTAATCTCGTTACTCGCCTTACCTTTAATTTTATGCACATCATTTGCACCATAATTCACTAAACCACGAGCAACTTCTTTTCCATTAAGACCCACACAACTCACAATTTCACCACGACTAAAATTGCCGCGTACATCAGACACACCGACAGCCAATAAACTACTACCTGACTCACATAGCTTTTTCACCGCACCGTCATCAATGATAAGTTGACCCTGAATCTGTAAATGCCCTGCTAACCATTGTTTACGCGCAGCAACAGGTGTCTGTTCTGCATAAAGCAAGGTACCTAATGATTCCCCGCTAAATAAGCGTGTAATAACATTTGTTTCTTTACCCGCAGCAATTAACGTTGATGCTCCTGAGCGAGATGCCAGTTTGGCTGCACTCACTTTTGTTGCCATACCGCCACGGCCAAATGTCCCTGCTCCACCTTCCGCCATCGCTGCTAACGAATTGTCATTCGCAGAAGCTTCCGCGATTAATTTAGCATCTGCATGTTCTCGTGGATTACGATCAAACAAACCATTTTGGTCCGTAAGGATAACTAAATAGTCAGCCTCAATAAGATTGGCAACGAGTGCAGCTAAAGTATCATTGTCTCCAAAACGAATTTCATCGGTAACAACGGTATCATTTTCATTAATGATTGGGATGACACCAAGAGCAAGTAAACTTCGCACAGTATTACGTGCATTTAAATAACGTTGCCGATTCGATAAGTCATCGTGCGTTAAAAGTACCTGCGCGGTATGTAAATTATATTTTGAAAATGCAGATTCATAAGATTGAATTAATCCCATTTGTCCAACTGCTGCTGCAGCTTGTAACTCATGCAACGAGCCAGGACGTTTTGTTAAACCCAGGCGACACATGCCTTCAGCCACCGCGCCAGAAGAAACTAAAACAACTTCAACACCACTTTTTTGTAAAATAGAAATTTGCTCTGCCCATGTAGCAATACCCACTTTATTCAGGCCAGAGCCATCGTTAGTTAACAATGCGCTTCCAATTTTGATCACACAGCGTTTACTTTTTTTTATGTCTTCACGTTTATTCATGATAATTGATACAACGTTTCTTTGCCCTTATATAAATATAACGAAACCAGTCGTTGCGAGGAATTATTAAAAACATATATTTTTAATAATGACGCGGCAATCTCATGATCATAAGGAATACCTTGAGATTGCCACATTCACTGTCGTGACTTAGCAATGACAATAATTTTTTTATTTTCTTATTCTTCTTTTATTTTTGCTTTATCTTCTTGATCTTCAGATAATGCCAGCTGTTTTTGCGCATCAACATAATCCATAATCTTGTAACAAAGTTCCTGTGTACCTAATTTGCTGATTGCTGATATTTTAAAGACCTTGCCTTTCCAATCTAAACGCTTAACAAGATCATCACAAACGTGATCCCGCTCATCTTCCGCTAATAAATCAATTTTGTTTATCACTAACCAACGCTCGTAGTCAGCAAGTTCCGGGCTAAAACGTACCATTTCTTTTTCAATGACACGAATCGCTTCAACAGGGTCCTCATTTTCATCGGGTGGAGCGACATCAACGAGATGCAATAATAAACGAGTACGTGAAACATGTTTTAAAAATTGAATACCCAACCCGGCACCTTCAGCGGCACCTTCAATAATTCCAGGGATATCAGCAACAACAAAACTACGATTAACATCGACACGCACCACACCTAAATTCGGATAAAGTGTAGTAAACGGATAATTTGCCACTTTTGGTCGCGCACCTGAAACCGAACTAATAAATGTCGATTTACCTGCATTCGGTAAACCTAACAAACCCACATCAGCCAGAACTTTCATTTCCATTCGGAGTGTCCGTGCCTCTCCCGGTGTACCCGGTTTGCACTGGCGTGGCGCACGGTTAGTACTGCTTTTAAAACGTACATTACCAATACCATGAAAACCACCTTGAGCAACACACAAAACTTGTTCATGCTCAGTGACATCACCAATTTGTTCTTCAGTCTCATCATCAAAGACCATGGTACCCAGTGGAACTTTGATATAAAGATCATCTCCACCTCTGCCTGTCATACGACGGCCACGACCCGGCTCACCATTTTCGGCTTTATAACGTCGTGAATAACGAAAATCAACAAGTGTGTTTAAGTTCACATCACCAACTAAATAAACACTGCCACCGTCACCGCCATCACCACCATCCGGCCCACCCAGCTCAATATATTTTTCCCGACGAAAACTGACAATGCCATTACCGCCCTTGCCTGCTTCTACTTTAATTGTTGCTTCGTCGACGAATTTCATAATTTAAACCACGTGTAGGCCGGCCTCATAGCGCCCCTCTTCATGTAAACATATTCGAGGGTATCAAGGCCGACAATAATTTCTCAAGTATTCCACATCGGCCTGAAGGCCGACCTGCATAACGAAAAAACCCCGACCTAGTTTTGCCAGGACGGGGCATTGATTTGTCAGCTTGTTCGGGATGCTTATTCAGCAGGAACGATGCTCACAAATGAACGATTTTTCGGTCCTTTTTTCTGGAAAAGAACAACACCGTCTGCTTTAGCAAAAAGTGTATCATCCTTACCAATACCAACATTCAAACCGGGGTGAACTTTAGTACCACGTTGACGGATTAAAATGTTGCCCGCTAATACGCTTTCACCACCAAAACGTTTAACACCTAAACGTTTGGACTGGGAATCACGTCCATTACGAGTACTACCGCCTGCTTTCTTATGAGCCATTGTATTTCCTCAATCTATCTGAAAATTACGCTGCAGAGATGCCAGTAATTTCAATTTCAGTGAAGGACTGACGATGTCCTTGTGTTTTGCGAGAGTGCTTACGGCGACGGAATTTGATGATCATCACTTTTTTACCACGACCAACACTTTTCACTTTTGCCGTGACTTTACCGCCAGCAACATAAGGTGCGCCTACTTTGACATCATCGCCATTGGCAACCATCAGTACTTTATCTATTTCAAGTGAAGCACCTTCTTCAAGACCCAGTTTTTCTACTTTGAGATACTGGCCTTCAGTGACTCGATATTGTTTGCCACCGGTTTCGATTACCGCGTACATG
>JAPHTF010000040.1 GCA_026197095.1 Gammaproteobacteria bacterium
AGATCTGGATTATTATCATTAATAATATAATGTTCATAATCAGTATTGAGAAAAACTGCCGCTGAACCAGCGAAGGGCTCAATTAAGCATTTTCCTTGCGGAAGTGCTTTTTTAACTCTATCAATAATACGATATTTGTTACCCGCCCATTTTAAAAACGGGCGAATATTATTTGTTTTAATCCGGCTACCCGTTTTAGACTTTACTACCATCAATATGACCTAAACATTGTTCACTTCGCCTAGATAGTTTTTGCAAACATTTTTGATTGACGTTGATAATTGTAAAGTGATTTGCGTTTAACAGGTAATGTTTTAATATCCGTTGAAACAAAACCACGTTCACGAAACCAATGAGCGGTACGTGTTGTTAAAACAAAAAGTTGTTTGATGCCAAGCTGTTTGGATTGGCGTTCAATATATTTTAGTAATTGATCTCCGCGATTGTTTCTCTGATAGTCCGGGTGCACTGCCAAACAAGCAAGTTCAGCAACCTTATCTTGAAAATAAGGGTAAAGTGCAGCACAAGCGATAATCATTCCATCACGTTCTACAACGGTAAAATGTTCAATTTCCATTTCTAACTTTTCACGCGAACGCCTGACCAGAATGTCTTCATTTTCCAGCGGTGTGATTAACTCGATTAACCCTGCAAGATCTTCTATTATTGCTGGACGTATGTCTTCAAAGCTTTCAGCAGTGATCAGTGTACCGCAACCGTCTCGTGTGAAGAGCTCCAATAGTAAAGCACCTTCAATATCGCGGTTAAGAATATGTGTGCGTTCAACCTCATGTTGACATGCTTTAATCGCGCTTGTTAAACAGCGTTGGATTGGTGCATCAAGTTTTTTATTGTCTTCAAGTAATTTTTTTGCGTCGTTAAGCGTTAACTCGCGAATTAATTTACGTTTTTTGTCAGTAACACCTATCGCACCGACCAGATAAATGAGTTTATCTGCTTTTAATTCAATGGCAGCCTGAGTTGCAACATCTTCTGCACTAAGATTAAATATTTCACCGGTTGAAGAATAGCCAATAGGTGAAAGCAGAATAATCGAATTGTTTTCTAGCACTTTGTTGATTGCATTACGGTCAATCTTTCTAACCTCGCCGGTATGCATAAAATCAACGCCATCACGGACACCATAAGGCTGTGCGGTGACAAAGTTTCCTGAAATGACGCTGATACGTGCGCAAGCAACAGGACTATTGGTTATTCCAATAGACAATAATGCTTCAATATCAGCCCTGACACTGCTGCTAGCCTCTTTTACGCAGGTAAGCGCATTGTCATCAGTTATACGAATGCCATTGATATATTCACTGGTATAATTGCGTTCTTTTAAACGTGATTCTATTTGTGGCCGTGCACCATGCACCAGAATGAGTTTGATGCCTAAACTATTGAGTAAAGCAATGTCATGAACAAGGGGAGCAAATTGCTCATCGGTCAGCATCTCACCATCAAACGCAATGACAAAGGTACGTCCGCGAAAGGCGTTGATATAGCCTGAAGAATTTCGGAATGAGTGTACAAACTCAATATGATGTGTGGTGTTATCTTTTTTCATGATGCTATTTAACTAACTCAAATTTAGTCGACTCAGTTACTATTAAATGCTTATTAGTATGATCCCATGCAAAAGCATGCGCAAGCAACTAAAAAATAGCCGCCATTGCGAGCAAAGCGTGGCAATCTGGTGGAATATAGTAATAAATTATGGGATTGCCCCGTCAGCGCTGAAAACAAACATTTTTCAGCGCCTCCCTCAATGACTATGAGTGCTTGAGCATATCGGTACTTTTAGAAAATTACCAAGAGGTGGTTTTACGGCGACGTAACTTGGGGATAACTAAACCCAAAACAATACCACCAAATAATACCAGCGCGCCTGCAATAAACCATTCACGTTGTGAACGATCTTTTAATGAGTAGTTTTCCTGATTTAAGCGTTGCAGGTCTTTTTCTAAAGTTACATTTTTTTCCTGCAATTCGCGATTCTGTTTGTCCAGAAGGATAGGCTTTTTTGCCACTTCATTTAATCGCGCTAATTCAGAATCAAGTTCCTTTTTATCTGTGCTCAATGCAGATTGAGTTTGAGAAAGTGTTTTGTGCTCTTTACTTAAAGAAGCATAGTTATCCTTAAAGGTTTTTAATGCTTCTCTTGTTTTTTCTAGTTGAGCTTCTACCCTGGCTAATTTCTCTCTGGCGACGGGTTCCTCAGCAAGATACTGGCTGCGTACCCAGCCTTCTGTGCCATCAGATGTTTTAACACGAGTATAGCCAGTGTCTGTTGTTTCGAGAACTTCGACATGCTCACCACTTTCTAAGGTTTTAATAATCTGGAACTGTGCACCTTGACCTGTTCTTACTGTAATAACGAGATGATCACTGACATATTGCGTTTTCGCCTGAACTGAAAAGGTTAGAACAGAAAGAATGAAAGTAATCATTAAAAAACGTGTTTTCACTAAAAAGTACCTATGAATTTGTTATTAGATTTATGTATGACATTTATACACTTTTTTGCAGAATGCTCAAGTTTTCATGTTTGGCGGAAAGCCACCATGTGATCGAGTTCAAGGCTGAGTAAAACTTTTTCGCCAATTTCATGGTTATGATGGCTGGGGAAAAGTGATAACACTTCAGTGTCCTGATGTAATCTTAGCGTATAGAGAATTTCTGCACCTTTGAAGGCTTTTTGTATAACCGTACCTTCTAAATTGCCCTGTTCATCACAGACGATATCATCTGGTCTCACAAGCAGTTCTACCGGAGTGCCTTCTGACCATTCATAGGCACGATCGCCTTTAACTGTACCAAGTGCAGTTTCTACCGTGTCATGGGACGAGAGTATTCCCTGGATAAAAACACCCTGGCCGATAAAGTCAGCGACAAATCGATTTGTTGGTGAGTGGTACAAGTTATACGCGGTATCACGCTGTAATATTTGGCCGTTATTCATTACCGCAATCATGTCACCAAATGAAAAGGCTTCATGTTGGTCATGTGTTACTAAAATGCCAGTCGCATTTCGCGATTTTAAAATATCACGAACATCCCGACTAAGACGCTCTCTCATTTCAATATCAAGATTTGAAAATGGCTCATCTAACAGAATCAGTTTGGGCTCAGGTGCCATCGCGCGTGCCAGGGCGACACGCTGTTGTTGGCCACCGGACAGCTCATGAATATAGCGCTCGCCATAGCCAGACAAGCCGACTACTTCAAGCATTTGATCGATGGAATGTTGTTTTTCTTTTCCCGATTTATCACGCAGGCCAAACCCAATGTTTTGATTTACGTTCATATGAGGAAAGAGGGCGTAATCCTGAAACACCATGCCGATGTGTCGTTTCTCAGGGGCCTTGGTATAACCAGGATAAGATATGCGCTCATTATTTAAGAATATTTCACCCCGGTGCAATGGCTGAAAACCTGCAATAGCACGGAGTGCAGTTGTCTTGCCACAACCGCTGGGACCTAACAGGCAATGTAAATCACCTTCATTAATATGACATGCCATGCCCTGAACAACGGTGTGACCACGGTGCTGGCATTCAATATTTTTGAGTTCAAGAATGGGTTTCATATAAGGAATAATACAGCTTTTATTGTCAAATGAGAACTGAACTCATTTACAATATCAGGGAAACTTAGCTTGGTATATATCAGTAAATAGTTCCTGTGTTTTTGAGGGCTCAGCGAAGCAATCTCAGAAAAAGCGCTTTTAGTTACACGATTGCTACGGTCATATTATGACCTCAACCCAGGAGTACTTCCTCATATCTTTTTCAATAATATTCAGGGCACGCAATGCCGGGAACAACAAGTTTTCATTCTATTGTCATTTAACCGTAACAAGCTTGTAATATTAAATCTTCATGATACTTCCCGTTATAAGACAAACAAAATTTGTCTCAATTTTAATTAAAACTTGGGGATTACTCATGAATAAAAAATTAGTTGCCGTTGCCGTTGCTGCGGGTTTAGCTTTACCAATGGTTTCTGCTCACGCAGTAGATGTTGCCGATAAAAAATTAGAAGTTTACGGCAAAGTACACGTCGCTCTTCAATCAAATGACGATGCACTTAATACTGCAAATGATAA
>JAPHTF010000157.1 GCA_026197095.1 Gammaproteobacteria bacterium
GCTGGTTAAACCTTTTCTTAATCGTTGTTTAACGGCCAATCATATTGATCAACTACGTGTTGCGATTGATCGCTATTACATTGAAAAGGGCTGGATCCTTGCGCGTTCCTATTTACTACCTAATCAGAACATAAAGTCGGGGAAACTTATCTTCCAGGTGCTTGAAGGGCATCTTGATAGTATTAAGCTCAATGAAAACACCTTAAGCGATCGTATGCAGGTGAGTACGGCATTTCCCTTTATGGTGGGTGAAGTACTTTATATTCGGGACATTGAACAAGGCCTGGAACAGATGAATCGCCTGGCGTCGAATCAGGCAAAAATGGATATTGTTCCGGTTAAAGATAAGCCTGGCTATGGGCAAATCAATATTAAAACCCAGCATGACAACCGTTATCGCTATTATCTCGGGTTTGATAATTTAGGTTCAGAAAGCACAGGCCAGGAACAGGGCAAGCTCACCGCGGATCTGGATAATCTTCTTTCAATTAATGACAACCTGTCGATTACTGCGACTCAATATGCAGGCGGTAATACGGAGAATAAAGATAGTAAAAGTTTAACCGCCAACCTGTCGTTTCCGTTAGGTTACTGGACGGTCAATGCAAACAGCAGTCATTCGAGTTACTTATCGACTGTGTCTGATACGTCAGGGAGTTTTCATCTGTCAGGTGATTCGGATACGCATAAACTCAAACTATCTCGTGTTGCGCATCGGGATAAAACGAGTAAAACAAACTTTGGATTGGAACTCGCCCATAAAGCCAATAACAGTTATCTCGAAGATGTGCGCCTGGACAGTAGCTCACGAAAACTGACCGTTTTCACGATTAATGTCGATCATGTCATAAGAAAACCCGGCATGATTTGGTCGTATTCGGTTGATTATACCCGTGGACTGGATTTATTTGATGCCGTGGAAGATGGCCCCGTTCGAGATGACAATATTCCGCGCGCTCAATTTGAAAAAGTCGGCTGGAATATTTCCGCGAACTTGCCTTTCAATATGATCGGCCAAAACTGGCGCTATAGCGGCAACCTTTCAGGTCAATATGCGGTGGATCCCCTGTTTGGTTCAGAACAAATCAGCCTGGGTGACGCCAATACCGTGCGCGGCTTCCGCAATAGCCCGGTTTCAGGTGACAGCGGCACTTATTTTAAAAATGATATTAGCTGGAAATCTCCCTCTAAAGAGGGCATGTTGAAAGGATTAAGTGCGGTTTTTGGGCTGGATCTGGGCTATGTCCAGGCGAAAAATGACAATATTTCCAACTCGGGGAAAGCTACAGCTAGTCTTATGGGCATGGCTGTGGGGTTAACGCAAAGTATTTACTGGGCAAAACACCAGCAACTGGACTGGTCAGCCACCCTGGCCATACCTCTGTCAGCACCTTCTTATGTAGTAAAAGACAGCAGCGTCTTTTATGCCAGCTTGAACTGGAAGTTCTGGTAAATAACAGCAAACTGGAAATTTTGGTAAAGATCACACAAAGAACATTAATTTGTTGCGTGATTTTTACACAGTTTGTTACAATTGGTAACAATTAGTCTACTGTAGATTTTCTTTGCTTTGGTGACCCCCATTAAAGCAGAAAACCATGATGGTTTTGATGTTGGTAAGGACACTTCCCCCATACCTTTTTCAACACGAAAAACCTCAGTCAAAAGGATCTGTCTGATGGTCAAACGTTTTATCCGTAAACTTCCTCTTATTGTAGGTACTGCCATTTATACGGGCTTCACTGCTTATGCTGGCCTCGTACACTCAGCAGGTATTGAAGCTGATGGCAGTACCGCGACAGATGTGACAACAGTCAACCAGGTTGATATCGTCAATATTGCTCCTCCATCAGCGGGTGGCGTATCTCAAAATCATTTCCGCCGCTTCAACATTGATAGTAATGGTGCGGTGATGAATAACTCTATGGTTGATGGTACATCACAGTTAGGGGGACAGGTTCAGGCCAACCCCAATCTTTCAGCGGGCAGTGCAAAAATCATCTTGAATGAAGTGACGAGTAATCGTCAAAGCAACTTGAGTGGTGATACGGAAATCTTTGGTGACAATGCGCGCTATATTTTATCCAACCCAAATGGCATCACCTGTGATGGCTGTGGTTTTATTCGTACCCCAACGGCAATCGGTGATACGGGCACAACCATCAAAGATGTTTTACTCACCACGGGTACTGCGACAGTTAATCCCACAACGGGCACCCCGATCACGTTTACGATTGATGCCAATAACCAGGCACAACTCATTATTGGGCAAGATGGCTTAGATGCCCGTAATGTGGATATCACCACCTTGCTAACACGCCAGGCGGAAATCAATGGCCTTATTGATGCGGCGAGTAATCAATTAAATGTTTACCTTGGTAAAGGCACGTTATCGGTTAATGATACTACTGCCTCGACATGGCAGGCTGATTCATCTGGCAGAACAGTCAATGTCGCGATTGATGCCAATAGTGCCGGCGCGATGCATGCCGGGCAAATCTTTATCCAGGCCACTGAAGATGGCGCCGGTGTAACGTTACCCAATGATTTAATTAGTACAAATAATATTACGATATCTGCAGCAGGTGATATTGTTTACCGGGATGCCACTGCGCAAGCGGGTGATGTGAGTGTCACGGCGACAGGCACAAATAATAATATTACTTCCACCGGTTCTACTACAGCATCTACAAACATTAATCTTAATGCAACCGGTGATATAAGTTATATCAATGCCACCGCTCAAGTGGGTAATGTTTCTGTCACTACGACAGGGACAAATTCCAATATCACATCAACCGGTACAACTACCGCATCTACAAACATTACCCTTACTGCAACTGGTGATGTGAGCTATAACAATGCCACAGCTCAAGCGGGTGATGTGATTGTTACCACGACGGGAACAAGTGCGACTATTACTGCATCAGGTTCAACGAGTGCTTCAGGTAACGTTACACTTAATGGTACTGATGATGTTTCTTACCGTAATGCCACTGCTCAGAACGGTAACGTTACGGTAACCACGCAAACAGCTAATGCACAAATTTCAACAAGTGGTAATACAACAGCGGGTGGTGATATCACATGGAATGTCAGTGGTACACGTGGTCGTATTACGGGTACAGGTTTAGCTACCTTTAATGCAGGAGGCACACTATTATTTAACTGTGTTGCTGGGGATGGTAACTGCGATATTCAAAGTCAGCGCGCACTGGTTTTACAGGCGACTATACTGCAATCGAATGCCAGTATTAGTACAACATCCGGTAATAACCTCACGATTAATGGTGCAGTATCAACCAGCCAGGGATTCACGAGTGGTGGTAATGCAACCTTCACTTCAACTGTAGGCAATATCAATATTGCCGGAAGTCTAATTGCTGCGAATAATATTTCACTTACCTCAGCTTTAAATGCACAAATCATACTCGATGGAAATGTTCAGGCCGGTGGGGATATCTCGTTTCTTGGTCAAGGGCGTTACACGCATGATAATGTTGGCACGTTTAATATAGGTGGCACATACCAGTTTGATTTATTTGGTCTAACCAATAACGCCGTTTTAACACACTTGCAAAATGGCACGTTGCGCGTCAATGAACTTACCAATAACGGACTCATTGAAAACCAGGCAGCTTTAGACCTTAAAGTCGATGACACATTAATTAATACCGGCATTATTGCATCGTTAGAAGGCGCGGTGAGTATCGGCCACACTAATACTAATTTAAAAACAAACAGTATTACTAACAGCGGTGTGATTGCGTCGATTGATTTAACCAATTCACAACTAGGACAAACAGGTTTAATCGTTGATCCAGTTTTATTAACAGAACAACACACGAAAAAAATTCTTAATGGCGAACAACGCAGCGCTGAAGATTTAGCCAATGAAATTAAAACGCGAAATGCTGCACTCATCGCCGAACTAAATGCCAATGCCACCGTAACCGGTGTGGTAACGATTAATGCAAACACGTTAACGAATACTGCGAGCGGTCGTATTAGTGGTAGTGATGTTTCATTATTAATTGATAATTTAAATAACCAGGGTGGGCAAATCCTTGCTGGACGAAACTTAACGGTTCAAGGCGCAAATTTAAGTAATACGAATGCAAGCACACAATTTGGTGTATTAACGGCACGTGATAATTTAAATATTGATTTAACAGGCGTCTTCACCAATACCGGCTTAGTTGATGGCTCATACATCACGATTAATGCACCGACACAAAATAATACGGGCAGTGGTTTTAGTATTGCCTCACTCCTGGGTGCAAAACTTGATACCAGCGCACAGATAAATCCTTTAGCACAAAAACCGTGGTTTGAAGCAGGAACAGGCGATAAACAATACCAGTTTGTTAATGCCTTTAATAACACCGTTATTGATTCAAACCTTACACGTTTAAGTGATGCCTTTATTCAGTCATCTGGTGCAAATATCGATGCCAATAACCAAATGGTGGGTGACGATGTTTATATTGGTGAACTTATCGTTAATACACTGCGTAGCAATGGTGGTGTGCCTTTTGTTACATCAGAGCGTGACGCATTAGGTCAGCTCAATACTCTCTACAGCAATACCCAGGCCTATATGACAAATACAGGTTTAGGTTTTGGTCAAATACCCGATGCGATTCAACAGTCGCAAATCACTGATCCGATTTTAGTCTTTGTTGCACAAGATCAGGGTAATGGTGATCAGGTGTATGTTCCTCAAATCTGGATGCCAACATCAGGTGAAGGCATTAATGCGCAAGCCGGCCGGATTAATACACAAATTATCGCAGCGAATGATTTGTATTTGGAAGGCGAGCAGATTAATAACCAGGATGCCGATCTGATTGCGGGTGATAATCTTGTTATCGAAGCGGTGGATTTAAATATCAGCGGTGAAGAACGCAAATGGTATGTTGATGCCACCGGGAAAGTGCATTACCGCAGCGCAAAAGTCGCAGCCGGTGACAGTGTCCTGGTCAAGCTCAGCGGTAACTATGTGCAAAAAGGCGGGCAGGTTTTAGCGGCTAACCAGGTTGTCGTTCAGGCGAAAAAAATCGATATATCAAATAATCGTAAAGCCAGCTTGAATGTGATTGAAAGTTTTAATCACACAAAGGGTAAAGATCAAAAACTCTGGCAAAGTTTGTTATCACTTGGGCTGACGCGTGCAGATAACATGCTGGCCAACAGCGTAACCTTAAAAGCACAAGACGATATTATTCTGACACGTGCAACGCTTCGTACGGGTGCGCGTACTCAAACAGAAGATGATGAGGGAAAGCATCATGATAAGAACTCACGTCATCCACATCACGAAGGTAAAGACGATGATGATCACTATGAGAATACAAACAAGGGTGATCTGACACTCATTGCGGATAATGGCAGCATCGCAAATTACGGTGGTTACCTGGAATCAGAAGCCATTTACCTGCAAGCGGGAAAAGACATCACAAACAAAAGTATTCTTGAGGTTAAGAATAACAAAACACGCGTTAATGGAGGTTGGAGTGGTCGTCGCTGGTCATATTATGATGACGATGACACCCGAACGTATTCGCAAACTGTTACTAAGTCGCAATATGTCACAACTGAAGTAGCCGAAATTAATGCAGGCGAAGGTGGCCTGGTTCAAATTGCGGGTAATGACATTAATAACCTCGGTGGCATCATCAGTTCGGATGCCAACATTGTTCAGCAAGCAAAAGGGAATATTACCAATAAAAGTTTAGCAACACGTTATTTAGAAAACCAAACGATAAATTCAACAGGTGAAAGTAGCGGCTGGTATAGACCTCGCAATGCACCACGTCACTTAATAGAGAATTCATCTACCACAAAATATAACACCGCAATTCAGCTTGCCAGCGTTACCGCAAAAGGTGACTTAATTCAAAGCGCCGATAATAAAATAATCAATGTTGGTAGTACGACTAAAGCATCAGGCAATATTATTCAAACCGCTAAAAAAGGCATTGAAAATAAAAACCTTATCACCAGTCGCAGTGACAACAAATATCAGCGATATATCGCGCCAAAATACTCGAGTTATGATGACGACTATTATTATTACCGTCGCCCTGTTCCTAAAGATACCAATACAACGACGACAACATATCAGGAAAACATAAACACGATAAACGCCGGTGGTAGCCTGGTAGCAAATGTTGAAGAAGGTGATTACCTGAATCAGGGTAATCTCAGTGCAAAAGAAAGTATCGAGGTTTCAGCAAACACGATTCGAAATGAACGCCAGGTAGTTGGAAAGGGTAATGATGCACGAGTCATTGATAGTGGCAAAGTTACCGCGGGCAGTGATATTAATTTTATTGCTAAAAATAATATTATAGATACTGCAGGCCGTTATGATGCCGGAGGCAATATTCTATTAAGCGCAAAAGAAAACATTACACAAAATACCATCGCCATTAGTAAAGATCATACTATTGAAAAACGTAGTGTGTGGGGCTATGTCTATGATTCTGATAGAAGAACTTCAATCACAAACACAAGCGGGAGCTTTAACTCGGGTGGCGTAACCAGTTTACAGGCAGGGAAAGATTTAACCTTAACAGGCACGGATATAACTGCAAATAATATCGAGTTGCGCGGTGAAAATATTACCTTAGGCGCGGCAAGAAACATGACTCAACGTGAACGTCGAGCGGGTGCCTACACAATAGATCGTAGCGTAAATTATGATGTTACAGATTTAAACAGCAAAAACAATATTATTATTCAGGCTGATAATAATCTGACAACGCAGGGCAGTATATTAACGGCTGGAAATAACGCAGATAATTACATCATGCTTGATGCGAAAGGTGATATTAATTTTGATGCGGTCAATAACGAGACCTATTCATATTATTATCATCATAGGAAAAGGAGTTGGGGGCGTAGCAGCACGACGATTCGTGAAACCCAACGTATCCGTTCACAAGGCACAAAAATAGCGGCTGAAAATCTCTATATCAATGCAAATGAAAATCACGCATCAGCAGAAAAAGAAAACAATGTTAATTTTATAGGTAGCCAACTTGATATAGGTAATGAAGCCTTTATCAGTGCGCAAGGTGATGTCAACGTCTACGCCGCACTTAATTTTAACTATGACATGCATGAATCACGCAAAAAAGGCTTTGGTGGTTTTTCAAGTAGTTCAAATGGCAGCCGTCGAAGTCAGCAGTTACTCAATGCAACAGAACTGTCGAGCCGCAAGGGCGATCTTAGTCTTCTCTCGGGTAACAATATAACGGTTGTTGCCAGTAACTTAACCGCGGGTAGAGATATTAACCTTCAGGCGGATAATGATGTCTTGATAGCAGCAGCTGAACAGACAGGCACTTATGACGAGTGGTCGATTAAGTCAGGCTTATTTACGAGTGGTGATCTTTATAACTCAAAAGAAAAGCGTGCTGGAAACACCTCCACTGAATACATCGGTTCAGAACTCAGCGCGGCAAATGATATTAACATCAAGGCTTCTCGCGCAAAAATAGTCGGGTCAACCTTACTGGCGGCTAACAATATTCATGCGAAAACCGATGTGGGTGATATAGAAATTATTACCGCAGCAAATAATGAAAAAAGTTATCAATATGAAAAAGAAGTCAGTATTGGCTTTGGCGATTTTGTAAAGAGTTTAACCCGGCCCGATCAAGCCATCAGTACGGATAATGATCGTTTAACGCTTAAACTTGCAGATGCAACCTATGATGAAGTTGATACCAAAGAAGGGACGACTCAAAATAAAAGCAGTGTTTTACAAGCGGAGAATAATATTACATTAGATGCCGCCGGTGATATCAGCATTGAAGGATCACAACTTATCGCCAACACATCGGAAAACGGCCAGGGCGATATAGCCTTACTGGCTAATGGCGATATTAATATAAAAGAAGCAAAAGATCGCTTTGAAAGTGCAACCAAAGAAACTCACGGCAAAGCCGAGGTCAGTGTGGTTGTGCAACACCAGGCAGTCGAAGTGGTTAATGCGGTAAAAGCCTTAGACGAAGCAAAAGATCAGCTAAAACAAGCAAATGAAGATTATCGTCAATACAAAAAAACACTGGCAATACAAAAAGACAATCTTGCACAACTTGAAGCAGACTATAAAAATAAAGAAGTCGGTGTCAGTTATGAAGATATTCAGGAACTGCGCGAGTTTATAGAAAGAGCAGAAGACGATAAGGAATGGTACGAAGTAGGTATCGCCGCTGCCACCTTAAATGTCACCAGCAAAGGCACATTACTACTACAACAAACCTCAGCAGCGGCACAAAGTGCGGTGACCTGGGGCTTTAATGCCGGTGTACAACTCGACATTGATGCAACAAAGACACAGGCCGAACAAAGCCAAACTGCGTCCGTCGCCAGTATCCTGCAAGGCAGCAATATCTATCTAAACAATAAAGGTGACAGCACCATTCAAGGCAGTCACTTACAAGCGGCCAATGATTTAAATATTAATACAAATCACTTATCGATACTTGCTAGTCGCGATACCTCAAGTGATAACAATAAAACCGAACACGGCCACATAACCATTGCGCAAACCGTGTGGGGCGCGACAAGCGGGCCAACTGTAAACGCGAGCTTTGATCGAAGTCGTGCTGAAAATACTCAAACCACATACAACAACAGCACACTTAATGCTAAAAATATTACACTTGTGACAAAAGGCGATGCCACTATTCGTGGTGGTAATGTTCATGCCAGTGACACGCTTGTCGCTGATATTGGTAAAAACCTCACGATTGAATCTGTACAAAACCGCACACAGGGCAAAAATAACAGTTTCTCCATTAGTGGGGGCTTTGGTAAAAATGACAGCGGTAAAGTCAGTAGTGTCAATGGGGGTGTCAGCGCGGGTAGTGGACAATACACAACTCGCGAAACAGTACTGAGTAGTTTAACTTCAGGTGGTACTGCTGATGTAAAAGTTAAAGAACACACCCAGCTTAACGGTGCCTTGCTTGCCACGGTCGATGAAGATAATAATGATTTGGGTAATTTAAATCTCACTACAAACAGTTTTGGTTTTGAAGATTTAAGTAATACAAAATTTAGCAATAATCGCAATGCCGGCATAAGCACCAGTGTAGGTTTAAGTGAAACAATAACAGATGCCAGTGTTGATAAAACCAAGGGCTCAAAAACAGAGACCAAGCTCAATACCAGTTCAGTGCAATATGCTAATAGCACTGGCTATGAAAAAACCAAAACACTTGCGACGTTGGGTCAAGGAAATATCACTATTGCTAATAGTGATGACAGTACCCTGGAACGTTTAAACCGTGATACCACTCAAACCAACAAAGATATTTATAAGCTTGATCGCCAGCAGGGGAATATTGACTTAACGATTGATCATCGGTTGTTTAGTGCTGAAGGGCGTAAGCAAATTAAAGACGACTATTACCGTACAAAAATACTTGGTGAAGCTGTTCTGGATTTATCAAAAGATGGGGCTAGTTTCTTCGGTATAGGTGAAGAGCAAACAAGTTTCAGAGAGAACTTAATCAAGAAACAAGGTATTTATACAGCTCTACAATACTTTGCTTCAAATGCAGGCGAAAAACTTGCAAAAGAAATGACGGGGAATAAAGATCTTGAAGGGGTCACTGGAAAATCACTGATTGAAGGTATCACTGACGGCAACGCTACACTTCAAGATAAAGAACTGTCTGATACAGTATTGATTAATACGATTGCAAAAGAGCTTGGTATACCTCCAACACAAGTTAAACTTGCTTATCAGGAATATCAAAATCTCAAAACGCGCGAAGGTAGACAGCTTCAAGGTGCATATTTAAAAGAAAGTGATACTATAATTCTAGTGGATAACCATAATGCGACCACTGGTGATTCTGTAAAAACATTGGGCAATGAGTTTAGTCGTCATATGGATCATGTGCGTGATGGCGATGCGGCTTATACGAAAACACAGAAATACCGTAATGCGCGTAAGAGTTATTCAGATATCATGGGGCAAGCCTTTGTAGACTATACCAGTTTTGCTTTTGCGATGAATGGTTATGATAGTCTAACAGCAGCTAATACCTTTAATGGCACTTTAGATAAAAATCAGCGTCCAACAAAAGCAGTACTTGAAACAAATAAATTCTTTAATTCTCATGATCCAAATGAAATTGAGTATCGTCAATTGCACCTGGCTGAAGGTAACCTGATTAGTAGAACGGCAAGTGCATTCGCAGAACAAAATAAAATAACACCTGAAGAAGGCTTAAAGCGGCTACGTGCACAAGCTTTGCGGCAGATTGACAGCGATGTGCTGTATCAAGATGGTGTTTCGGATAAAGCAGCCTCAAAATGGTTAAGTGATTTATCTGTAGCTTTCTTAAAAGGAAGAGAAGGAAATTATGATGTTGAATTGTTTAACGCAACAAAAGAGCAAAAAGATGATCATTCATTATTCGCCCAGCATAATGCACAGAACGAAAAGAATTTTTCCCAGCCGCTCAACAATGAAGCCAATAACTGGGCGACAACATTTGTTAATTCAAAGTACCATGTTGATCTCGATCAAGCAAAAAGTAATCACAGTCGATTAAATGCCCTGGCACGTGTTGAATTAAGAAATGAGGCTTTTGCAAATGGTAATTATGGTGAAAACGACCTTGTATATGGATTTAGAGATGCGAGTAATGATCTTAGAGCCGTAAATGAACTTAATGCTTACTCACGAGCTAACGGGATCGTATTAAACCCTAATGATATAAAACGAATTAGTAATGGACAACTTGGCTTTAACCCTGAAGCAGCTGCAGCAGTAGAAGCTTTTGGTTTAAAAACAAGCTTAATGAATCGTGATAGTGATAGCTTCGGTAGTGGCTGGTTAGCAGCAGAAGGGCAGCAAGATGTATTTAAAGAAGCAACTCGATATTCCACTAAAGGTTCAGTAACCCCATTACTCGTTTTTAATAATGGGAATGTCACAGATACACAACTTGCCACGAGAGTAGATCGTGAATTAGGTGGCTACCTTACAGCGCCACAGCAAAACATAATACATAATGCCATTGGTTCAACATCGGTAGGACAAAGTTTAGATCTATCAAAAGCTCTCGAATATTCAACTGCAAAAACAGTAGTTAATAATGGTAATTTTGTTACTGATTTTTATAATTACAATGTAGAAACAGCAAAAAATACTACCTTCATAGAAAATCCTAGCGCGCATGTGACTCAATATACGACAGGACTATTAGAGCAAACAGGTAGAAATTGGGAAATAACTTTCTCTGATGATAAAGCTCCGGCTTACATGAAAGAAAATGCAGCAGCGGGAGTGGCACTTGATGTTGCTGCAATTGCACCGTTAGTAAAAACACTACGTTTAGGTAAGATAGGTAAAGGTGGCAAGGTATCTGACGAAATTGCCGCTCTTGAACAAATTAAATCAAATGGACAACGCAATCTTGAGCTTAATAAGAAGATTAACTCTAGAACTACGACTCTAAAAAGTCGAACAAATTTTGATAAAAAGGAGTTTGATAAAGTATATGCAAAGGCTCCTCAGGCAAAAACTGAGATTGACGATATTGCTAATAGTGTTGCAAAAGAAGTTGATGGAAAAGTGGCTTCAGCGCCAATAAAATCTGAAGCCAGGGCAATTGAAAAAATAAAACAAGACTACAAGGGTGATTCTTCAAAAATTAAAGATCTAGCAAGAAACACTATTGTAACGGACAATACTGATGATGCGGTTAAGTTGCTTATGGAAAAAGGCGGGGATGTAAAAACTATAAGTGCTGACTCTAATCCATTAGGTTACTCAGGATACAATGTAACATACACAACACGTGCTGGTATTAAGGGTGAGACTCAAGTTAATACACCGGCAATGATTTACGCTAAAGAATCAGAAGTAAATGCCAGGAAAATATTAGGTAATGATGTCTATGATGATATTGCGGCTAAAACTGGTATTCCAGGTGGTAAAGGACATGAGCTGTATGAGCAATGGCGAGTACTAGATCCAAAGAGTCCAAAAGCAAAGGCAATAGCTGGAGAAAGTAAAGATTATTATAACTCTATTAGGAGTAAGAGTTTAAAACCTGAGACTAAATCGATTGGAATTAAATCTCAAAATGCAACCTCATTAAGTTTAGAGCAAAAAAATCAATTAAGTATAATTAATGCTCAGGGGCCATTTGATGGTGCAGTACCCTTAAGTGAAATTAATGATTTGAGAATCTCTCGTGAATTGGTAACTAGAAAAACAGCTAATAAGAAAGGTATAGATTTTTATGTCGGGCCAACAGGACCTGAATCTACATTACCTTCTGTTGGATATAGATACAGCCGATATAAAAATGATGATGGAACTGTAAACAAATATGTAGATGAGACTTTTAAAACCAATGAAACACCGGGTTCATATATAGGATTTGAAAATTTAAATAGTGGTAAGGAAGTACGTGATTTATATCAGATTAGAGGTCCAGAAATGATCCCTTCATGGAGTGATGGCAGACTGAAACTAAAATTTGACACTTTGCAACTTTATAATGAAGGTAAACCAAATGTACGTGTGCCATTCGAAAAAGGTGATACTGGGTTGAAACTAGAACCAATAACAAAGTCTTATCCCGAGTATGGTTCTGGTGGTAAAATACAATTGAAAACAGAACAAAAAATAAAATTAGATAGCGTGGAAATCATACCAGAGGATTAGTATGGACAAAAATTCAGCGAAAGATGATTTAATAAAGCTAGTGGAGAAATATGTGGATGAAAACAAAAAAAAAGAAATAATCCAGTTAATTGATAATCATTGTAGTGTTCCAATTCGTGGGGTTTTTGATGAGATAGTTAAAGGTAAAATAATATCGAAAGATGATAGGGATTTATTAGATGATATGATGCATTTTTTCGGATGAAAAATACCTCTAAATAAATAGTGATTGGTTAGTGATAGGTGTAGGGATTTTTAAATGGTAAATGAAATGAATAATATAAAGCAAGCTACAGTATTAATGGTTAAACATTTTATCTTCATATGTGCCGTTTTTATAGTTCCAACATCTGTAATGGCAGTGTCGGATACTTCGGTGACTAAAAGAAACAATAATCCTTTAACAAGCTTACCATTGATTAAAACTGACAACTTGATTACTTTAAAAAACAGTAAGGTGGTTGGTGAGCTAGGGAGAGATAAATTAATAGAGATCGGAAGTCTTTCTAATAAAAAATTAATAAAAATATCTGGCCAGTTTAAAAAAGGTCAAGCAAGCGAGCTTTATAATCCGGGTGCTATGATCTTATTGACAAATAGTAATAGTAAAAAACAAGGGGTTGCACTAGGTTTCGGGAGTGTCGGTAATACAGGTGTTTATTCAAGTCGCTTAATGATTAGAGATAAGAAGAATAGTGATAAAGAAGATTTGGATTATTCTTTTAAAGAAAATGAAAGGTTTAATGTAACAATAGAAATATTAAAGCCAGGTAATTATAAGATACGAGTTGGTGCGAATACTATAACAAAAACAATTCAAACAAAATTAGATATGCTGTCTTTGCAAATATTTTCAGCAGAATTGCTTATTGATAATATACTCGTTAAGTAGCATGTTGTTTTATTAATAATAAATTATAGAAGTCAAATTAATGCGTTTATTTCAAGTTTCGTTAATAGCTTATTTTAAATAAAATATTCCTAAGGTTATAGTATGGGTATTAGTAAAGGTGAAAAATTTGCTAAACAGGATGTGTATGTCGACTATGCATTTGAGGATGTCATGTTCCGCTGGGACCATAAACGAAGTAAAATTTTTGTAAAGTTTTATGGTGAGCTAGAAAATAAAGAGTTAGTACCACATGATAATAGGCTATTTAATGATGCTTTATTGTATGGAGAAGAAATTACTCGTGAGCAATATCTTAAGGGTAAGTGAAAAGATAATATGAGTTCTGTTGATAAAGCAATTGAAATAGCCGTTCATGCACATTCTGGACAATTAGATAAAGCAGGAAAGCCTTATATACTTCATCCTCTAAGAATAATGTTGAAGTTTCAGAATGAATTAGAGCAAATTACCGCCGTGTTACATGATGTTATTGAAGATAGTGAGTTATCAATCAAAGATTTAGAAAGTCATGGCTTTCATGCATCTGTTCTTCGCGCAATAGATTGTTTGACTAAACGTTATAATGAAGAATATATAGACTTTATTGTTAGAGTATCTGCTGATGATTTAGCAACAAAAATTAAAATAGCAGATTTAAAAGATAATATGGAATTAACACGTCTTCCATCAGTAGAAGACGAAGATTTGTTGCGCGTTCAAAAATATAAAAAGGCACTAAATATATTAGAGTCAACCGATTAAGATAAAATTTGAAATAAAAAGGAACTTTATATGAAAATGCAAAAATCTAAACCAGAAAACATTCACTTTGGTCTTGCTATTTTATATGTCATCAGCTGGGTGTTTGTGTCATTTGCGCTGCCTGTAATTGCTAATGACGAGTTCAGCTTCACAGTAACTCTTTTACTTATGATTCCATTAATATTACCAGCAATATTACATTATTTTGTAGGGGCGGGAGTAAAACAGCGAAAAGAATGGGCAAGACAAGTATCTATAATTATTGGATTCTTCCTTCTCTTTCTCTTTCCTATTGGGACTATTTTAGGCATATTTTTAATGGTTCGCTTAAGTAAAGGTAATTGGAATAAGATGATTGAAGAAGAAGCTGCAAGTAGCCCGGCTTAATTTGAATATTTCAGAATAAATGATTGATTGGTTCTGTTAAGCGGGGGTACTCAGCCCCTTTGGGAAGAATTGGGGTCAGAACACAGATTTCGCTAATATAGATTTATAAAAAATTGATTTAAAGCTAGATTCACAAGGAGGTGGACGATGGCACGACAACCA
>JAPHTF010000155.1 GCA_026197095.1 Gammaproteobacteria bacterium
ACGACAACTACGCTTTAGCTGCTTAATAACCAGTTTTAAAGCCCTCTGCCTGGTGAGTGCTTATGCTCCCAGATCCCAGGGGTCACTTACATAAGATCGTGGAAAAGTACGTCTGGGACGGATCCACTAAAACTTACCAGACTCACCGTATGTGATCCCTGCCTGTCGGGCAGCAGCCGGTTAAATTTAAAGACAGAATAAGCATGTAGAGCTGATAGCGGAGAATTTGCGGACGCGGGTTCGATTAGTAAAATGGTTGCCATAGGGAGTGATCCCTATAGGAAAAAGAGGGCTCATACGGTGAACGCTAAGGAAGAAATTCTATGCCAACGCCGTCCGGTGAATGGGAAACCAGTAAGCCGGCTAGAGACTCATAGGTTCCTAAAGCTTATTAATTTAACTATTTTTAATAAGTTACGGAATACTAGGTTGGATTTCGATCCAAAAACGCCCTCCCCTGTAATTGCATGACACATGTCATAGGCTACAGGTGAAGGAATAGTCCAGCCCTGAATGAAAATTCAGGAATTGCTGTCCCGCCGCCTCCACCATATAAAAGGTTCTGGTATTATTACCAGAACCTTTTTTCTTTTCAGGGATGATTCATATATGGATGTAAAAATATTATCTAATGAAGATGCCGCATATCTTGCAGGATTTATCGATGGCGAAGGCACCATAACGCTTTCTCGAAAACATAAAAATGAAAACCGTCAACTCGCAGTCACTATAAGTAATACTGAAAAACAAATACTTGATTTCTGCTTACAGATAGTTGGTGCAGGTAAAATCACTCGAAAACGAACCAGCAAAATACACCACACTCCGAGTTTTACTTATGCAATTTACAATCGACAAGCACTTACGTTACTAAAGCAAATAAAGCCTTATCTTCGCTCTTACAAAGTTAAACGCGCAAAACTCATATTAGAAAACTATATTGCTCTTACACCGAGAAATGGGAAATATACAGAAAAAATGCTGATTCAAAGAAAGGAATTTGAAAGATTGGTATTAAATACAAAATCTATTTAAAACACTAATAAATATTACGAGTAGTCTACCCCTGAGGGCTCCCCACGAAATCTGGCATACCCGGTCGTATTAATCATTCTCACTAATTTTCTGTATTGATTTTATGTTACGCACCCAGGGTGTTTTTTTACGTAGCCCTTGAGGTAAATCATCAATAGCCGTTTTAGCTTCAGCTACTGTTTTATATGTGCCGTATATCAGGGAGTAACGATCGACGCCATCGCGAATGTAATGGTAGTAGCCGCCTTTACCATTCAGGAAGTTATCCTCATATATTTTAAGTATAGATTTTTCATATCTGCTACTTGCAAGCTGTATTGTATAAAGATTTGGATCTTGTTCTTCAAGCCAATATAACGGCCCGGACTTAAAAGTAAGTTGCAAGCCATTTGCAGATGTTAAAGCTTTCTTATTAAGGGTAGTGTATGCCTGTGCTAAACTTGAGTGAGTGGCTTCTTTTAACCACTTTTTAGCTTGCGTTACATCTTTAGCAACGCCATTTCCATTTGAGTAATGTGTTGCAAGATTATATTTAGCAATTGTGTTTCCCTTGCTCGCAAGCCTTGACCAGATTTCAGTGGCTTCTTGATCCTGATTATTTTGTTCTGCTTTCAATGCATCTTCAACAGTGTTTGAAAACACCGCATTTGAAAAAATCAGTGATATAAATAAGAAGTAAAACTTAGACATATTGAAATGATGATATTCCATTAATTTTCTTCCCATTTAATTATGCTGTTTCCATTGAGCCTAATGTAACCAGCCCCGAATTTGTGCAACCTGACAGTATTTCATAAAGTAAAATATTCGCCTGACGTTTATGATTTTCAGTACTGTTTTTATCTTTTGAAAAATAGGGTGCAACTAAGGGAGTAATGTTTTGGTATGAAATCACATCAGCTAATTGAGCATCATGATACAAACGTACATGCATATTAATCGGGCTAATCTGCGGGCAAGCCGTAAATGTAAGATCTAACGAAACCAGTGTTGTATAACGACTTACTTCCAGGCACTGTATTTTTACAAGTTTGAGCTTATCTTTATAGATTAAAGCGCCCGAATACAATTCGATAATTTCAGGAAAAAGTTCTCTAAAATAAACATAATTATGTTCAAAAAACCACATGGGCTGTTTTTTTCTGCTCTGTTCTAAAGTATGACTCAAATTAATATGCTCTATATTCTGTCCAAATACATAATATATGTCGGCTAATTATTATCTATTCTTTAATAAAATATCAACAATCTATAAACAACAAAGCCTGATATTATCAGGCTTTGTTAATGCTACATTTTCAGAAATGTAAAAATATGTTATTTTCGTTCCAAAATTTTCTCTAATCGCGCCATATCATTGATAACGCGCCATTCCCCACCACCAGACTCAACTTTTAAACGCCATTTTTCGAGTCTATCCAGGTACTCTCTTGGATCAATATTGTCTGAACGTAATTTTGTTACATTCAATGCAACCACTGAAAAATTAGTCACAGATAAAGGAATATCACGTTTATAACCTTTTCGTAGTTCTTCTTTTAAATCAGAAAAAATAAGAATGGTATTATGCCCTGTACCCGCTTCGTTTAAAAACTCAATACCTTGCAGTATCCCGCCCGTAATATCCGTATAAGCACTGCCCTGAACAGTTTTTACAAACTTATCAATTTTGTCACGAAACACCCGCTTCTGAGCATTGGCCTTACTGGGTTGATCTGTGAATGTCTCTTTGGCAACGATATCTTTTTCACTGAAACTTCCGGTATCAACCCGAGCAACAGCAAAAGCATCACCCGAATCAAGTTGCGACAGGACATAGTTTATTACACGCTGAGCCTGGTCCAATTCTTTAGTGTAAGTGCCCGATGTATCCAGCAACATATAAACACCGCGTGTATTTGGAACAGGTGGTCCATCGCTACACGACTGTAAAAAAAATGAAGCTACAAATAAAAATACTAAATAGGGTTTATGGCCTATTTTCATAACACGCCTCCAACTTTTGAGCCGGCTGATGATTTACCGCCTTCTTTATTATTAATTAGTTTTTCAATACCAAGCGGCAAAAATATCAAGAAATCATAGACATGAACAAATATTTTTCCAGATGATCTTGATAAATTGCCAATAAATCTCAGTAGCCATTCTAGCCCACGTAATACTGCTACCGATGCAGTTCCTAACACTGTGCGCATTGAATGAATGAATGATTCAAGTGGAATAGCAACAAACGTTAATGCAAACGGTAATATAAAACCTAAACCCATTTGTGCCGCGGTTGTTATCCATAAAGCGGAGTTTTCAACCACCTGCATACCTACGTCCCCCCTTAATGCAGCGCTTGTCGCACTATCATCTTCCATTAAGATTTCACGCATATACGCGAGTCCCGCT
>JAPHTF010000088.1 GCA_026197095.1 Gammaproteobacteria bacterium
ACCTGACCACCATTCACGAACTTTAGGATCTGTAAAGTCCGGGAAAAAGCATTCTCCGGGCCAAACCTTACCTTTCATATACGGACCATCTGCTCTTTTACAGAAATAATCCTTTTCCAAGGCTTCCCTGAAGATATTATAGTTCATATCAATCTTGATACCGGGGTCAATGATGGCGATTGTTTTAAATCCTTTATCTTCTAAAAACCGGCAGGCAAGGCTTTCGGTATACTCACCTTGTTCACGCGTCGTTGCCATAACGGTTTAATGATTACTGGCTTGCATGCTCAAGTAATATCGGACGTCCACTACGGAAATAAACCCAGCTGAGTTGACGTTTAACGCGTTGTTTTTCATCCAGACTTAAGCTGCCGGTTTCTCCCTGATAACGTTCATAAGGATAGCTTTTTAATGTATTTAAAGCGGCAATAATATTAAATGCATCGACTCCCATAGCATATAAGCGTTGATGCTTAGTACCTGCCCTGGAAATGAGTTGCTCAATGTCATTGCGCAAACCACGATGAGAGGTTGTTTCTGATAATACCCATGGCATATCACCAAAACGTATTCCATCCATATCGCGATCGCGTTCAGGGTTTAAGTTGCCTGTATAAATATGTGACGTTGCATAGACAGGAACCTGACTGGCATGAAAGAACTTTAACTGCGGACGAATTTGTCGTGCCTGACGTGGATAACCGGCGATAAATATGAAATCAATATCCTGACGACGATAAGTCGAATATTTTAATTTTGTTTGCAGTGTTCTTGAAAGGCTGCGGTAACGTAATGTACTTTCATCAATATTCAATAATTTTCTTATAGGCAGGGAAAAATCATTTTTACTTGAGTTATAACTTTGCTGTTCAACAACCCGGCCTCCGATTTCTTCCCAGCGTTCGCGGAATGCAGCGTGTACTCTATCTCCCCATGGGCCGATAGGAGTTAATACGGCAGCATTAACGTGACCGTCTAACCATGTGCGTTCCGCAACTTGAAGTGCTTCTTCTTCTGGCGATAATCCAAATTGATATAATTCTCGTGGAAAAGAATTTTCTGGACTAATGTAATTAAGTGCCAGTGTTGGGACAGAGAGTTCGGATTGTTCCGCAAGTTTTTCAATCGATGTTTTGTCTAATGGACCAATAACAAATTGCGCACCATCAGAGACTGCTTTTTGATAAATTTCTTCAATAGTTTCCGCTTCACCTTTTGTATCATAAATACGAATTGTAATATTTTCTTTCTCTTTTTTTGTGTAATAAGATGCAAGTAAACCATCTCGTATGGCATCAGCAGCATTGGCAAAACGTCCTGATAATGGAAGCAGTAATGCAATGTTTTTTGGAAGCGTGACATCTTCTTGTTTTCGATTACGTAAACCCTCTATTAATGATAAATGTACAGGATGCAGTGTATATCGACGTTGCCAGTTATCAATTGATGCGCGTAATAGTGTTGGATTAAGTTGATATTTTTTTGACAGCCGAACGAGCTCCATCCAGCCACTTAGTACATCAGGTGCTTTTGCGGGTTGCATTTGTTGTAATGCACGTTCGCTGAGTAATGCCAATGACTGCCATATTGCTTCGTGACTTTTCAGAATAGACTCATCTCGTTTTAAATATTTTCCTTGTTTAATATATTCTTCGGCAGTTGTTATACGATCACCTTGCATTGAAAAAGCCATTGCGCGTAGCTGGTGAAACTCGGCAAGAAAGATAGCCGGGCTATCTAATGTCAGGGACTGGTTTAATTGTATTAACACTTCTTCAGCATTTCGCTCAGCTAAAGCAATGTGCGCACGTGTTAATCGCGCAAGATTTTTTTGTTTTATATCACTTTGATTTATTTTAATAGACTGAAATAGTTTCAGTGCTTGCGGTAGCTGCTCTGCTTTCACATATGAGATTACAGAACGCAGCAATAATTTTGTTTGCTCACTTCCTGCTGTACCGCTGGCTTGCTGATTAAAAGCGACAGCTGCTTCAGCATATTTTTCGGATAAGTAAAGTTGTTCGGCATCACTCACTCCTTCTGGAGAATAGGTTGGCTTGCCGGCACAACTGGCGAGGATGAGTGTGATAATAGTGAGAGCGATAAACTTAAAATAATGTGTCATAGTGTTTTGTCTGCTAAGGTGGCTAAAATTTACAATTTGAATTGATTTATTATTTTATTCTTATTGTGCAATATCGTGATCTTACAACATCGTGGTTTTTTAAAATATAGTGGAATTATACCGTGTCATTTAAAAAAGGTTCTTTGTACATTGTCGCAACTCCGATAGGAAATATGGGAGATATGACCGAGCGCGCACTAAAAACATTATCCGAGGTTGATGTCATTGCTGTCGAGGATACACGTCGCAGTGGCCTGTTATTACGAAATTTTGATATATCGACACCCATGATTGCGGTCCATGAGCACAATGAACGTCAAATTTGTTCTTCTTTACTCGAAAGAATTGAAAAAGGGGAGAGTATTGCCCTGATTTCAGATGCAGGCACCCCATTATTGAGTGATCCGGGCTACTTTTTAGTGAATCAGGCACGTGAGAAAAACCTATCCGTTGTTCCTGTTCCGGGAGTATCCGCTGTGATCACTGCTTTGTCTGTAGCAGGGTTACCGACCGATCGCTTTGTTTTTGAAGGATTTTTGCCGGCTAAATCAACTGCCAGGCAACAAAAACTGGAAAAACTCAAAGATGAGAGTCGGACAGTTATCTTTTATGAAGCACCACATCGCATCATTGATATGTTAAAAGATTGCCAGTTAGTTTTTGGTGGCGAGCGAAAAGTGGTTTTGGCCCGTGAACTGACGAAAACATTTGAAACAGTGCATGGTGATGTACTAGATGCACTTATCCCCTGGGTTGAGGCGGATGAAAATCAGAGAAAAGGGGAGTTTGTTGTTTTAATTCATGGTGCTGAAGCACGTGATGATATCGGTATTGATGCAGAGTCAGAACGTATCTTATTGATTTTATTGAAAGAGTTACCGGTAAAACAAGCAGCTGCTTTAGCTGCTAATATCACTGGCCTGAAGAAAAATGCTTTATATCAGTTTGCTTTAGCACAAAAAGACAAATAAAGACGAAATAACATAAAAATTCAGCTAAATGATTGATTTATAACCAAGATAATCGAGTATACTCGCATCCGGAGTTGGCCAGGCAGTCGCGCTATTCTATATATATAGAGTAGGGAGGAAAGTCCGGGCTCCATAGGGCAGGGTGCCAGGTAACACCTGGGGGGCGCGAGCCTACGGAAAGTGCAGCAGAAAATATACCGCCTAAGTTTCTCTTCGG
>JAPHTF010000051.1 GCA_026197095.1 Gammaproteobacteria bacterium
AGTTCATTGATTTTCAACTTCAGATTTGTAGCAACAACAACACGATTATTTTCATCAACCGGCGCCATTATTTTACATTGTCCCTGTTGTGGTTTTTTTATGGTAATTAAATCGTAACCATCATCACTAAACCATTTAATCTGATCATTTTGTGATTTACTACTCCATGTTTTTTTACCCGGTGTGACTATCGATGTGGGCTTTTCCTTATCTTTATTAAATACCAGTAATGTCATGTCGTTTATATTTGCATCAACATTAAAACGATTATCTTCTATTGGTAACGTGTCCAGTTCTACTGATTGCTCAAGCATTTGCAAAAAGAGTTTTTGTAAATCTTCAGCACTGCTTACTTTTCGATATAAGCCATCAGTATAGGAAGATAAGGTACTTAATAAGTTTTCATCTACATCATCAGAGAGTGCAATGGTATGTATCTTTACCTTGGCTTTTTCTAGCAAGGGCAAAACTTCTTTTAGAATTCTTTTTCGTGACGCCTCATCTACTTTTTCATCCTGACTAATATCAACATGACCATCTGTGAGTAAAATTAAGTTTCGTTTATATTTTGGATCAGGCTCTTTCCAGTCAAAACTTGCCTTGCGCATGGCATTCTCTATATTGGTATACAACCCCGCGGAACTGATTTCTTTTGACTGCTCCCGGGCAGCATTTCTCCAGGCATCATTGACTGCACCAATCTTGACCGTCATATTCACTTGTTTACCAAAATTCCAGATTCCAGAACGTGAGTCATCAGGAATTAAGCCTGCTAACAATCTTATTGCAGGGCGCCGTAAATTATTCGGATCGGTTTTTTTCATACTACCGGAAATATCCACAAGAACGCGCAAGTCCGTTATTGCTTTAATCTTTATGTTTTTTACTGGGCTAGGATCTATTGGCTTTACTGATAGAGGGGAGTCACTTGCTGATGCTGGCAACATCAGAAGTAAACTCAAATTAAAGAAAAGGCCGATTTTCAGCTTTTTATAGAAATAAGTCGGTATTGCTACTTTATTTTGCACAGCTGAAACACTCCTAAGATAGGTTGTCTAGCTTAAGAATAGCATAATTATATAAGAAGCAAAGAGTTATGGATTTTTTCTAGAAAAAGTCTAAAGTTATACACTCTAACATATTGAAATAATAAGAATAATTATTGAGCAATATATTAACTTACACATTAAAAAGGGGCCTGCTTTTCAGTAGACCCCCTTTAAAATTAAATCTGATTAAATCGGTGCGATTTAGCCAAAGAAAATAACCGATAAAAAGCTCAACCAGGAAATCGCGATCAAGGCGATAATAATTGCCATTGGTAAATTTTGAAAAGTAAACATGTCTTTCATTTAAGGTGTCCTCAATACTATTTAAGCGAATTCTAATGTAGTGGCTAGTTAACATCAAGTCATTAAAACTTAGATGCCCTTGAGCTATCGTTAATTGATAAGCTCTTTAATCAATAAATTCTATAGTTTCCAGCGCCAGCATCCATCTTTATATCAGATGTTATTTCTTCTCTACATCATTTGCCTGCGACGGATGTTCGGGATTTCGAGTAGGGATCCGGATATCGTCATCATCCATCAGGATACGATGCGCGGGTCCTTCCATATCATCAAACTGGCCCGTTTTTACTGCCCAAATAAAGCCCCATATTGCGACGCCCAGTACCAGCAGACCCAGAGGGATTAATATGTAAAGTATTTCCATATAGACATTATACGCGGTCTGAAGGAATGAAACTAATTCAAAATCTTATTGAAGCACAGAGGTCACAGAGTTTTGATTAATTTATTTTTCTCTGTGTTGCTTGGTGCCCTCTATGGTGAAATGCTTTTGATCTTACATTCTTAGCGGTAAAATTTTTAAATATCCACCGACTTATTCAGACGTAGCGCATTCAGCACTACCACCAGAGAACTCGCTGACATGCCAATAGCGGCCATCCATGGGGCAACATACCCCATCGAGGCTAAAGGTAAAGCTAACACATTATATATCAGTGCCCAGGCCAGGTTTTGGTGAACAATATTTACACTGCGCTGCGCCATTTTAATCGCATCGACTAAATGAGGCAGATGCTCAGATAACAACACCATGTCTGCACTGGCCTGCGCTAATTGGGTACCACCACCCATTGCAATTGAAACCTGTGCAGCTGCGAGCACGGGGGCATCATTCACGCCATCTCCGATCATTGCAACTATTTCACCCTTGGCCTGTAACTCATGAATAATGGCCAGCTTATCTTCTGGTTTCATACTATGACGGGTATTCTCGATGCCCACTTGATGTGCGATATACGAAACAGCGGCTTCATTGTCGCCGCTGACCAGCCAGACTTGTTTACCTAATGCTTTCATGGCTTGCACAGATTCAGCAGCTTGTTCACGCAATTCATCGCTAAGGAAAAAAACCGCTATTAACGCATCTTCGTTAGCCAAATAAATTTCCGTAGAATGTCGGGGTAAGTCGCCATGCTCCTTATAATTGACTGGAACATTAAGTCCACCCTCAATATACGCTGCACAGCCCAGGCGGTATTGCGTTCCATCAATTAAACCCGTAACCCCCTGACCAGAGACGGCTTCGATCTCACTTGCAACGCAAGTATTTGGAATTGATGATTCATGAAAGAAAACTTTTGCAACAGGGTGTTCTGATCCTAACTCGAGAGCTGCTGCCGTATTGATGCATTGCTGTTTATCCATTTCGGAATAAACGATCATCGATTCCAGCGCCAGCCGACCTTGCGTTAAAGTACCTGTCTTGTCCAATACTACATGGGTCACTTTTGCTAATGTTTCCAGTGCATGACCGCGGGTGGTCAGCACACCTAAACGCGTTAATGATCCTGTTGCCGCAGTCATGGCTGCAGGAGTAGCTAACGATAGTGCGCAAGGACAGGTCACTACTAATAAGGATAATGCAATCCAAAAAGCCTGATCCGGATCATGTTGCCACCACCACATGGCAACGGCAGAGACCAAGACTAATAAAAAACCAACAAATACAGCCGCAACCTTGTCAGCAGTTTTAGCAATACTCGGTTTTTCCAGCTGTGCCCGATCAAGCAATCGTTGTATCGATGCAAGTACCGTATCTTCACCAACCTCCTGGACTTCAATAACCAATGGGCTTTCAATATTAACCGTACCACCAATAACTTTGTCATTAATTGTTTTTGCCAGGGGGTGACTTTCGCCCGTTAACAAGGATTCATCAATACTGCTACGTCCTTCAACAATCACACCATCAGCAGGAATACTGTCGCCCGGTTTGATGCGAACTTTATCTCCACTGAGAATTTCAGTTACCGCGACAGTTTCATCACCATCATCTGTAATGCGTGTTGCCATTGCCGGTAACAGTTTGACCAGTTCTTCTGCAGCTTGTCCCGCTTTTTGCCGCGCACCCATTTCAAGAAAACGACCAGCCAAAAGAAAAAAGGTAAACATGGTGACAGAATCAAAATAAACTTCGCCACTTCGAGTAAATGTTGCCCAGCAACTTGCCGCGTAAGCTAAACCGATTGCCAAAGAAACAGGAACATCCATACCAAGCTGACGAACCTTAAGATCCCGCCAGGCTGAAGTAAAAAAGGAACGTGCAGAATAAAAAACTACGGGAGTAGCAATAAGCAAGCTGACCCAGCGCATGAAATGTTCAAGGCCGGCATCCATGCCCGAATAATCCCCGGCATAAAGAGCCACCGCGAGCATCATGACCTGGATAGCCCCTAAACCAGCAATGGCTAATCGCTTAAGTGCATATGAACGCTCTTTTTTGTATACCTCTTCTTGTCGTCCGGCATCAAAAGGATGTGCCAGATAACCAATAGAAGCAATGGCCTGTAAAATATCACTGAGATGAATTTGCGTATCATCCCAACGCACGCGCGCACGGTGACTGGAATAGTTAACACGAAACTCAATTACGCCCGGTAAGGCGCTAATGTGGCGCTCGTTTAGCCAGACACATGCAGCACAAACAATGCCCTCGAGTATAAGAGAAGCTTGTTTTATATTTTTTTCATCTGTGCTGACAAATGTACGCTGTAACTCAGGCTTATCGTAAAGCGTGAGTTCTTGTAAAACTTCGGGAACTGCAGCACGTGCAGTAGGAGATGTATCAGTGCGGTATTGATAAAAACTGGCAAGGCCGCCATCGACAATCGCTTGTGCAACAGCCTGACAACCTGGGCAACACATTGCATGTTCGACACCATCAATCTCAACATGGTAAGTCGTATTTTTAGGAACAGGCAAACTACAGTGGAAACAGTTTTCCTCATTATTGCCTTTCATAAATGGTCCCGTTTAGTACCCAGTTAATTATATTAAATTTTAGATTTTTCTTTAAGAAACGTTGTTGCACGTACTTCGTGCTCATCATTACCTTTATTTATTTTTAAAATTAAATCCCAGTTGCCTGGCTTTATTAGAGTAATGCTTTGCTGATAGATTCCGGGCTCAACTTCTTGCATATTAAAACTCGTATCGAGTTTGCTATCTGCAGGCCGTAAAAATTTTCCACTCACTGTTGCACCAGTTACAGCTTCCTGATTTTCAGTTTTAATTTCAACTCTAAATATCGAAGGCTGATTAACAGCAACGTCTCCTAACCAACCTTTGCGAATACTCCAGTTGCGTAACTTTTGAGTTTCAAAACGTGTAAGGTAATCGTTATACTGGTTTTGCTTTTGATGGTAATCATGACTAACAGTGCCAGGAAAATGAGAGCTCACACGTGCACCTGATTTTGGTTTTGGTAATAATACATCCGCAATATTTGTGCTCATGCCTTTTGTAGCAAACATGATAAAAAAGGAGTCCATGATAATAAGAATAACAAAAAACATCACTATTGCTGCCGGCGCCCAATGGAAGCCAAAACCTTCTTTACCTGCCTGGCGTCGTACATCTCGCTGTGAAGTTATAATCCCAAGAATATAAACACTGACTAAATACAACGCAATATGAATGGCAAAAACATCCGCAC
>JAPHTF010000136.1 GCA_026197095.1 Gammaproteobacteria bacterium
AATTTATCAAGACAAGACTATGAAACTTATCTACCTCTCGTGCAAACGTCTCGACGTCGAAATAGCAAAAATATAAAACGTACTGAAGCTTTTTTTCCACGTTACCTATTTATTTTTTTAGATAAAGAAACCGATAATTGGTTGCCAATTCGTTCAACAATTGGTGTTGCTGGTATGGTGCGGTTCGGAGGAATGCCAGCCCAGATCCCTGATTCATTAATTGAGAATTTAAAAAATAATGAAGATGAGTTTGGCTTGCAGCTAATTCAAAAGAAAGAATTAAAGCCGGGAGATAAAGTAGAAATTATTGATGGCCCATTTGAAGGCTACAGTGCGATTTATCAAAAAATGAAAAGTACAGAACGCATTTCTGTATTGTTGGATATTGTTGGGAAAAATACTCACGTAACTTTGAGTATACATGAGCTAGAAATTGCTTAATTATATTTACGTATAAAAAGCACATATTTGTGCTGATATATGTTTCCTAATACTTGCATTTATGCATGGTAGGGCGGTAGCGTGCCAAAATGTATATTCATAACATCTAAGGTTAAGTTATATGTCTCTAGAAAACATTAAAGATTTATTTTTAGATTCAATCGAAGTGAAAAATCAAATCCTGCAAGGCGACGCACTTGAATCACTTGTTTCAATGGGAGATGAAATTGTAAGTGCCATTCAAAATGGTAATAAGCTTCTGTTATGCGGTAATGGTGGTTCAGCTGCTGATGCGCAACATCTAGCCGCTGAAATGTTAGTTCGTTTAAGACCTCAAAATAATCGGGAAGGAATTCCTGCTATTGCACTAGCTCAAGATACATCAACAATTACAGCTTGTGGAAATGATTTTGGTTACGATGTGTTATATGAAAGGATGATTTATTCACTAGGTAAAGCTGGTGATATTTTAATTGGAATTACAACTTCTGGAAATTCAGAAAATATTCTTCGAGCAATGAAAGCGGCTAAAGAGTCTAAAGTAAAAGTTTTTGGTTTTCTTGGTTGTGAAGGTGGAGCCGCAATCGATATGTGTGATGAGGCTTTTGTTGTGCCCAGTGAGAATACGGGAAGAATTCAAGAATCACATATTACTGCAGGACATGCATTAATGGAATATGTTGAAGACCAATTAATTGAAATAGGTTATTTACACATGGAAAAAAATTAACAAAATTATTTGTATGAATATTTCTATAAAAGATATTGATGCACTTGTTTTTGATTTTGATGGCGTGTTAACAAATAACCTCGTTCATATTGATGAATCTGGAAAGGAATGGGTTAGTTGTAGTAGAGCTGATGGTCTTGCCTTTGATGTATTACGTAAGTTAAATAAACCCGCATTTATTCTTTCGACTGAAAAAAATCCAGTGGTAAGTGCTCGAGCAGAAAAATTAAAAATACAGGCACATCAAGGAATTAGTAATAAGGTTGATGAACTTAAAAAACTTATAAAAAATAATAATTTTAAAATTGAGAATGTTTTATATGTAGGGAACGATTTAAATGATTATAGAGTAATGCAATTATGTGGTTACACGGTATGTCCTGCTGATAGTCATGAAAAAATTAAGAAAATTTCAACTGTTACATTGAAATCTAATGGTGGGGATGGTGTGGTAAGAGAATTACTAGAGCAAGTGTTGGATATCGATATTATTAAAATTATGTATACTGAGTGAGGAATCAAATGGCTATATTTAAAGTTGCTGAAATAGGAATTAATCATAATGGTGATATGTCGATTTGTAAGGAATTAATTGATGTTGCTATTGATGCTGGCTTTGATGCTGTAAAATTTCAAAAAAGAGATATTGACCAGGTTTACACGCAGGAATTTTTAGATTCTCCCAGAGAAAGTCCTTGGGGTACAACGCAGCGTGCGCAAAAAGAAGGACTTGAGTTTGATGAAAATGATTACAAAGAAATTGATCGGTATTGTAAAGAAAAAAATATTGAATGGTTTGCATCAGCATGGGATTTAAATAGCCAGATATTTCTACGGCAATTTAATTGCAATTATAATAAAGTAGCATCCGCAATGATTGTTCATGAGGATTTATTAAAGAAAATTGCTGAGGAAGGTAAGCATACATTTATATCTACAGGTATGACGACCTATGAAGAGATTGATAAAGCTGTAGAAATTTTTAAATCTGCAAATTGCCCCTTTGAATTAATGCATACTATTTCGACGTACCCCATGAAAGATGAAGATGCAAATCTTAATATGATAAACACCCTCAGAGATAAATATAAATGTAATGTTGGTTATAGTGGACATGAGGTTGGCTTAGCTGTTTCATATGCTGCTGCTGCATTGGGGATTTCTTCTTTAGAAAGGCATATTACTTTAGATCGCGCAATGTATGGATCTGATCAGTCGGCATCAGTGGAACCGGCAGGTTTAAGGCAGCTTATAGGTGCGGTCACAAAAATTGAAAAGGCAATGGGAGATGGTGTAAAGCGTGTAATTGATGCTGAAGTACCTATCGCAAAGAAACTGCGTGAGCATCTTGACTGGGAATCAGAACATTAATTTGGAGATAGTACTAGGATGAATGTACATAACTGTTATCTTTGCGGGCATAAAGAGTATGTAACTCGCCCAGGAAAAATAAGAGATAATTCATCTCTAAAAGTACTTGAATGTACAAATTGCAGCCTGGTTTATCTTTCATCATTCAACCATATTGCCTCTTCGCACTATGAAGAGTCTGGAATGCATGATGGAGAAGTACCTGATATTGAGTCGTGGCTGAAAGAAACTCAAGTAGATGATAAAAGACGATATAATTTTGTTAAAAATAAAATTACAAATAAAAAAATTTTAGATTTTGGTTGTGGTGCTGGTGGTTTTCTTGAGTTTGCAAAAATGTCAGCTACAAATGTATCGGGTGTCGAGCTTGAAAAAAAACTGCAGGATTCATTTAAAAGTAGAGGATTAAACGTATATCCAAATTTAAAAGAAGCTCAAAAAGAAAATAATAATTATGATTTAATAACTTCATTTCATGTTATTGAGCATCTGTCAGACCCAATTTCTACGTTAAAAGAACTTGCCAGTCTCCTTAATGATAAAGGAGAAATGATAATTGAGGTACCGAATTCTGATGATGTACTTTTGAGTTTATATGATTGTCAGCCATTTACAAATTTTACGTATTGGAGTCAGCATTTATTTTTATTTAATGTGCATACATTTGCAAATTTAATTAAACAAGCAGGTTTAAAACTAAGTTGGATTAAACATGTTCAAAGATACTCGCTATCAAATCACCTTTACTGGCTTTCAGCTGGGAAGCCAGGAGGTCACCAAAAATGGAGTATGATTGACAATAAAAATTTAAATGCTGAGTATGAGAATCAATTAGCTGCGATTGGAAAAACAGATACGATTATTGCTGGTATAACAAAATGAAAAATAGAATTGGTGTAATACAAGGTAGACTTCTCCCTAAGTATCAAGGGCGTTATCAAGCTCACCCACTTGGCTATTGGCAGAATGAATTTAAAATTGCTAAGGAAATTGGGTTAGATTGTATTGAATTTATTCTTGATTATAATGATGCAGAAAAAAATCCGCTTTTAAGTAATAATGGTATTGATGAATTACTTGAAGTTTCTGATAAAACAAGTGTTGCTGTTAAAACTATATGTGCAGATTACTTCATGGAAGCACCTTTACATTCGACAAATGAATCCATAGCAGAACGAAGTTTAAATATCTTAAAAAGGTTGTTAGAAGCTGCAGTAAGACTTGAAATTACTGATATCGTAATTCCATGTGTTGATCAATCGACGCTTGATAGTCCTGAAGCGGTAGAACGTTTTATTAATAAAATCAGCACAGTTATACCTTTTATTGAAGATAAAAATATTAACTTATCACTTGAAACAGATCTTGCACCTGAACCGTTTGTGGAACTACTAAATAAGCTTTCATCTAAACGAATTACAGTTAACTATGATATAGGTAATAGCGCATCACTTGGATTTGATCCAGTTGAAGAATTAAATGCGTATGGTGATAGAATATCTGATATACATATTAAAGACCGAGTTTTAGGTGGTGGACCAGTTGCTTTAGGTGAAGGGGCTGCAAACTTTGATTTATTCTTTGGAAAACTTAAAGAGTTCAACTATCAAGGCCCTTTTATTATGCAAGCGTATCGTGATGATGAAGGTGTCGAAATATTTAAAAGACAACTTGCATGGGTGTCTCCTTATTTGGAACAGTTAAACAAATGATTACAGACACGGTTATCTTAGCTCGCGGTGGCTCTAAAGGTATACCAGGAAAAAATATTATTGATTTTTGTGGGAAGCCTCTTTTAGCTTGGACAATTGAACAATGCATGTCTTCAAAATATATTCGCGACGTTTGGGTGAGCTCAGATAGTGTGGGAATTTTAGATGTGGCCACTCAATATGGAGCTAAAACAATTTTGCGCCCAGCTGAGCTCTCTGATGACTATGCAACCTCTGAGTCAGGTTGGCTTCATGCGATAGATTATATTGAACAAAAAAATGAAAATCTCGATGTGGTTTTAGCTCCTCAAGTAACCTCACCATTACGTGAAACCTTAGATGTTGATCGTGCTATAGAGCAATTTATAAATGAAAATAATGACTCTTTATTTTCCTGTAGTGTAGCTGAGGATTTATTTTTTTGGGAACGAAACAATAATGGTATGTTAAACAGTATCAATTATAATTACAAAAATCGAAAACGTAGGCAAGATATACCAAAGCAAGTAATTGAGAATGGCTCTTTTTATCTCTTTAAAACTGAGGTTCTTCGTAAATATAATAATCGATTTGGTGGAAATATAGGCTGTACAGAAATGGAGTTTTGGAAAATGTTTGAAATTGATGGTGGCGATGATGTCAGAATGTGTTCTGCCTTAATGAACGAATTTTTAATAGGTAATAATCAATGAAATCAGGTCGGTTAGTATATATGAATGGAGTTTTTGTTCCTGAAAATGAAGCAAAAATATCTATTTTTGATTCAGCACTAATGTTTGGTGATATGGTTTTTGAAATGACTCGTTCTTTCAATAAAAAACAGTTTAAGCTACGAGAACATCTTGAACGACTCTATATGGGTATTAAACTTCTTCATATTCCCATTAATATGTCTATTGATGAATTAGAACAAGCATGTTTAGTAACTGTAGAAAAAAATGAACCTTTTTTTGGCGAGCATGATGAACATCGTTTAATGATAAATGTTAGTCGAGGTCCATTAGGTTTATATGCACCAGTGTTTGATGGCAAATTGGAGCCGACTGTGGTTATTGCCGATTTTCCGCTTAAATGGACAGTTTCAGGAATGGCGCCTTTGTTTGATACAGGGATAAATGCTGTAATCCCTTCTCAAAGAGCAATTCCTGCATCTCTGATGGAACCAAAAATAAAGAATCGAAGTCGACTTTTTTATCAAATGGCTAATATAGAAGTGTCACAAATGAAAGGTGAAAATAACTGGGCCCTATTATTAGATCCAGATGGATTTATTACTGAAGGAACCGGGGACAACTTTTTTATTGTCAAAAATGGTGAAATATTAACTCCAGAAGGAAGAAATATTCTTCGAGGAGTCAGTCGTGCATATATATTTGATCTTGCTAAAGAACTTGGTATCCCGTGTAGAGAGTGTAATATTGAACCTTATGATGTTTATGAGGCTGATGAAGCCTTTATGACGGCCACTCCTTTTTGTTTATTACCAACTGTATCACTAAATGGAATTAAAATTGGTAGTGGTAAAATGGGTGATACCTCAAAAGCTCTGCTAAAAAAATGGTCTGCTAATGTTGGTGTCGACATCGAATCTCAAATAAAAGAATATGGTAAAGAAGTTGCTATCCTTAATTCTGATGCACCAACACCTTATCAGTTCAAACGAAAATAAAACAATGGATTTAGAGCTTTCAGAAAAGCGTGTATTAATCACAGGCGCCTCTATAGGAATTGGTGCTGCGATAGCTGAAAAATTCCTTAAAGAAGGAGCTAAAGTAATCATCGTATCAAGAGGCTCAGAGATGCTTTTTGAAAATGAGAAAAAATTTCAGAATGAATTTGGTAAGGATAATATATTTGCAGAGTCATGTGACTGTACTTCTTCAGAATCACTTTTAAGATTAGAAAAAATAATTCAAGATAAGTGGAAAGGCATCGACATTGTAATTGCAAATGTAGGTGATGGACGTAGTGTGCCAGATCCCATACCAAATGATGAACAGTGGACCAAAACCTGGAATAATAACTTTGAGTCAAGTTTATTAACCGCTCGAACCTTTCTACCAATGCTGCAAAAATCTAAAGGATGTCTTTTATTTATATCCTCGATAACAGCCATGGAAGCTTTTGGTGCTCCGGTAGACTATTCAACAGCAAAATCTGCTGTTGCAGCATTAGCAAAAAATATGGCAAGAAAACTGGCGAAAGAAGTACGGGTAAATGTACTTGCACCAGGGAATATCTATTTTCCAGGTGGTTCATGGGACAAGAAAATTAAACAGGATCCGGTAAGAGTGAATACTATAATTGAATCGTCGGTACCAATGAATAGATTTGGTACCCCCGAAGAAATAGCAGATGCTGCATTATTTTTATGTTCAAGAAGAGCTGCATTCATTACAGGTAGTGTATTAGTTGTAGATGGTGGACAAACAGTTGGAGTATTTTAAATATGTCCGTTGAATTAGAATCACTTTTTCGTTTAGATGGAAAAGTTATTGTTGTTACAGGTGCTGCCGGATTACTTGGTTCAAAACATGCTGAGGCAATCGCAGCATATGGAGGCATTCCCGTATTACTTGATTTGTCAAAAAACACGGTAGAAGAACAGGCATCACAACTGAGTGAAAGATACAATGTAAATGCTTTAGGTTTCGCTATTGATATTACAGATGAATCACAAGTTGAAAGGAATGCCGAATGGTTGTTTGATAATTATGGAAAAATTGACGGACTAGTAAACAATGCCGCAAACAATCCAAAAGTCGAAGAAAGTAGTGAAAAAAATTTTTCTCGGCTAGAAAATTTTCCTCTAGATATTTGGAATCAAGATGTGGCTGTTGGCCTTACAGGAGCATTTTTGTGTGCGAAACATTATGGCGCTAAAATTTCGAAAAATTCACTTGGTGGTTCAATTGTAAATATATCTTCAGATCTTGGTTTAATAGCTCCTGATCAACATTTATATATGAAAGAAGGACTTGATGAAGAATTTCAAGCAGTAAAGCCTGTTACTTATTCTGTTGTAAAGACAGGTTTAATTGGACTTACTAGATACTTGGCGACCTATTGGGCTGATAAAGGCGTACGTTGTAATGCAATGTGTCCAGGCGGTGTAGAAAATGGTCAGCCAGAAGAGTTTTTGAAGAAAGTGAATGCGAAAATTCCAATGGGGAGACTTGCTCAGCCAAATGACTATCAAGGTATATTAATTTGGATGTTGAGTAATGCTTCTAGTTATCTTAACGGCTCTATCATACCTATAGACGGTGGGCGCACAACCTGGTGAGTAGTGTGGTTTGGTAATTAAAGTGTCCACGAAAGATTCACTCATTCAACTAATCGAACGTCTATGGAAGCATTTAAGTCAAAGACGTCAAAAACAATTTAGCTTATTAATTCTGTTGATGCTAATAGCATCTCTTGCCGAAATGGTAAGTATAGGTGCTGTATTACCTTTTTTAGGCGTGTTAACAGCACCAGAACATATTTTTGCTGCTCCAGTCATGCAGCCGATTATAGTTTTTTTTGGCTATGAAAAACCCGAACAGTTGATGTTACCTATAACCATTGGTTTCATAGTTGCTACCTTGGCTGCTGGAGTTACTAGATTAACATTACTGTATGTGACGACTAGGCTATCTTTCGCAGCAGGTGCAGATATTAGTATTAATATTTACCGTCGCACTCTTTATCAATCATATGACGTACATACTTCACGCAACAGCAGTGAACTGATTAACGGTATAATTAACAAAACGAATACTGTTATATATGGCATATTTATGCCTGTATTGACTCTTATAAGTTCAATAATAATATTGGTCGTGATTCTTATTACACTACTTATTATTGATCCTTTTATCGCACTTGGAGCAATTGTAGGCTTTGGAGGTATATATGGTGGAATTATTTGGGCCACGCGCCGACGGTTAGCCGGAAACAGTAAACTTATTGCTGATAACTCGACTCAGGTAATTAAATCTTTGCAGGAAGGTCTTGGTGGTATTCGCGATATACTGATTGATGGAAGCCAGGAATTATATTGCAGCATATATCGTAATGCGGACTTGCCGTTACGTCGTGCACAGGGAGATATTCATATTATTAGTGGTAGTCCACGATTTTTGATAGAAGCACTCGGTATGATGTTGATTGCTATGGTGGCTTATTTTATGACTCAGCACACTGATGGTTTTACTTCAGCAATCCCGGTGTTAGGAGCTTTAGCAATTGGTGCTCAGCGTCTTTTGCCCATTTTGCAGCAGGGCTATAGTTCAATCAGTGGAATTAAGGCAGCAGAGTCTTCAGTGATAGATACATTATCACTACTGGACCAAGAAATTTCTGAGTTTATTCAAAACACTAATTTGAAATCAATCCCGTTTAAGCAAAAAATCAAGCTAAATAATCTGAGCTTTCGATATGGTAATGAAAATTCATGGGTTTTAAAAAATATTAACTTAACAATTACTAAAGGCAGTCGTGTTGGTTTTATAGGTGAAACAGGGAGTGGTAAAAGTACATTACTGGATATTGTAATGGGACTTTTAAAACCAACTGAAGGAACATTTATTGTCGACAATCAGCTAGTGACAGCAGTAAATATTCAGTCATGGCAAGTGCATGTTGCCCATGTGCCGCAAAACATTTATCTTGCCGATAGTACCTTGTATGAAAATATCGCATTTGGAGTGCCTCTAGATAAAATTGATAAGGAGCGTGTCAGACATGCTGCACGTCAGGCACATATCGCTGAAGTAATTGAAAGTTGGCCCAAAAAATATCAAACATTTGTAGGAGAGCGGGGAATTCGACTCTCGGGTGGTCAAAAACAACGTATTGGAATTGCCCGTGCTTTATATAAAAATGCGGATTTGATTATTCTTGATGAAGCAACAAGTGCTCTTGATAATGAAACAGAACAAGCAGTTATGGAAGCTATTAATGAATTGAGTGATGATTTAACTATTCTGATAATTGCGCATCGACTTACAACTTTAAAAAACTGTGATCAGATTATTGAGCTGGGAAATAGCGGAATATTACGAACAGGTGATTACAAAAAACTTGTGAACCTGTAATGAAAGAATTGATCTTAGTTACAACAGGCTTAGAAGATACCTGGCCAGAGTCTGATAAATCAATACTGTTTTTAGGTGAGTGGTGCCGTCTATATTCCCGTAAACACCTTTGGAAAAAATTTGACTCTGAAATTGTTCCATACCATTGGGATGATCGTATTAAATTATATAAAGATTATCAGTATTTACTTGAATTGTTCGAAAGGATATTAAATGAGTTGGCAACTGAACTCAATAAAATACATGGTGTATCACATACAATACGTTATTGGAGAATAATAATAGGCCCATGGTTAATGATGTTTTTGCCTGTTATTTTTGATCGGTGGTCATGTTTACATGTTGCTATAGATAAATATCCAATTACAAACACAAAGATACAAGAAGGAGTTAATTTAAATTGCGTGCCACAAAGCATGGAACATTTTTCAGATATGGTGAAAAGTGATATCTGGAATCATAGACTTTATTCTTCAATATTAAAATTTTTAAAGTTTGAAAAAATTTCATTTATAAAAACATCAAAAAATATTTCCAAATGGCAGATGAATAAAGCATCTGAAAAGAAAAATATTTTATCTAAGATTAAAAATATGATGATAGTTGCCACATCTTTGTTTTCAAGAAATAAGAATTATTTTTTTAGCAGCACATACTTAAGTAAGATTGATAATATAAAGCTGCAGCTTAAACTGGGTCAAGTTCCAGTTATTTACCAAGAGCACTATAGTTCTGAATCAGTATCACAGCAATATTTTCGAAAGATGACTCTATCAGGTTTTAAATGTAATAGTACATTTGAGCAATTTGCAAAAGAAGTTATACCTATGCAAATGCCAACAGCTTATCTAGAGGGGTATAAGGAATTATCTGAACGAACAAATAATATTAGGTGGCCTAAAGTTCCTAAACTTATTTGGACAAGTAATTCGTATTTTATGGATGAAATATTTAAATTTTGGACAGCAAAAAAAGTGGAAAAAGGAGTGCCACTTGTGATTGGTCAGCATGGAGGACATTATGGTCAGGGGCTATTTAGTATTTCAGAGTACCATGAGTTGAAAATTTGTGATCATTATTTGTCCTGGGGCTGGGGAAATGGTGCTGATAAGGTTATACCAGTTGGGACAGTAAAAAAACCCATAAAAAACAAAAGAAAAAAACAAGATGATAAACCAATATTATTTCTTATAACGGGTACTTCGAGATATAGTGGTGGTATCGCAAGCTTACCAATTTCAAGTCAATGGATTGATTATCTGGATGATCAAATGGAATTTTATGAGAATCTTCCTGTTCAGATTTCAAGTAATGTAATTATAAGATTATATCCGCATGACTATGAATGGTCACAATTTGAACGTTGGAAAGATAGATTTCCTGATTCAAAGATTGATGAGTGTAAAGAAGAATTTAATAAGGTTATTGCAAATACAAAATTATTTATATCTGGATGGAATACAACTACCTATCTAGAGTCACTGCTGTCAAACATCCCGACCGTTATATTTTGGGAACCTGAATATTTTGAAATCAGAGATGATGCAAAAGGTTTTTTTGAAAAATTGAAAAAGGTTGGCATCTTGCATGATGATCCTATATCAGCTGTGAACCATGTAAAAAAAATTTGGGGAGATATTGATTCATGGTGGGAGCATCCAGATGTTATTTCTGCAAGAAGTGAATTTACAGATAAATATGCATATTCAAATGATTTATTAGAGAAATTATGCGGTGTTTTTAAAGATATATCAGATAGGTAATATTTAAATGAAGTCAAACCTTTACTGGCTAACAGGCCTGTCTGGTGCAGGAAAAACAACAATTGGAACTATATTTTATTCTTATCTGAAAGAAACAAAAAATAATGTTGTATATCTTGATGGCGATGCCTTGCGAGAAATTTTCGGCGATACTCAGCAATATTCACCATCAGAAAGAAAAATTTTAGCTATGCGATATTCAAGACTTTGTAAAATGTTAACGGAGCAAGGTATTGATGTCGTTATAGCAACAATTTCGATGTTTCATGAAGTAAGAGAATGGAATCGGGAAAATATTGAAAATTATAATGAAATATATATAAAAGTTCCGATGGAAGTTCTTATTGCAAGAGACCAAAAAAAACTATATAGCCGTGCTTTACGAGGAGAAATTGAGCATGTTATGGGTATCGATGTAGAAATCGAGGAACCGGGTAACCCGGACGTTATAATTATAAATGATGGTTCAAGCACACCAGAATATATGATGAATCAGCTCATTGGCAAACTTGGATTAAATGGCTAAGTAATTAGTTAAGTTAAATATGAATATGCATTTTACTTCCAAAGCAGATACCTTAGCTGAACTTGAGGGAATACTTAAGTATGCTTGTGTACTGCCACAATTTAGTTTTACAAGTGGAATGTGGAATAAATCTTGTAAAGATGTTGATATATTATGGAACAATAGGCCCGGATGGGCTAAAGGTTCACTTATCGTACGTAGTAGTGGTCAAGCTGAAGACTCATCAAAAGAGAGTTTAGCCGGACACTATGCAACTGTTGCTAATGTTACTACTAAGTCTGAATTAAAATCTGCAATTAATACAGTCTATCAATCATTCCTTGATGATAATCCACAAAATCAAATTTTCATTCAACCCATGTTGGGAAATATTTTTGTTAGTGGAGTTGCTTTTACCCGAGATCCTAGTAATGGTAGTTACTATAATATTATTAATTACGATGATCAAAGTAGTGATACAGATTCTGTAACAAGTGGAACATCCAATGACCTTAAAATCTATTACCATTCCAAGGATGCACCATTACCAGAACTAAATTGGTTATCTCAGTTACTATTGCTGCTTAAAGAACTCGAAGAGAATTTTGGAAATGATGCATTAGATATTGAGTTTGCGGTTGATCAAGCAGGAAAATTATTTCTTTTTCAGGTGCGACCATTGATTCTGCAATGTGATACTCAACTGAGTACTGTTGAACATTCAAATCTATTAACTGAAATTGAAAACCGATATAAATCATTATCTAAACCTCACCCATATTTATTAGGGCAGAAATCAGTGTTTGGAGTGATGCCTGATTGGAATCCTGCTGAAATTATTGGTGTACGTCCTCGCCCATTAGCTCTTTCACTTTATAAAGAATTAATTACAGATGGTACATGGGCATACCAACGAGACAATTATGGCTATCGTAATTTACGTAGTTTTCCGCTATTAATTAGTTTTGCTGGGTTACCGTATATAGATGTCCGAATTAGCTTTAATTCATTTATTCCTGGTGACTTGAAAGATGACTTGGCTGAACGGCTGGTAAATCATTACCTGGATCGTTTATTAGAAAATCCAAGTATGCATGACAAAGTGGAATTTGAAATATTATATTCGTGTTATACTCTGGATTTGCCTCAGCGTATTGATGAATTAAAAAGTGCAGGGTTTAAACAAGATGAATGTGATGAAATCATAGAAAGTTTAAAACGCCTGACAAATGATATTATTCATAGTGACGATGGTCTATGGAAAAAAGATATAGGTAAGTTAGACAAACTTAAAGACAGGCAGGAAGTTATAAATACCAGCAGTCTTGCCCCCATAGAAAAAATATATTGGCTCTTAGAAGACTGCAAGCGTTATGGTACCTTGCCATTTGCTGGTTTAGCACGTGCAGGCTTCATTGCAGTTCAGTTGTTGAAGTCACTAGTTCGAGTTGGAGTTCTAACTGCACATGAGTATGAATGTTTTATGGCATCATTAAGTACTGTAAGCTCTGATATGCAAGTTGAATTAAAGAATGGCAAAGATCAATTCTTAAAAAAATATGGCCATTTGCGACCAGGGACATATGACATACTATCTCATAGGTATGACGAATCACCAGATATGTATTTTGACTGGAGTCACTCTAGTGATTCAGAACAAACTGATAAATCTTCAAAGTCATTTTCTCTAAACCTTGATGCAATGAATCGTCTTGAATCCATGTTAAAAGATCATGGCATAAATCATAGTGTTTTAAGTTTGTTTTATTTCATAAAAGGTGCAATTGAAGGGCGTGAGTATGCAAAGTTTGTATTCACTAAAAGCTTGAGTGATGCCTTAGTTCTGATGAAAGATATGGGTAAGGAGCTTGGAGTTAATGTGGATGCTCTTTCTTATGTGGATATAAATGCGATTAAAAAATTATATTCATCAAGTGATAATGCTAAAGAAACTTTGATGAACTCAATTGAGGCGGGAAAGCATATGTATACAAAATCATGTGCATTAACTTTGCCACCATTAATTACATGTGAGAGTGAAATAAGAGCATTTGAATTACCCTCAAATGAGCCTAACTATATAACTATGAAGTCTACGCAGGGAAGTGTTGTTTTTGAAGGCTGTGAAAAAGAAGAGCTAACTGGAAATATATTAATGATACCTAGTGCTGATCCTGGATATGATTGGGTATTTTCTCAGAGAATTGGTGGGTTTATAACTATGTATGGTGGTGCCAATTCACATATGGCGATTCGGGCAGGTGAGTTGGGTATACCTGCAGTAATTGGTGCTGGTGAAGTATTATATCGACAGTGGTGCATGGCGGAAAGTATTGAAATTGATTGTGCAAATAAGCAGGTCCATATTTTTAAATGAAGCGAATTGCCGTAACTCAGCGAGTTGAAGTGATACCTTCACATACGGAAAGGCGAGATGCATTGGATCAGAGGTGGGTTACATTTCTTCAAACAATAAACCTGTTACCTATACTCGTGCCTAACAATATACCTTATGTTCATCAATTAATTGAGGACGAGTCTATCGATGGTGTTCTGCTTACTGGTGGTAATTCGTTAGCAAGATATGGAGGGTATGCCCCAGAGCGTGATGAGACTGAGAAACTATTAATTGAATTTGCATATAATAAAAATTTACCCTTACTTGGTGTTTGCCGTGGTATGCAAATAATACAGGATTATTTTAACAATTCTCTGTATGAAGTCTCTGGCCATATAGCAACACGCCATTCTTTGGTGATTAATAAAGGACTTAGATTAAGTAAATTAGTAAATCAACATAAGGATGTGAATTCATATCATAAATATGGTGCCAATAAGGTTAATGGTGATTTGTTAGAAGTAGCTCACTCACATGATGGGGTAGTTATGGCTATAGAGCATACAGAGAAAAATATATTTGGTGTGATGTGGCACAGTGAACGTGAGTTACCTTTTAATAAGAATGATCAAGATATGTTTAAAGAGATATTTTGGAGTGATAAATGAAAGGAATAATTCTGGCTGCAGGTAGAGGTAGTCGTATGGGGGATTTGACAAGTAATCTTCCAAAATGCAGGACGGTATTACATGGAAAAGAACTCATACAATGGCAACTTGATGCAATGGAAAGATCCGCTATTAAAGAAATAAGTATAGTGCGTGGATATTTAGCAGAGACGTTTGAATTTGATTTAACTTATTTTGAAAATGAAAGATGGTTACATACAAATATGGTGACTTCATTAGTTTCCGCAAAAGATTGGTTAGAGACAGATACCTGTATAACTAGTTATTCAGATATCGTTTATTCATCTGATGTAGTAAAAAAACTAATTAACTTTCCTGGTAATATTGTTGTTACCTATGATCCGAATTGGTCAAATCTATGGCTGATGCGACTTGAAAATCCTCTTTCTGATGCTGAAACCTTTCGACTTAATGGTGACCAAGTTATAGAGATTGGACTTCGTGCTGCTTCACTGCATGAAATAGAAGGGCAGTATATGGGATTGGTAAAATATACACCTGCAGGTTGGGCAATGGTAACCGAATATTTAAAAAAATTTACTCAGGAAGAAATAGATAAACTTGATATTACAAAATTGTTACAAGGACTGATTGCCTCAGGTGTAATTGTAAATGCTGTAGCTATTAGTGACCAGTGGTTTGAGGTTGATACTGAGAGTGACTTAAAAATATATGAATCAGAATTTGATAAAAGTCCAGTAAAGTAATGGCTTGAGGTAGTAGTGAGTAAACATATATCAAAAGAACTAAGTCATTTGCAAAAATGCGAGGGTGTGTCATTAATTACTATGCCTAGAGCAGGATCCGAGTATCTTCAGTCCTTGTTAGATGGTCATCCTGAAATATTAGTTTTTATTTTGAATATCCAATTTTTCTCTGTATATCTAAGAAATTCAGAATCTGCGGCTGATGGTATAATTAAAATAGAACCAGTAAATTTTATTTATGAGTTTGTAGGAAAAGAACTCAGACGTTTTAAAGGTATTTACAATAAAGCTGAGCGATTGGATCAGCTGGGTAAAAATGGAAATCAGGTTTTAGATATTGACTTGCAGGAATTTATTTGCCATTTTCTGTCTATATTAGGCAATGAAGAAACAACTATAAAAAATATATTTTTGTCAATTTTTGGTGCTTACCATTTGTCAGTCGGGAGAGATATTTTTAGAACGAATATTATTTTTCATCACGCACATTATTATGGTGAGGCTTTACTCTTTGAAGAGGTTTTCCCCGAAGCTAAAATGATTTGTTGTATTCGTGATCCACGCGCTTCAATAAAATCTATGGTTTATAATTTTAAGAAAAATGTACCAGAACATTATAATTACTATATGTATTTTAATTCTCTTAAAGTCATTGATGAAATTTCAAATGAGGTGTTTACAAAATGCCAATCTAGTAGAGTTTCAAAATGTCTTTTTGTTAAATTAGAAAATATGCCTAGAGAGGATGAGCTCGAGAAGATACTTGATTTTATTGGTGTATCATTTTCACCTTCTGTTTTAGTGTCAACTTGGGCGGGATTAGAGTGGGGTGGAGATAAAGCTTCTGGTAAAGCATTTAATCCTACAGAGAAATGGAGTATTGATCGAAGTTATAATAATTGGAAAGAAGAATTAAGTACAATTGATAAAATACAATTAGAAAGCGCTTTTCAAAAGTTTTTAAATGATTTCGGTTACGATACAGTGTCTAGAAATGCTTTTCAGGTTTTTATAAATAAAATTGTATCTTTCTTTTTTTTAATGAAGCCTCTTTCATTAGAATATGGCTTTTTTTCAAGATCGTATATTTTTGGAAAGTTTAAAAAAAATGGAAGAAATGGAATTATGGGGTTTATAAGTACGATTTATTATTATTTTCGTATTAGAGCCTTATTTATAAATTTATTGTTAAAGTAAAATTCTAGTCAGATAGAAGACTGAAAGCTTAGCTAACTAACTAATTGATTGATAGATGTGATGAATACTAAATTTTTTGGATAAGTATATATGAATAATTATTTTCAAGATTATTTCAACGCGATTAATGATGGAGTTCGCTCTGTAGATTTTGAAATGCTGTCACTAGTATCTCAAAAAATAAATGAAGTAAATGCAAATAATGGTAAAGTTATTGTTGTTGGTAATGGGGGAAGTGCGTCTATAGCGAGTCACGCATCAATAGACTTTACAAAAGCGGCAAACATACGGTCAGTTACTTTTAATGAAAGTAGTTTGCTGACATGTTTTTCTAATGATTATGGGTATGAATACTGGGTAGAAAAAGCTCTTGGTTTTTACGCAGATAAACAAGATATGGTTATATTGATTAGCAGTAGTGGACAGTCAGAAAATATAATTAATGGAGCAATGCAAGCTAAAAAGATGGGCTTGTCATTGGTGACTCTGTCAGGTTTTTCTTCTGATAACATGTTGCGAGGAATGGGTGATGTGAACTTATGGGTGAATAGTTCAAGCTATAACATTGTCGAAATGGTTCATCAAACATGGATTCTATCAATTATAGATTACTTAATCGAAAACAAAATTTAGTGTAACGGGAATATATATGAAGATAATGGTGACAGGTGATCGTGGTTATATCGGTGCAGTTTTAGTTCCAATGCTTAAAGAAAAAAAATATGAAGTTATTGGTTATGATTCAGGCTATTTCACAGAAAATTTATTAGAAAAATTTGATGAGGATTATCAGAAAATTACTAAGGATCTTAGAGATTTTGAAATAAAAGATCTGGAAGGTGTTGATGGTATTATTCACCTTTCTGGACTTTCTAATGATCCTCTTGGTGAGTTTTCGCCTAAGCTTACTCAAGATATAAATTATTCAGCTACAATTCGTCTTGCAGAAATGGCAAGAGAAGCTGGAGTATCTCGTTTTGTCTATGCGTCTTCACAAAGTATGTATGGTGTTTCTGATACGAGTAATGAACTAGATGAAGATGATAGTGAGAAAAATCCAGTTACTGCTTATGCCATAGCAAAATGGGATGCAGAACAAAAATTACATAAAATGTCATCGGATAAATTTGTTGTTACAAGTTTTAGGCCTTCAACAGTATTTGGTGCAAGCCCAAGATTACGTTGTGATATTGTTTTTAATAATCTCGTTGCCTGTGCATATACGACCGGGAAAATTGAAATTATGAGTGATGGAACACCTTGGCGGCCTGTTGTACATATTAAAGATGTTTGCTCTGCATTTATTGCTGGGATTGAAGCTCCTGCATCACTTGTCGCGGCTAGAGCATTTAATGTTGGAATACCGAATGGTAATTTTACTGTACGTGATATAGCTGAGGCTGCGCAGCGGGCTGTTCCCGGATGTGAGCTTGTTTTTACTGGTGAACATGTTGACCCAAGAACTTACAGAGTAAGTTTTAATAGAATACTTACTGAGCTTAAAGATTATTACAAACCTGAATGGGATCTGGATCAAGGTGGTAAAGAATTAAAAGCATTATTTGACCGAATTAAATTTACTGAAGAGCAGTTTAGAGGTCGTGATACTATCAGGCTAAAACAACTGTCATATCTAAAAGATAATGAATGTATTGATGATACATTTAGAGTTATTTGTTAAATAGACATAATTGCGATAAAAATTTATTGAGGAATACTGAGTGAGTAAAATATTTGAAACTATTCAATCATGTAGGCTGTGTGATTCAAAAGATATTCAAGAAATATTAAATCTAGGTGAGCAACCTCCAGCAAATAGCTTGTATAAAGCGGATGATAAAAAGCCTCCTTCTGTACCATTAAGGTTAATGTTCTGCAATGAATGTTCTACAGTTCAATTAGGTGAAAGTGTTGAGCCTGAATATCTTTTTGGTGAATACTTATGGGTTACAGGAACATCATCTACAGCTGAGCAACATAGTCATAATTTTGCAAAAAATGCATTAGCTCGATGTAACAGGAAACAACCTTCAGTTGCTGAAATTGCAAGCAATGATGGGACGTTTTTGAAAA
>JAPHTF010000091.1 GCA_026197095.1 Gammaproteobacteria bacterium
ATTGCCTGGCATCTCTACGAATTGTTAGAAGAACGTGGCTTATTAAAAAATAAAACCGTCGGGCGTGTTGCCTTTAATGAGGTCACAAAAAATGCTGTTAAAGCAGCGATAGAAGATCCGCGTGAACTTTCACAAGACATGATTGATGCACAACTTGCACGCCGTGGACTGGATTATCTTGTTGGTTTTAATTTATCACCCTTGTTATGGAAAAAAATCCGTCGTGGTTTGTCAGCCGGTCGTGTACAAAGCCCCGCTTTACGTTTAATTGTTGAGCGTGAGCTTGAAATAGAAAAATTTAAACCAAAAGAATACTGGACGGTAGATTCAGAGCTTGAACACGACAAGCAATCTTTTACGGCCAAGTTGACTCTGCTTAAAGATAAAAAAGTGAGTCAATTTACAATCAATTCTGAAAAGAAAGCAAAAGATGCAGAAAAAGTTTTAAATACTGGCGCGAAAGATGGCTTTGTTGTTGTAGAAAAAATCGAAAAGAAAAAACGTAAACGTAATCCTACTGCCCCCTTTACAACTTCAACCATTCAACAGGAAGCATCACGTAAGCTGGGTTTTACCACGCGTAAAACAATGAGTATTGCGCAGCAACTTTATGAAGGTATTGACCTCGATGGTGAAACAGTCGGTTTGATTACCTATATGCGTACCGACTCAGTCAACTTATCCCAGGATGCGTTAGACGAAATTCGGGCTTATATTTTAGATAAATTTGGTAAAGAAAATTTGCCCGATGAAGCACGTGTTTATAAAACCAAAGCAAAAAATGCACAAGAAGCGCATGAAGCAGTACGACCAACATCTGTGTTACAAGAACCGAAAAAAATCAAAAAGTTTTTAACAAAAGATCAGTTTCGTTTATATGACTTAATCTGGAAACGTACAGTCGCATGCCAAATGATACATGCGACCCTAGATACTGTTGCCGTTGATATGTCAGCCGGTAAAGGTAATCTCTTTCGTGCTAATGGCTCCACTTTAGTGAAGCCTGGTTTTATGGAGGTATATCAGGAAAGTAAGGATGATGCAAAAGCATCAGCAGATGATAAAGATCGTTTATTACCCGCTATGGAAGAAGGCGATAAAGTAAAATTAATTAAAATATTGCCTGAGCAACATTTCACCGAGCCGCCACCACGTTTTTCTGAAGCAAGTTTAGTTAAGACTCTTGAAGAATATGGTATTGGTCGTCCATCAACCTACGCATCTATTATTTCAACATTACAATCACGTGATTATGTTGAAATGGATAAGAAACGTTTTATTCCTACGGATGTGGGTCGCATCGTAGCGAAGTTCTTAACAGAACATTTTACCCAGTATGTTGATTATGATTTTACCGCCAAGATGGAAGATCATCTTGATGCCATTTCCCGTGGCGAAGAAAAATGGGTGCCAATGATGAGAGAGTTTTGGCAACCGTTTAAAGATTTGGTTGTGGATAAAGAGGCCTCCGTTGATCGCAAAGATGTCACGCATGAGCAGCTGGAAGAAAAATGTCCCAAGTGCGGCGGTGACATGGCGATTCGTTTAGGACGGCGAGGTCGATTTATTGGCTGTAATGATTATCCAGAATGTGACTACACGCGTAATGTTAATGAAGATGCTGATGCAGAACCTGAAGTTATTGACGATCGTAAGTGCCCTGAATGTAATTCAGATTTAATTATCCGTCATGGTCGTTATGGTAAGTTTATTGGCTGCAGCAGTTATCCTGAGTGCAAGCATATTGAGCCCTTAGAAAAACCACAGGATATGGGTGTAGAGTGTCCTGAGTGCCACAAAGGTAATATGCTTAAACGTAAATCGCGTAATGGTAAAATATTCTTTTCCTGTCAGCACTATCCAGATTGTACCTATGCGGTATGGAATGAACCGATCAATGAAGCATGTCCGGATTGTGGTTGGCCGATGCTGACATTAAAAACGACCAAACGTCGTGGTACTGAAAAAGTCTGTCCACAAAAAGAATGTAACTTCACGGAAGCTGTAGAACTAGACGAAACCGACGAAAGTGAAGAAGCCAGCTAGTCAACAATCCAATCAGGTAGAACAAGCCATAAAGGTATTACAACAAGGCGGGATCATTGCTTATCCAACTGAAGCGGTGTACGGACTTGGTTGTAATCCTGATGATCTGGCCGCGGTTAAAAAAATCTTAAGAATTAAACAGCGTGAAAAAGATAAAGGCTTGATTCTGATTGCAGCAAGCTTTGATCAAATTAAGCCTTATATACAAGTTTTAGAAAAAAACATTGAAGAAAAGTTATTGGTAAGCTGGCGTGATTCAGCAAAGCCAATCACCTGGTTGGTGCCTGTAAAAAATGAAATTTCAGATTATCTAACCGGGCAATTTGATACGCTTGCAGTGCGTGTAAGTAAACATCCACTTGTAAAAGAGCTATGTGAAAAATTTGGCGGTGCAATTGTTTCAACCAGCGCCAATAGAGCAAAACAGGAAGCTGCACGAACAAGCGATCAGGTTGAAGAAATTTTTGAAGATGAAATTGATTTTATTCTTGAAGGCGAGACAGATCCTAATGCACAACCCAGTGAAATTCGAGATGCATTAACAAATAAAGTAATTAGAAATTGAATTTTTTTACCACAGAGGTCACGGAGGTACACAGAGGAATGAAAAATAAATTTAAAACCTCTGTGTACCTCCGTGACCTCTGTGGTTCAATTGTTTTTATCTTTTAAATCTTGGCGTTCTTTGTGGATTAAAATATTTCGTAGAAAAGAATTGGAATAAATAATGAATACACCAGATACAGAAGCAGTAATAAGTTACCTTTTAAGTTTACAGGATTCCATTTGTGACGCGCTAGCAGCTGAAGATGGCAAAGGAAAATTTGTTCATGATGATTGGGAACGCGCAGAAGGCGAGCACTTAAGTGGTGGCGGTCGTACTCGTGTAATGGATGGTGGTGATGTTTTCGAAAGTGCCGGCATTAATTTTTCTCACGTTTTTGGTCCTGAAATGCCTGGCTCAGCAACCGCACATCGTCCTGAACTTGCAGGCCGTAGTTTTCAGGCCATGGGTGTTTCCCTCGTTATTCACCCCAAAAATCCGAATGTTCCTACCTCGCATGCAAATGTACGAGATCGGAAGAGC
>JAPHTF010000200.1 GCA_026197095.1 Gammaproteobacteria bacterium
ATTAACTGGTACATATAAATATGAAATGGGTCTTGATATTGCTGATGATGATGCTACTAATGCTTCAGGCATTACTCGTCGTAACCAGTATCTTGGTTTAAAAGGTGGCTTCGGTGAAGTTCGTCTTGGTCGTCATGACTCTCCTTTAAAAATGGCGCAAGGTAAATTTGATCAGTTTGGTGATACTGTAGGCGATTTAAAAAATGCTGGTGACGAAGATGGCGAAAATCGTAATGACAGCTCAATTACTTACTTGGGTAAATTTGATAAGTTAGCAGTAAACGTTCAGCTTATTCCTGGTGAAGGTAATGGAACGACTGCTGGACAAGGTATTTCTGACACGACTTCAATTGCCGTATCATACGAAGACGGTCCTATATAGCTGTTGCAAATGACTCTTATGACAGCACAGGCGGTGCTGCTGAAGATTCTTTAACTCGTATAGTAGCAACATATAAAGTAGCTGATATGCAATTTGGTTTACTTTCTCAATCAGGTGTTGAAGCTCCTGATACTGCTGCTGCTAAAGAAGACTGGTTAGGCTTAAGTTTCAATATGAAAATGGGTAAAAACAACAAGTTAAAAGCTCAGTACATCACTGTTGAAGATAATGCTACGACTAAGTTAAAAGGTACTCAAACTACTATTGGTTTTGACCATAAGTTAGGTGATAAAGGTACTGTATATGCGATGTATAACACTATCGAAGAGAAAGCTGCGACAACATCTAAAGATGAATCACAACTTTCAGTTGGTTACATCTTAAAGTTCTAAGCATCAAAATTAGTTAGGTAGAATAAAAAAGCGACATGGACGTCGCTTAATATGTATATTTTTTAATGCCCCTTTTAGGGGCATTTTTTTATTTCCAGCGTTTAGCTTCTTGTGGATTAACGGGAAGATCAAATAAACCTTCAGTATACGTTTGGTATAAGGCAGCACGTGCATCTTTGTTACCTTGCTGTGCAGATTTTTTCCACCACTTTAATGCTTCATCAGTATTTTGTTTTACTCTGCGACCATAGGCATAAACCACACCTAAATTAAATTGTCCGGCTGCGTTACCTAATTCAGCTGATTTTTGCCACCATTTAACCGCATCTTTTGTGCTGCGAATAACAACACGACCCTGGTTATACATTGTGCCTAAATTATACATTGCATCAGTGTTACCATTGGCGGCTGAGCGTTTATACCAGATGAAAGCAGTTTTTTCGTTTTTCTCAACACCCAAACCTTTCATATATAAAATACCTAAGTTGTATTGGGCATCGGCATTATCTTTTTCAGCAATAGGAAGCCACAATCGCAACGCTTGTTCATAGTTTCCAGCTTTAAAAGAGGCAAAGCCATCTTCAAGTTCACCGGCTTTAACTGTATACGTTAAAAAAGAAAGTTGAGTAATAATTAGAGTTAAAATAAAACGATTTAGCATGATTTAAAATATCTTCTTTTAAGGTTAGACAATGGATAAACGTTTTCTCATATATCACCTTGTCATTGCGAAGAAACAAAGTGACTGAGGCAGTCTCATGCCAAACAGCATTTTTAGGAAATTGCTTTGCCATAAAAGCATGGCTCACCCCAAGAGTACTTCATCATATTGTTTTCAACAACATTCAGGGAGCGTAATACCGTAGCATATATTTATATTGATAAATATTATATACAGGTTATTTTTTTGTCAGTAACAGTTCTATTAATGCTTTCTGAGCATGTAAACGATTCTCTGCCTGATCCCAGACAACACTTTGTGGCCCATCGATAACACTGGCACTGACTTCTTCTTCACGGTGTGCTGGCAAACAATGCATAAAGATCGCCTCTTTATCAGCAAGTGCCATTAACTTGTCATTAACCTGGTAACCTGCAAACCTCTTCTCTCGCGCAGCTTGCTCTTCTTCCTGCCCCATACTTGCCCAAACATCAGTCGTGACCAGATCTGCACCAGAGATAGCTTCTTCAGGGCTACGGAAAATATTTACACAGTCATTTGTTTGTGCAAGTAGGCCAGCATCAGGATCAAAACCTTCTGGCACAGCAACATTTAAAGTAAAACCATATTGATGTGCGGCATTCATATAAGAATGGCACATGTTATTGCCATCACCGATGTAGGTTACCGTTTTACCTGCAATATCACCACGGTGTTCATGATAGGTCTGCATATCTGCAAGTAACTGACAGGGGTGATACATGTCTGTTAAGGCGTTAATAACAGGGACGTTAGAATATTCGGCAAAACGCTCAAGATTTTTGTGATCATAAGTTCTTATCATAATGGCATCGACCATACGTGATAAAACACGTGCACTATCTTCAACAGGTTCACCACGGCCAAGCTGAGTATCGCGTGGAGAAAGAAAAATTGCATGGCCACCAAACTGTACCATACCCGTTTCAAATGAAACACGGGTACGAGTAGATGACTTGTCAAAGATCATACCGAGCACACGATTTTTAAATGGTTCAAAAAGCTCACCGGATTTTTGTATTGCTTTAAGTTCGATGCCTCGAGTGACAAGCTGTTTTAACGTTGCCTTATCTAAATCCATTAATGTCAGAAAATGTTGAGTCATTAGGCTCACCTGAAAAAATTATTTAAAAAAATTAGGAAACAAAAGCACGAATTACATCACTCACCATAGAGACAATTTGATCAGCTTGTTCATCAGAAATAATCAGTGGTGGTAATAACCGCACAACATCACCCGCAGTGACATTAATTAAAATACCTGCATCAAGTCCTGCTTTGACCAGTTCAGCACAGGGACGGTCGAGTTGAATACCAATCATTAAACCTTTGCCTCGAATATCAACAACTGCATCAAGGTCACTTAGATTATCTTTGAAACCGGTGAGCATTTTTACACTTAGACTGGCAGCACGCTCAGCAAGTTTATCCTTCTCACAAGTATCAATCACAGCTAATGCAGCAGACGTCACTAATGGATTACCACCATAAGTGGAACCATGGTGACCGGGTTGAAATAGTTTAGCGGCTTCACCTTTAGCTAAACAGGCACCAATGGGTACGCCATTACCTAATGCTTTAGCGAGTGTCATTACATCCGGTGTAATATTATTATGTTGGTGCGCAAACCATTTACCTGTCCGGCAAATACCCGTTTGAATTTCATCCAGCATCATTAACCAGTTTTGTTGATCACATATATCACGAATTTGATTAAGATAATCATCAGCAGGAATTTTAATGCCGCCTTCACCTGTCACGGGTTCAACCAGAACAGCAACGACATTTGGATTATTTTTTGCAATATTTTTAATGGCTTCGATATCGTTATAGGGCGCACGTACAAAACCCTGAACCAGAGGTTCAAAACCTGCCTGAATTTTCCGATTACCGGTTGCCGTTAATGTTGCCATGGTCCGGCCATGAAAACTGCCTTCCATAACAATGATGGCCGGTTGATCAATGTTTTTGCTATGTCCAAACAGGCGAGCAAGTTTTATTGCCGCTTCATTTGCTTCTGCACCTGAGTTACTAAAGAAGACATTATCCATACCTGATAAAGCGGTTAGCTTGTCAGCCAGTGTTCGTTGATTTTTGATGCCATAAATATTTGAGGTATGAACTAACTTACCTGCTTGCTCACAAATCGCTTTTGTAACGGCTGGGTGAGCATGACCAAGGCCACATACGGCAATGCCACCTAATGCGTCGAGGTATGTTTTTCCTTCTGTGTCCCACAGTTGTGCACCTTCACCTTTTTCAAAGTTAACGGGCAGTGGTGCATAGTTGTGCATTAATGTGTCGGTCATATATTTATAAATCCATTTCTATGGTTGCTGTTTTATTAAGTTAGTGGCCAAAAATAAAAAGGCAGCCCGCTGATGAAGACGGACCGCCTACGAAAAAAAGCTAATTTTAGCCCTAGATGGACATTTCAGCAAATATTCGCAGTATTTTTCGCCAATTTTAGAAATAAAAAAACCCAGCCTCCATTCCATATCTGGACAGAGACTGGGCTTTTAGGAAAATCTTTCTATATTTAGAAAGGTAATCCGTGGCCTTGTGCAGTCATACCAAGAATCATAGGAATTGATAACATGGTGTTAGTACGTGAAGCCATTAAAGCAACAATTTTTGCTTTTGCAATTTGCTCAGCCGTTGCTTCTTTCATGCCTAAGATTTTTTGTTGGTTTGGCCAGATTAAAACCCAAACGTTGAATAACATGATAGTACCTAACCATGCACCCATACCGATGATTTGGTAGCCTTCAGCAAAGGTAAAAGCGGCAACAAAACCTGAACCTGGAGCCGTGTGCATTGCTTCAAGCGCCATTGCACCCGTTAACCAGGTAAGCCAGGCAGCGTGACGGAACCAAAGTAATGCTCTTGGAGCAACATACTTGTTGATAGCTGCTGGGCCAGGACCACCGTTATCAGCATCAGCTAAAGCGGCACCAACACCAGGAACCTGTACAAAGTTAAAGTAGTAAAGTAAGCCAATCCAGGTGATACCCACTAAAACGTGGATCCATACATATAATTCCCATGTGTTAATAGCGCCTGCCGTGCCAAGTAAAAAAATGATGACAATCGCAAGAATGATGCCCGCGATAATTGTGCCCTTAATGGACTTTAATGGATTCATGGTAATGCTCCCCTGATTATTTTTAAAAAAGGTATAATATTTATTAATTACTGAGTAGTTTACTACAGTATTATAATTTAGACACTATCTAAAGTGGAATAGTAATATTCCAAGTGTTCTTTTAAGCTAATGTTACTATATATCTTCGATAAAATACCCATAAGAGAATAAAGACCGTTAAATCTTAATGACGAAATAGCACTTTGAATATTATTGAACTCAGCTTATTTACCAGTCGACTTGATGCCGTTTGTGATGAAATGGGGGCAGTGCTACAACGTGCCGCTTTTTCTCCCAATATTCGTGATCGCCTCGATTTTTCCTGCGCAGTGTTTAATGCTGAAGGTGAGCTGTGTGCTCAAGCAGCCCATATTCCGGTTCATTTGGGCAGTATGGCCTATGCGATGCAAAATATTGTTAGCCAGCTGGATTGGCATAAAGGTGACATGGTAATTGTGAATGATCCTTTTTTAGGGGGAACACATTTACCTGATATTACTTTAATTGCCCCGGTGTATTTTGAAGGAACGCTATTGGCTTTTATCGCTAACCGGGCTCATCATGCTGATATTGGTGCAGACTCACCTGGTTCAATGCCATTATCTAAATGCTTAGATGAAGAAGGTTTAATCATTCCGCCAACGCATTTAATTCGGCAAGGAAACATGAATAAAACATTCATGGCTGAAATTTTAAATGCAATCCGGAGTGGCCATGCAGGTAAAGGCGATTTCTCTGCACAAATCAGTGCAAATCATACCGGAGTTGAACGCTTAGAGTACCTAATAGGATCATTAGGTACCTCTAAATTCATCACCGCGTTATCAGAACTTAATGACTATGGTGAACGCTTAGCACAAAGTGTAATTAATGATATTCCAAACGGTGAATATCAATTTTCTGATGTTATGGATGATGATGGTTTAGGCAATGTTAATTTAAAGATCACTACAAGCATAAAAATAACAGAACATAATGTGAGCGTTGATTTTACCGGGACAACCGCTCAAACCGAGGGCAATATAAATTGTCCTTTGTCGGTTGCGGCTGCTGCCGTGTATTATGTTTTTCGTTGTTTAATGCCAAAACAAACGCCTGCATGTGCCGGAAGCTTTAGGCCGATATCTATTACTGCACCGGAAGGATGTTTACTTAATGCGAAACGTCCGGCGGCTGTAGCTGCAGGAAATGTCGAAACCAGTACACGTATCGTTGATGTTGTAATGGGTGCGCTCGCTCAAGCCTTACCGGATAAAATTCCTTCTGCCAGTCATGGCAGTATGAATAATCTTGCCATGGGATATTCAGGTGATCCTGATAAACATGGTGTTAGTGATCAAGCATGGGATTACTACGAAGCTGAAAATAGTAAAGCATGGGATTACTATGAAACTATTGGTGGTGGCATGGGAGCCAGTTCTGTTAGTGCAGGAATTGATGCTGTGCAAACGCATATGACAAATACCCGCAATACGCCTATCGAAGTAATGGAAAGCAATTACCCTGTTCGAATTAAACAATATGCTATTCGAACTGGTTCAGGTGGAGCAGGCTTTCATAAAGGTGGAGATGGCATAGTACGGGAGTTTGAATTTTTAAAACCCGCTAATGTTACCTTATTAACAGAAAGACGGATGCATCAGCCCTGGGCTTTGAATAATGCGATGGCAGGGGAATGTGGACAAAATTTATTAAATGGGAAAGCATTAGCTCCAAAAATATGTATTGATATTAAAGCCGGTGATTGCTTAACAATTAAAACTCCCGGTGGTGGCGGCTGGGGCAAGATGTAGGTCGGCTTTCAAGCCGACGATGAGATGAGTTAAAAGTATGAAACTGACTCGTTAAGACCACGTGTTATTCAGAGATTATATTGTTGTTGGTTAAATACCGCGTCGGCCTGAA
>JAPHTF010000093.1 GCA_026197095.1 Gammaproteobacteria bacterium
GTAGGAATATTGTGTTGTTTAATAAATTTTTTAACTTTGTATAAAAAGGCTTCATCAAGTGGAGCGGGGCTACCGATTGATAATGACAAGCCATGTAAAGTAACAGGATATTTTTCTGTAAATGCGCTGAATTGTTTACCGAGTGCACCACCAACGCCTATCCAGTTTTCTGGTGCAACTTCCATAAAGCTAACTTGAGAAGGTGGTTGGTCTGCGAGCGATTCCATTATAGAACGTCGCAGACCTAAACCTGCTCCATGAACGGGATACTGATCAGTGTTCATGTTAGTAAATATATTGGTTAATTATTTACCGCCACATTTACCTTCACCACATTTACCTTCCTTTTTGGTTTTCTTACCTTCGCCACATTTGCCTTCCATTTCCTGCTTCATGTTTTTGCCTTCGCCGCATTTACCTTCTTCCGAGGATTTTTTACTGCCACCACATTTGCCTTCCATTTCTTTTGTCATTGTTTTGCTGCCACCACATTTAGCTTCAGCAAGTTGCATATAGCCACCTGAAAGTTCATTCATTGCAAATGGGTTAGCACCTTCAGCTGCATTTGCTACATTGCCCATTGCTAATGAAGCAACAAATGCTGTGCCTGCAGCAATAGAAAGAGTCGTCATTGATTTTTTGTTAGACATTTAAGAATCTCCGTGTTTAAAAGTATTTTTAACATTATTTTTTTATAAATATTGAGCTTAAAAGGTAAATACGCATACACATCTATAGCTTGCAAAATATGACATACGTCGGTGATAAAAGTTTCGTAATTAAACGAAGCTTTTATCATATTACATATGAAAAGGATTTATTAGTCTTTTTATTTGTATGGAATGCTAACAAGTTTCAGGGATTAAATATTTAGATATCAATCAGTTAGGTGAGGCATTAAGGAATAAGGTTTGAGTTCAGTGATTATCTAGATATATGTTTTTAAACAGCTTAAATAGTCCGCTTCATCTGGTGCTCGGTTTTGAGATTGGGCTTCCCACAGCATCTTGCCCAGGCATTCCATCATCAGGTGTTCAGTTTCATGTGGGTCTTTGTTTTTATTAAGTATGGATTGGTGAAGTTGCCCAATACCTGCAGGACGTTGAGTGGAGAGTTGTTCCTGAATGGAAATATGCATAGCCATATGAAGAAAGGGATTGGTTTGTCCCATTTCAGGTGTGTAATCTTTGTCGAGTTCAGCTGTCTCGTTTTCAAACAAAGCGTGATATTCAGGATGAAGCTCAATAATTTTTGCAACAATGACTTCGAGTGGCTCCATTAATTGCTTATTTTGATGCTTTTTCCACGCGGTAAAAAACATCTGTCTTAATTCTGTACGATCTTGTCCAAACATGGGTGATAGGTTAATCAGACGAGACTAAATATACAATAGAATATTTTATTTAATGCGGCTGAGTTTCATTTATTTCATTTCCAGCTGAAGAGGTAATGACCCCGAGTTGTTCAGCGAGTTTACTGAGTTCCATATTTGAATGCTGCAGCTGATCAATATCACTGGTTGTATAATTAGAAATATCTTTTATTTGTTGTAATAAGTTGAAAGCGAGTTCAGCCGTATCTTTTACATTGTGGGTACTCGTAGCAAGTTGTATTCCTAAATTACTTACGGTAGACATAAATCCAACAATTTCTGAGTAGGACATAACAACATCTTCCATCAGTTCATCGGCTTGTTCTGCTAAAGAGTGACTGTTTTTAGTATTTTCTATTACCTGTTCGACATTCTTTTGCAGAGTTGTAATGATATTTTCTATTTCAATCGTTGATTCCTGCGTTTTACTTGCAAGACTACGCACTTCATCTGCTACTACGGCAAAGCCTCGGCCATGCTCACCGGCACGCGCAGCTTCAATTGCTGCATTCAACGCGAGCAGGTTTGTTTGTTCCGCAACACTTTGAATAACATTAACAACATTACTAATACTTTTACTATCGAGACCAAGTTGGCTAATAATGGTCTCTGTTTCTGAAACACTTTCAGATAGTGTTGATACACCCGTAATGGCTTTTGTCATTACTAATTTTCCACTGTTGCCTTCACTTTCTGATTGAGCTGCAACTTCAACGGTTTGATCGGCTGTATCTTTTGCAATATTCAACGTATCTTGCAGTTTTTCAAGTAAACCATATACAACAAGTGTCATTTTTTCTTCTAATTCAACATTTTCATGAATCAATTCAGAAGTTGTAGATACTTTAGTTGAATATTCGGTAAATTTTCCGGCCATATCATGATAACGACCTGTATTATCATAATAATTTTGTAACATGCTGCTTAAATCATCTGCAAAAATTTCTGCCACGCTGTTTTCTGGAAAATTAATTTTGTCCAGGGTAATGGTCTCACCTTGTTTTACTTGCTCAATCGCACTAGAAATTTGAGAACACATTTTCCTATATTGGCGGTTTTCATTGTAAAAGTGATAGACGAGAATAATAGTCGTTACAAGTAGTGCAATGAATACTATGTCCATTGATGGCAGGCTGAAATAAAGTAAGACAGAAATTACTACAGCTAAAAGGATAGATAATTTAACTAAACCGCTACTTTTTGTTAAGAGTTTTTTATTTTTCATTATGCCCAACATGATATGAATTAATATTCTTTGGGGGGATAAGCCTTATATCGGCCATAAAACAGAAAATTATAGGGAATAGTGAAAAATTATCATGTTTTTTGTACTGAGTTGTACGAATGTATTTATAAGTATTACCTTATAAAGGTTAGTCGATAACTTTATCTTTGAATTCACACAAGTCTTCAATGACACAGGCACCGCAGCGTGGTTTACGTGCAACACAGGTATAGCGGCCATGCAATATAAGCCAGTGGTGAGCATCGAGTTTGAATTCATCAGGCACAAATTTAAGTAGTTTTTTTTCAACTTCTAATACCGTTTTGCCCGGAGCAATTTTTGTGCGGTTTGATACACGGAATATATGAGTGTCTACTGCTATGGTCGGGTGTCCAAAAGCGGTATTCAATATGACGTTTGCTGTTTTACGACCAACCCCCGGTAAGGCTTCAAGGGCTTCACGATTTTCTGGCACTTGAGAGTCATGTTCGGTTACCAATAACTTACAGGTTTTAATAACGTTTTTAGCTTTGGTATTAAATAAGCCAATTGTTTTGATATATTTTTTTAAACCACTTTCTTTTAATGCGGCCATCTTTTCAGGCGTGGGAGCATCTTTAAATAAAGCTTCAGTGGCTTTATTGACACCCTTGTCGGTAGCCTGTGCCGACAGAATAACGGCAATCAGCAATTCAAAAGGAGATGAATAATTGAGCTCAGTGGTCGGTTCAGGAATATGTTTTTTCAGGCGAGTAAAAATTTCGCTACGTATGGCTTTATTCATAAATCTGCTTTAAGTGGTTGCTGTCGCAGCTTTAGCAGGCTTAGTGATGACGACTTTATCGCGTGCTGATTGTTTTTTATCAATGATATTTTTCAGCGCAATTAATAAACCCAAACCAATAAAGGCACCTGGTGGCAGGATAGCAAGTAAATAACCACGGTAGTCATCAAACAATGTTATTGTAAGCTCTCTGGCAGCATCACCAAACATAAGGTGAGCTTGCTGGAATAACGTGCCAAAACCAATGGCTTCACGCATTGCACCAAGCATGACAAGTACAGCGGTAAAACCTAAGCCCATAGATAAACCATCGGTGAACGCGGCTGGAATCGAGTTTTTTGAAGCAAAAGCTTCAGCTCGGGCAATAATGGCACAGTTAGTGACTATCAAAGGAATAAAAATCCCCAGGATTAAATAAAGTTCATGGAACCAGGCATTCATGGAAAGCTCGATAATGGTTACAGTCGAGGCAATGATTAAAACAAACACGGGAATGCGAATTTCTGGACGAACCCAATGACGGATCATCGAAACCATAACGTTTGATGCGACCAGGGTAAGTGTTGTTGCCAGTCCAAGCCCTAAGCCATTTATGACTGTATTGGATACCGCTAACAATGGGCACAAGCCAAGCAGTTGCACAAACGCGGTGTTGTTTGTCCAAAGACCATTGGAAATAATTTTACTGTAGCTGGTATCACTCATATAAGGTATCTCTATGTTCTTTGTAATAACGTAAAGTATTATAGACGGCTTTTACAATGGCACGAGGTGTAATTGTTGCTCCGGTAAACTGATCAAATTCACCACCATCACGTTTAACTGCCCAACCTTTTTTCTCCGGGTTAGTTAAGGAGCGCTGTTTGAATTTAGTAATCCAGTCCGAGCGAGTTTCGTCAATGGCGTCACCTAACCCCGGTGTTTCTTTATGCTGAACGACACGTACACCTTCTAATACACCGTCGTAATTAATGGCAACAAGGAGTTCAATATTTCCGCTATATCCGTCTGGTGCAATGCTATTAATAATAACAGCAACAGGCCTGTTATCTTTTCTAGCACGATAAATACTAACGGGTTTTTTATCACCTAATAAATTTTTATTTGTTACCTGAATAATGTCCGTGAAAATATCATTGTCATGCGCGTCAGGCGGAATGAGAACATGAAACGCTTTTAATAATGCGAGACGCTTATTTTCATTGATTCTGTCAATGGTATTGTCGTAGGTATAGGAAACAAAAAATGTTCCAGTGATCGCAAACAAGGCAAGCACAACAGCACTAATAATCATATTTTTAATGATGTTCATTAATTATTTGCCTTTTAACTTTTACCTGTAGAACCAAAAACGGGCGATCTGTAATAGTAATCAATCATGGGTACGGCCATATTCATCAGTAATACTGAAAAGGCGATAGCATCAGGATAGCCCCCCCAGGTTCGAATGATATAAATAAATATACCAATGCCTGCTCCATAAATAAGTCGTCCTTTATTCGATGCCGCAGCAGTCACGGGATCTGTCGCGATAAAAAATGCCCCTAACATGGTTGCGCCACCAAATAAATGAAAGCTCACTGGAGCATAACTACCTGCATCAGAAAAATTAAAAATCATTGCCATAAAAGCGAGTGCAACTAACATAGCAACAGGGATATGCCAGCTAATGACTTTGATGGCAATCAGGATTAAGCCACCAATTAAAAACATAATATTAATCCATTCCCAACCATACCCCGCGATGTTGCCAAAAAGCGCTGCTTTGCTTTGATGAATTTCATCTAATGTATAACCTAAACTCAGTTGTGTTTTTATACTATCAAGCGGAGTAGCGCTGGTTAATGCGTCATAACTTATTCCGGCAGGTAATGTTTCAAATAAACTGTAATTTAACGTATTAAAAAAAGTTAAGCCGTGTGATTCTGCGGGTATCCATGCCGTCATTTCTTTAGGGAAGGCAATGAGTAACATGGCGTAGCCCACCATTGCCGGATTGAATGGGTTATAACCCATTCCACCATATAAATGTTTGGCAACAGTAATGGCAAAGGCTGCGCCTAAAGCGGCTAACCACCAGGGTGTTAGGGTAGGGAGTGCCAGGGCAAGCAGGATCGCGGTTAATACTGCAGTGCCGTCATAAATAAAAGGTTTAATTGGGCGATGCCGAATTTTTAATATTGTGATTTCACAAATAAGAGCTGTGATTACGGCGACCACAATATTAATCATAACCCCCCAGCCAAAAAAATGGATGTAAACGAGAGTGCCGGGAATAAGCGCATAGATAACGGCTAACATCATGCGTGAAACACTGTCGCTATTCCGGATGTAAGGAGAACTATGAATGTTTGACATGATTAACTTTCTTCCTTCGCCTTTTTACGCGCCGATTCTACTTCAGCAATTTTTTCTTTTTGTTTTTCAGTCAGGTTGTCGGTATTTGCCGGCGTGATTGATTGTGTTTTACGTTTGGCTTTAACGCGTGCCATGGCGGCTTCGATGGCAGCTTTCTTTGCATCTTCACCGTTATCTTTTTCACCACTAACCTTTTTAAGTAACTCACGTTTCTGTTTCTTACGTTCTTCATTTTCAGCTTTTTTACGTTCCATTCTAAACTGACGGAACTCATGACGTTGGCGAGCAATATCAGAACTTTTCTTTTCCTGTTCTTGTGTCCAGATTTCAGTTTTTGCAAAACGAAAATATTGCACTAAGGGAATATGACTTGGGCAAACATAAGTGCAACAACCGCACTCTATACAGTCGAAGAGATTATAGTCCTGTGTCTTATCGAAGTTTTTTGCACGTGCATACCAGTAAAGTTGTTGAGGTAACAATTGTGCCGGGCAAACATCGGCGCATTGACCACAACGTATACAGGGCATGACGAAGTCTGGCTCAGAATTTTTGCGTTGGACAAGAATACAATTACTTGTTTTGACAACCGGAATATGGTCGCTTGTGACTTCAAAGCCCATCATCGGTCCACCCATAATGAATTGCTCGGCTTTACTGTTTCGACCGCATAACTCAACGAGTTCAGAGAAAGGGGTGCCGATTAAAACATCGAGGTTACGTGGGTGTTCAACACCTTCACCGGTAACAGTCACGTAACGACTAATGAGCGGCTTGCCTTCAAGTACAGCAGTTGCAACAGCTGCAGCTGTTGCGACGTTATGGCAGACAACACCAATGTTAATGGGTAAACCATTACTGGGAACTTCTTTCCCCGTCAGGGTTTTAATAAGTTGTTTTTCACCACCGGCGGGGTACAGTGTGGGAATTTGGATGACGTCTATATATTCAGCTTCATGTTCCTGTAATGCATTAACAAGCATTGTATGCGCTGCACGTTTATTATCTTCTACAGCAATTATACAACGATTGACTTGAAGGGCATGGCGCATAATGTTTAAGCCGTCAATGATCTTACGACTTTGCTCTTGCATCAACATCGCATCACAAGTGATAAAGGGTTCACATTCCGCACCATTTAAAATCAGTGTCTCTATAGTATTATTTGGACCAGGATTTAATTTAATAAATGATGGAAAGCCTGCACCACCTAATCCAACGATACCCGCATCACGAATAATGTTTCGCAATTCACTGGCATCAAGTTGGCGATAATTGCTGTTTTCACTACACTCGATCCATTTGTCTTTACCATCTGCTTCGAGAATGATGCAGTCAGCAGCAATTCCAGACGGATGGGGAACAAGGCGTTCTTCTATTGCAATTATTCTCCCCGAAGTCGGCGCATGGATGGGCGTGCTGACATAATCTTTTGCCGCAGCAATCATTTGTCCTTTTAATACTGTGTCACCCACTTTAACAATGGGTTCAGCGGCATGACCAATGTGCTGTTTTAACGGCAGTGTTAATATTTTTGAAATGGGGGCTGTCTCTGTCGCTTGTGACATAGACATACTTTTAAAGCCGGGCAACTTAAGACCACCAAATATTTTCCATAAATGCTTGGTCATCAGGATTGCTCCTGCTTAAGATCTAATAGAGCTTTTAAAGTAGGTTGTTCAACTTCTGGCAATGGCCATTTCCACGTGTTTATTGTTTCAGTGATTGGTTTGACGTAAATACAGTCAACCGGGCAAACAGGTATACAAAGATCACAACCGGTACATTCACTTTCTATAACGGTATGCATGAGTTTTGCAGCACCGACGATGGCATCTACCGGGCAGGCTTGAATACACAAAGTGCAACCAATACAAATTTGCTCATCAATATATACAATTGTTTTTTCAGAGTGCTCGCCATGTTCCTCATTTAACGGCATGGGATCAACACCTAATAAATCAGCGAGTTCATTAATAACAGCTTGACCACCTGGAGGACATTGATTTATCTGAGCTTCACCTTTCGCTATGGCTTCAGCATAAGGGCGACAGCCTGGATAGGTACATTGACCACATTGAGTCTGCGGTAAGATGGCATCAATTTTATCAACAATCGGATCGCCTTCTACTTTAAAACGTATGGCTGCAAAACCCAGTACAAGACCAAAGATGATCGCAAGCGTCGCTATAGCAATAATCGTTGCTAACATATTAGACCTTAACTAACCCGGCAAAACCCATAAAGGCCATCGACATTAAGCCCGCGGTAATGAGTGCAATCGATGCACCGCGAAAAGGTTCAGGTACGTCAGCAACATCAATGCGTTCTCGCATTGCAGCAA
>JAPHTF010000146.1 GCA_026197095.1 Gammaproteobacteria bacterium
CCCATTGGAAAAAAGCAATTAAAACTACAGGGATTGTCACTACAGCCGCGCCTATGTAGGGCACTAAAACTGAAAGCCCAACCAACACCGATAATAATAATGAATACTTTAAACCGAGTATTGAAAAGCCAATGTAGGTCACAATACCCACGACCATAATTTCGAAAAATTTACCACGAATGTATTTACCCAGCTGTAAGTCCATTTCATCTGATACTTGTGAAACCAGGCGACGATCGCTCGGTAAGAGACTACCAAACCAATTCCAAATACGTTCTTTATCCTTCATAAATAAAAATACAAGAACAGGAACAAGGAAGATATACACCGCAAGTGTAATTAAACCCGGTATCGAAGAAAAAGATAAACTGACAATCTGTGAACCTAAACCCGTAATTTCACGGTTAATCAAATCAATCAATTCTTTAACTTGTTCTTCAGAAATAAAGGGATAAATTTCTGGCAATTGCAATAACAGCTGTTGCCCTTGTCTTAAATAACGCGGCAACTCTTTAAACAAATCACTTAACTGGTTTGAAACTGATGGCGCGACACCGAAGAAAAGAAAGATCAAAAACGCCACAAAGATACTGAACACGAGAATGACCGCCGTAATACGTTTTGAGCCAGTGCGTTCCATGCGTCGCACCACACCTTCCAACAAATAAGCGATAACAATAGAAGCAAAGACAGGCAATAACATATCACCCATAGTCAGGATGATCGTCGAGCCAATAACCAGAACGGCTGTTAGAATAATCGCCTGGGGATCAGAAAAATACTGCTTGTACCACTTTTTGATTAACTCAATCATTCAGTATCTTCCTGATTAAATTCTTCAACAAGTGTTTCATATTCTTTTAGAAAAATAACTTCAAGCTCATCAATGACGTCAACTGCGTCGCGCCCTTGAATCAGATTTTGACTAACCAATGAGGCCGTTTCATTTAGAAGCTTATCTTTATTTAACATGTGGTATGTAGCTGATAAGCGTTTAACAGCCACAACAACAGATTCTTTTTCAGGACGTTCGATTATTGCAGGTAAGGCAATTTCTTTTACTTCAATTTTATAGCGCGCTGCTAAAAATTCAGCAAAATCTAACAACTGCTGAGCGATATCATCAGGAAGTTCGCGGTAATACGCTAATAATTTTTTTGTACTCTTCTTCAATGGATTTTCTTCATGTGATTCTTCCCCACCAGTGCTGATAGGGAAGCGTAATCATTCAAATTTAAACCCAAGTCTAGCCTAAATTTAATCAGCACTCATCTGAGTGATACGATTTGCAATAATTGCGTGCAAAACTCAATAACTCATCCATCGCGCGCATGCGGAATTTCTGTTTTTGGTGTACAAAAGAAAAAGGACGAACAATTGGTGGATCAGTTTTAATGGCAACCAGGGTACCCAGTTTAAGTTCTTTTTGAATTGTTGCATAAGAAATGACTGAAATTCCCATGCCTGCTTCTACCGCACCTTTAATCGCTTCGAGACTACCAAGCTCCATAGAAACACTCAGCTCACCCGCTCCCATCCCGGCAGCATGCATATTTTCAAGCATCACTTCTCGAGTACCAGAACCCTCTTCACGGCATATAAAGGGAAAATCAGCCAAACGATGTAGCGGCACAACACTTTCTTTTGCCAATTCATGATTTGGAGGAACGATAACAACCAATTGATCGGTACTGCACTCTTCAACAACTAAGTTCTTGTTTGTTACGGGTGCTTCAACAACACCAAGATCAATCGCATTGTTTTCTACTTGCGATACGATACCATCTGTATTCGCCACTTTTAATCTGACAGTGACATCGGGGTGCTCGGCTTTAAAGTCACCTAATAATACGGGCAACATATATTCAGCTATCGTCGTACTGGCACCAAGTATAAGTACACCACTGACATCACCGGTTAATTGACGTACAGAATTATCCATTTCTGCATAAATTTCAAAAATGCGTTCCCCACATTCATAAACTTTTTTGCCCGCTTCAGTCAGGCTGATTCGATTGTGGGTACGATCAAATAATCGGGTATTGAACTGCTCTTCCAACTGGCGTACCTGGAATGTGACCGCCGGTTGCGTCATATGCAATTCTTCTGCAGCTTTTGTGAAGCTTAATAAGCGTGCGACTGTGTAAAAAACCTGTAATCGTCTATCAGACATAATGTTTTCTCTTAAAAGGCCTTATGACCATTATATTATTCTATATCCACATTGGGAAAACTTAAGGCTGCGAAGGATAGCAGGGTTAGGCGTAAACATGAATAGATCTAAATGATTAGAATATAATTATATTATTAATACAGGGGGGGTAGTTGGCTGTAAATGACAAAATACACTCAACTTTATTATGAGTTTATTAGTAATGCATTACAGAATACTCTTTTCCCACATCCAAAGGACTGAAATGTGGGTATAACGCTAATAATGTCCAGCTTAAATTTATCTTTTAGATAAAAACAAAGACTTATTTGCTGATAGCTTCATTAAACTGATCAAACATTTCTTTCAATTTATCCGCCAACTCAGATAACTCCTGACTATTTTTCTCGCTTTTTTCTGCTGCTTGAGCGGTGTCGCCAGAAAGCTGGTTAATTTGCTCAATGTTTCGACTGACTTCGCTAACAACGGCATTTTGTTCATCAGTTGCTGCAGCAATCTGGGTATTCATATCATTAATAACCGAAACTGAACCGGATATTTCAGCTAATGCTTCTGCAGATTCTTCTACCTGGGCAACACCTTCTGCGGCACGTTTGCTTACCAGTTCCATGTTCGTTACCGCATTTACAACACCCTGCTGAAGCTGTTCAATCATGCCCTGAATTTCCTGAGTCGCATCATGGGAACGGCTCGCCAGAGTGCGTACCTCATCAGCGACTACGGCAAAACCACGGCCTTGTTCACCTGCACGAGCCGCTTCAATCGCCGCATTAAGTGCTAATAGATTTGTTTGTTCTGCTATGCCCCGAATAACATCCAGAACCCCACCAATATTTTCGGTATCTTTTTTTACTTGAGAAATTGATGCTGATGCAGTTGAAACATGAGAATCAAGTGAATCAATAATTCCGATGGCATCCGTAATGGTTAACGCCCCTTGTTGTGACATTTTAGTTGCATCGAGAGCAGCTTGAGCTGCATTCCCTGTATTTTGAGCCACTTCCTGTACCGCAGCGGTCATTTCATTAACGGCTGCGGCAACCATTTCTAACTCTTGCTTTTGCCTATTAATATTATGGCTTGAACTCGCTGCAATTTCAGAACTTAGCTGAGCTTGTTCCCTAATTTGGCCGATTGAAAATTCAATTCGTTTTATGACTGTTCTTAATTTTGAAAAGAGAATCCGGGTCGATAACCTGACTTGACTGATATCATCCACTTTTCCGTAATAAGCTAATTGCATTAATGGGTTATCAACAACAGACTTTGACTGACGAAGTAATTTCTTAAAATCTCTCATTTGGTAAGAGATTACCCCTGCCCAAATAGCGCTCCCTGCCAGCCACGCACTCACAGCAACGGGTAAAGCTAAAAAGCCCATTAACGTTAAAGAAGAAAAAAGGAGAAGTTGAACACTACTCCCGGTAATGATTTGTTTTTTGAGCAGACTCACGCTTTTTAAATTTATTTTTTTACCCGAGGAGATTTTTGCATAGATACCTGAAACGCGCTCAGTAAGTGCTTTAATTGGTTTTACACGTGTAGATTCATAACCCTGAACCTCACCATTTTTTGTAACAGGTGTGATAAAGGCATCAACCCAGTAGTAATCACCGTTTTTACAACGATTTTTAACCATACCCATCCAGGCCTTACCTGACTGAAGCGTTGACCACAAATCAGCAAATGCGGCTGAAGGCATATCCGGATGGCGAACTATATTGTGATTAACGCCCAGCAATTCCTCCGACGAGAAACCACTTATATCCAGAAAATCCTTATTTATAAATGTAATCGCACCCTTAAGATCAGTCGTGGAAATAATCGTCTGCTCCTCGCTTAATGAGATTTCATTATCGGTAACGGGTAAGTTCTTCTTCATGAAACAATCCTGCTTTTTCAGTATAAAGGGGCATATTTACAATGATTTTATCGTCCCACATAAAGTAAACCTTTAGGGTTAGCCCTAAATTTAGTAAACTTTTATAAAAATGATTTAATTAATAATTTCATTTATCTCAAAGCAATAGACACAGTAGTATCTACTTAACTTTTTATAACCAACTTCGGATTTTTCTATGGCCCAATATATATACACCATGAACCGCGTCAGCAAAATTGTGCAGCCTAAACGCGTGATACTTAAAGATATTTCATTATCATTTTTTCCCGGTGCAAAAATTGGTGTTTTAGGTCTCAATGGTTCCGGTAAATCAACTTTATTAAAGATCATGGCGGGGCTGGATACTGAAATTGATGGCGAAGCACGTCCACAACCCGGCATTAACATTGGTTATCTGCCTCAGGAACCGCAGCTTGATCCTGACAAAGATGTGCGCGGCAATGTTGAAGATGGTCTGGGTGAAATTAAAGCCGCCCTAACCCGTCTTGATGAAGTATACGCGGCATATGCTGATCCTGATGCTGACTTTGATGCTTTAGCCGCCGAACAGGCAAAATTAGAGAATTTACTGCAAAGTACCGATGGCCATAATATTGAGCGTACCTTAGAAGTTGCTGCAGATGCTTTACGCTTGCCCCCCTGGGATGCCGATGTCACAAAGTTATCAGGTGGTGAACGACGCCGAGTGGCATTATGTAAGTTGCTGCTCTCAAAACCTGATATGTTATTACTCGATGAACCTACTAACCATCTTGATGCTGAGTCAGTTGCCTGGCTCGAACGCTTTTTACATGATTATCCGAGCACTGTAGTCGCAGTAACGCATGATCGTTACTTCCTGGATAATGTTGCCGGCTGGATTCTGGAACTTGATCGTGGCCACGGTATTCCATGGGAAGGCAATTACTCCTCATGGCTAGAACAAAAAAGTAATCGTCTTGAAATGGAGAAAAAGCAGGAGGACGCTCATTCAAAAGCGATGAAAACAGAACTCGAATGGGTTCGTTCTAATGCTAAAGGTCGTCATGCCAAGAGCAAAGCACGTCTTGCACGTTATGAAGAAATGGCTTCTAAAGAATATCAAAAACGTAACGAAACCAATGAATTGTTTGTTCCACCAGGACCACGTCTCGGTGATCTGGTTATTGAAGCCAACAACATAAGCAAAAGTTTTGGTGATCGACTCTTGTTTGATAATTTAAGCTTTAACCTGCCTAAAGGTGGCATTGTTGGCATTATAGGGGCAAATGGTGCAGGTAAAACTACCCTCTTCCGCATGCTGGTAGGTGAAGAAAAACCCGATACAGGTGAATTACGTATAGGAGATACCGTACAGGTTTCCTATGTTGATCAAAGCCGTGATGCATTAGACGCCAATAAGACAGTATGGCAGGAAATCTCTGATGATCATGATGTCATGCAAGTGGGTGAGTTTGAAATTAATAGTCGTGCCTATGTATCACGTTTTAACTTCCGTGGTGGGGATCAACAAAAACGTGTGGGGGACTTATCGGGTGGTGAACGCAACCGGGTCCATCTCGCTAAACTACTCAAAAGCGGGGGTAATGTATTACTGCTTGATGAACCGACTAATGATTTAGATGTTGAAACATTACGCGCACTTGAAGAAGCTATTTTGGAATATGCCGGCTGTGTTGTCGTTATTTCACATGATCGCTGGTTCCTGGATCGAATCGCCACACACATGCTGGCGTTTGAGGGTTACAGCCATGTTGAATGGTTTGAAGGTAACTATGCCGATTATGAAGAAGACAAGAAACGTCGTCTCGGTGATGATGCTTTGCCACATCGCATAAAATATAAAAAGCTGGATGCTTAATAAATCTATCAAGGTTGCTGCCTTTACTCTACATCAAAATACGGCGGCAACCCTGGTTTCACTTATTATAGAAATAACAAAAAGAAATTTTTTCCGAAAGCGCTCTTGTTTACTTAAGCGACAAAAATTTAATTTTCAATTTCCTCTATAACATTATCCCAACTAATAAACTTCAAATTATCTGAAATATAATTAATATCATCTTCGATTATATCGTCATCTATCCCTACACTGACGCCAGGATCTGAAACGGTGTTAACACATAACAAGTCCCAGCTTTCTCGATCATATTCAGTTATATCACCATCATAATATTGAACTTCGATCGCATCTTCATTTTCCAGTGCAATCACTTCAAATAAACGATTTTCAATATCGCGATACCATAAGCCTATCTCGGGATTACTCAGCGCTATTGCCATGATTGTTCTCCATAAGTTACTAAATTAAATTAGCACTCACTTACAACAAGAAGCGGTATCTAACTCTTACAACATTAGCACTGACTGAAAAATTTGCACTGTTTTAAGATAAAGAAAATTAAAAATTAAACAAAAAAATACGCCTCTCCAAATAAATAAAAAGAGGCGTATATAACCGATTTACAAACTAAGGAATACTTATTGCATTGATTCTGGCGCTGTTACAGCTTCATTCTCTGCAGGTGCAGTTGTTGCATCAATATTTGAATTAGTCTCGGGTGTTTCAGTTGGAGCAATTGGTGCAGTGGCAACGTCATAACTCAGATTTTTCTCAGATATGACTTCACCTGCACCATTGATGACAGAAACCTTCCAGTCTCCCGTCCATTGTGGCACCAGGCTCTTACTTGACCATACACGCCAGCGAGGGCCTTTAACATTAAACTCGATTTCAGCAACTACTTTGCCATCATATTCCCAACGGTGAACCGCTGTCTGACCACTCATATCTCGTAACTCAGTAAAGAATTTTACCTCACCATTTTCATTAGTGAGATTTTGTAAATTCTCAGTTGGTTCACGCTGATCAACATCTCGAGTAAATGCTGAACGCACAACACTACCGCGTGAAAATCCGCTTTGTTCTTCCATTGCAGCAGATGAATCTGTAGACATAGATGCCGGCGCTGTTTCAATTGCAGCCGCATCTGATTCAATTAATTGAGTCTCAACCTGATTAGCGTCAATCGCATTTGTTTCAATTTCTTCAGCAAAACCTGATTGAGAAATGAGTAATAACGTGATAATTCCAATTGTATTTTTCATATGCTTCTCCTTGATTCGCGCATAGAGGATTAAGGCATTTCATTTTTATTTAGTAAATGTGTTCTAGAAATGACAGGGGCTATAAGACCTTATTATCATTATTTATTCTGTGAGCATATTCACAAATGTCAAATGGTTGTCCAAATAACTAAATAGGCCACATTGCTTTTTCTTTCGTTAAAACTCAGTGATAATGTCTCCCTTAGCATAATATTATAACTAACAGAATATTATAATCAGAACGACTTTGAATATTGGTAAAGATGATTCAATCACTATGACAAAATATATTGGCACAGAACACTTCAGCCACGATGAAGATTCCTCTTGCAGTGGAATTTTAATTACAAATTTAGGCACTCCAGACGAGGCTACCCCTTCAGCGGTACGCCGCTATCTTGCTGAATTTCTCAGTGATCCTCGAATTGTAGAAGCGCCACGCTGGTTATGGTGGTTTGCTCTGCATGCTGTCATTTTGCGAATTAGGCCAAAACCTGTTGCAAAAAACTACAAAAAAATATGGACAGATGAGGGCTCGCCGTTATTAGCCATAAGTAAAAAACAACACGCTCTTTTGCAAGAGGCTATAGCGCCATACTTTAAAGGGAAGGTTAAAGTTGAACTTGCTATGCGGTATGGTAACCCTTCAATTAAAAAGGCTTTACGAAATTTAAAAGACGCCGGTGCACAACGGATTTTAGTCTTACCGCTCTATCCACAGTATTCTGCAACAACCACTGCTTCAACTTTTGATGCAGTAGTTGATGAATTGAAGACATGGCGCTGGGTGCCTGAGTTTCGTATCGTGCAGCATTACCATGAACATGATGCTTATATTCAAGCTTTAATAAACAGCATAAGTTTATATCAACAACAACATGGCCAGGCTGAAAAGTTATTATTTTCATTTCATGGCTTGCCTCAACGTTACCTTGATCAAGGTGATCCCTATTTTTGTGAATGCCACAAAACAGCTCGTCTCATTACTGAAAAAATGGGACTTAAAGAACACCAATGGGGACTGGCTTTTCAATCTCGCTTTGGCCGTGAAGAATGGCTTAAGCCCTATGCTGACAAAACATTAATCAAGTGGGCAAACGAAGGCGTTAAACATGTTCAGGTCTGTTGCCCGGGGTTTTCTGCTGATTGCTTAGAAACATTGGAAGAGATCAAAGTTGAAAACCGAGATTACTTTTTAAATGCAGGCGGTGAAAAATTTGAATATATCCCAGCATTAAATGATGACGCAGAACATATCGCCATGATGGGTCAACTCATTAAACAGCACGCATCAGACTGGTTAGCTATTAAGAAAAAAGAAATCAAACGCGATTAAAATAAAATGTTATACCATTATTAAAAAAGGGAAGCTGATGCTTCCCTTTTTTAATTTACTAACCAGGTATGTTTAAGCAATACCCGGGTTACCTTCTACACCAATAATTTTTGGCGTGTTCAGTTTTTTAACTTTTGCCACTTTTTCAGTACGTAAGTAATCAGCAACGACTTCCCAAATTGGCGCACCAGGCGATTTAGAACCTACTGTTGCCCAACCCGCAACAATATAATTCTTATTTGGATCTATTTTAGAACCATCATCAAGCACCATATCCGTCACACGTGTACCCATCTTATTTGTTGGCGCCATTGTATAATCAAGACCACCCACTCTCACCATATCTCCACCTTGTTGATAATAGGGATCGTTGTTAAATAAGTTATCGGCCACGTCTTCCAATATAATTTTTATGTCTGAACCTTTCATTTCACGACGATAAGTTTCAGGATATGTAATACAGGTTTGATCCATAACATGATCCATTGTAATCGTTTGACCGGGTAGCACCGTGGTACCCCAACGGAAACCTGGTGATAATGAAATTTGTGCATCTTTTACTTCACGTAAAGCATCACAAATGATTTGATCGAAGGTACCGTTAAAATTACCTCGGCGATATAAAACTTGATCAGCAACGGCTAACTCTTCAGTTAATGTTGTTAAATATGGCTTACGTACTTCCTCGATGTAATTCGCCATTTCTTGATCCGGTTCTAATAAATTAGAGAAGACCGGTAATAATTTATAACGGAAATCCTGCACTTTACCGTTACGTACATCTAACTGCATTGTACCCAGGAATTTACCATTCGAACCGGCATTAGTGACTAATGTTTGGCCACCTTTGTTTTTTATAACAGAAGGATGAGGCACACCATCATGAGTATGTCCACCAAAGATGACGTCGATACCTGAAACGACAGAGGCCATTTTTAAATCAACATCCATACCGTTATGAGAAATGACAACAACAACATCGGGTTTTTCCGTCGCACGTACTTCATCTACAGTCGCTTGCATCTCTGCATCGCGGATGCCAAATGTCCAATTAGGAATAAAACGACTCGGATTTGCAATTGGCGTGTATGGGAAAGCCTGACCAATCACGGCAACACGAATGCCACCTTCCATTTCTTTAATACTGTATGGTTTAAAAGCACGTTGAGTATTTTCGTTATACCCTTCAAAATCTGCAAAGCTATAATCAAAAGAGGCATCATCTTTTACAAAAACGTTTTGGCAAACGAAGTCACCATTAAAATCTTTAACGTTAGAAATAACTTCTTCATCGAGGTAAGTAAATTCCCAGTGACCTGTCATAACGTCAACACCTAACAGGTTACAGGCTCCCACCATATCTTTGCCTCGCGTCCAGTAAGCAGTTCCCGAACCTTGCCAGGTATCACCACCATCAAGTAATAAAGTCTTGTTAGGGCCATGATCAGCACGTAATTTTTTAACTAACGTACGTAAATGCGCAAAGCCACCTACTTTACCGTAAGTTTTCGCAGCATCTGCATAATTCAGATAAGTAAAAGCATGCGCTTCAAGTGAATCTTTTTTAAGATTGAAGTGATTTAATAATTTTTCACCGACAAGATGAGGCGGCTGGCCATGTGCACCACCAATACCCAGGTTAACGTTAGGCTCACGAAAATAGATAGGTAATAATTGCGCATGACAATCAGTGAAATGCATTAGAGTAACGTTACCAAATTTTGGAATGTTATACACATCACCCGGTGCA
>JAPHTF010000064.1 GCA_026197095.1 Gammaproteobacteria bacterium
AAACCTTGGCTTTCGCGTCAGATGTCTTCGCCATTGATTCTTTACGGTTTTGGTATGCTCTTCCCATGATGTGGTCTCTGAATGTAATGAAAACGAGGGTGAAGCAGGGATTTTACTAAAGTGTTAAGGGAACGTCCAAGTAAATTAGATGTCATTTAGTACTTGTGTATAAGATACCGTATATATATAAAGAATGGCATAATAAATAGCACCAGCATGTCGCTGGTGTAAAAACAATCATTTTAAAAGAAATCGTATGATCGCAAGGTTTATTGAGTATTTTGTCAGTCGTCATTTGCTAACCAATATGTTGTTTGTTTCGGTCATATTAGGGGGGCTATTTTCGTGGCAGGAAATCAAAAAAGAAGAACGCCCAGATGTCACCTACGACGTGGTACAAATTTCAGCATTCTACCCGGGTGCAACCGCTGAAGAAGTTGAGCATTTTGTTACCCGTGAACTAGAAGAAGAATTAAAAGCCGTCGATGGTGTGTATCGCATGAGTAGCAGTGTCACCCGTGGCACAACAGTGGTGACGGTTGAGCTTGAGAAAGACTTATCAGATAAAAACGAGGCCATTACTGAAATTCGCAATGCTGTACTCGCCACACAATTACCCCCCGAGGTGCGTGAGAAACCTACTGTACGGGTATTTAAAAGCTCGAAAAAAGCCATTATTGATATTGCCCTAATTCATACCAAAGCCCATTTACTTTCAACTAAACAGCGTCAGGAGCTACAACGCTACGCGACTATTTTAGAATTACAACTCACCAATTTGCAGCAAATTAACAGCATAAATCGCTCTGGTTATTTACAGGAAGAATTACAGATAAATGCTGATCCTAAAAAACTGGTGCATTATCAAATCCCTCTGAGCAACGTCATTGATGAAATCACGAAGAATCATATTCGTCAGCCTGCCGGCTATATTGAAGTTAAAGATGAACCCAATGTTACGATTGATGCGCAACTTGATAGTGTTGAAAAATTAAACAAGCTTTATATTCAGGCCGGATTCCAGGGTAAAGCTATTGATCTCAAATCTATTGCTGAAGTTCGGACTGATTTTCGTCGTGAAAAACAAATTATCAAAGTTAATGGCCATGAATCAGTCATGTTTAATGTCGTTAAAAATGGTTCATTTGGTATCCTGGAATCTTTGGATGCAGTGCAAAAAGTCGTCGATAATTTTATCGCTAACAATCTGCATAATACAGATATTCAACTGGTTGTACTTGATGATGAATCATATGAAGTGCGAAACCGTTTAGAAATTATATCGACTAACGGTGCAATTGGTTTTGTATTAATAGTCATCATGTTATTTCTGTTCTTAAATAAACGTGCCGGGATCTGGGTGGCCATGGGCATTCCCTTTACCATATGTTTGACACTCATTATCACTAGCATGATGGGCTATACCATTAACAATGTCACATTAGCCGCTGTGATTATCGTTATGGGGATAGTCGTTGATGATGCCATCGTTGTTGCAGAAAATGTTGCACGCTTCCGTTCACGTGGGTATAGCTCACAGGATGCTGCTGTTCAGGGAACAGCACAGGTATTCATGCCTGTTCTGGCAAGCATCATCACGACATGTGTCGCGTTTCTTCCTTTATTTTATTTCTCAGGTCGTTTTGGTTCGTTTGTAAGCTTTATTCCACCTATTGTTTTTCTCATGTTATTTGCCAGCTTAATAGAATCACTCATTGTATTACCCGGTCATTTACATATTCACTCACCCCAGTTTTTGCGGCGTAATAAAATTGAAGAGCCAGTTAAGCCTCACTGGTTTGACCGCATAGAAGAACAATATGGAAATATTTTAATTAGCTTATTAAAATATAAATATCCCATATTTATCATCTTTATTGCTTTATTTGTGGGTTCCGCTTTTCTGGCAAAACAAACTATGAGTTTTGTATTATTCCCACATACAGAAACCCGTGAAATCGTTTTTATTGGTGTTGCTGATAAAAAAGCAGACCGCTATGAAACAGCAATGATCAGTAAAAAAATTGAAAATTTAATTACTCCGTACATTGGTAAGGAAGTCATAGGATTCCGCACTGAAATTGCACGTAGCCGTCATGGTGGTGTCGCTAAAGAAAATCAGTTCCGTATGATTATTGAAATTGTACCAAAATCAGAACGAGATCTCTCGGCAGATGAACTGGTGAATCAATGGAAACCTCAAGCCGATAAAGTAAAAGGCTTAACAAAACTCATTATTCAAAAAAGTCGCTATGGACAATCATCAGGCAGTGCCGTCGATGTACTGATACAGGAAAATGATGACGTATTAAGAAATAAGGCAACTGAAGCTATAAAAAAAGCGATGGATAAACATCCTGCTCTCGCTAATGCAGAAACTGATCAACCTATATCCTTACCTGAATACAAGATTGATATTCAGCGTGAAAAGGCAAAACGTTTATCAATCAGTCCTGTCAATATTGCAACAACATTCCGCGCATCACTTGAAGGAAATATCCTGTATGAACTACCTAAAGGTAATGAACATATAGATGTACGATTATCAGTACTTGATAGTGCACAAAAAGATATTAATAATATTTTGACTATACCAATCGAAAATAAAGGCAACTATCTTGCACCACTTGCTGATTTCGTTATTATCAATAAAGGCATGGCTCCTATATCTATTACTCGTCGTGATACACGACGTGCAACAACTGTTTTCGCTGATTTAAAAAAAGGCACCCTTGAAACACCGCTAAAAATTGCTGAAGATTTAGAAAATGGAGTGTTTCGTGAAATTATGCGTCAACAGCCTTCTACCAGCTTAAGCTTCACGGGTGAAGTTGCCGATACTCGCGAATCAAGAAATGACCTTCGTAATGCCGTTGTCATGGTGGTGTTTTTAATTTTTGCTATTCTGATTATTTTATTTAGTTCTGTTTCGCGGCCACTTATCATTATGCTTGCGATCCCTTTTGGTATGGTTGGCGTTATTCTGGCTTTTTATTTACATGGGCAAACACTCTTTGGTTTTTTTGCGGCTATCGGTGCACTCGGTATGGCCGGTGTAGTCATTAATGACGCCATTATAATGTTAACTAAACTTGATTCCGAATATGATAAACCATCGGATAAAGCTCTAACGGTGAAAACTCATCAGAACGAAAGAATTGCACGTATCGCTCAGACTCGTCTTAAAGCAGTAATACTGACAACGCTGACAACCGTTGTGGGTGTCTTACCTACTGCCTATGGTGTTGCGGGTTATGATTCAATGCTCGCTGAAATGATGTTGGCAATGGCCTGGGGATTACTCTTTGGCTCAATTATTACGCTATTGTTAATACCGTGCATGTATAGTTTTATACAAGATATGCAACAGCGTTTTCATATGGTTATAGAATAATTAATGGACTTTTTCGACACCACGGCAATTCGGAAACTGAGAGCAACCCCAGAAAGTATTGCCTGCATTCTTACCTTTCTTAGCAGTGCGTTTAACCATCATACTGCTACAAATCGGGCATAACGGTTCTATTTCAGGCATTTCATTTTTCTTTTCTTCAATTGATTCTTCGATTTGTTTTTCAAAGCTGGTGTTATGTTCTGCTTTAGATGCACTCAATACTTCAATCATTTGAGAAAGATCAATCCCGTTAATCAGCATTAATGCCTTACCTAATGCAAAATCAAGCGCTTCTGGTGTAAAAATACCTGACGTAATGACAATGCCATGATGTGCAGATTCATCATCCATGGCACTATATAAATCATTTATTGCGCCAACATCAACATGATGTTCTCGCCAATGCATATATTGAACAAGCGTAGTTTCATTATTCATACTCAATACCACGTCAACACTATAATCATCTTTACTACGTTTTTCAGAAACCGCATAACCGCGTTGTTTAAATATCATGGCGATGAGCTTTTCAAATTCCTCATCATTTAACTCTTTCATATAATCAAACGCATGGTTTGATACAGGTTTATTAAAATCTTTACCTGGTTTCATATTTTTGTGGACAGCCGATCTCCCCCCTTTAAACAAAGGTAACTTTGAAACCGTATCAATCATTACTTTAAATATTGATTTATGTTTATTTGTCATATCTGATTTTCTTATTTTTTCACATAACAAAAAGGCCGGTAATCGGCCTTTTATTTTATTTAATCCTTTATTTCATCACACAAGTAATTAATTTAAGTTATCAATCACCATATTTAAAGTTGAACTCGCACGCATCACTTGTGCTACGAGTTCTTTATCTGGAAGATAGTATCCGCCAATATCAACAGCCTTACCTTGAACACTATTGAGCTCATCTACAATTTTATCTTCATTTTTCATTAACTGTTCAGCAACTGGCGTAAAAATTGTTTTTAACTCTTTGTTATCATTTTGTTCAGCCAGTGCTTGCGCCCAGTACATCGCTAAGTAAAAATGACTTCCACGCGTATCTAATTCACCAGTCTTACGTGAAGGTGACTTATTATTATTTAAAAACTGGCTATTCGCTTTATCTAACGCTGCTGCAAGCACTTTAACTTTTTCACTATTCGTTTTTTGCGCTAAGTCTTCTAATGAAACAGCCAGGGCCAGGAATTCACCCAATGAAT
>JAPHTF010000169.1 GCA_026197095.1 Gammaproteobacteria bacterium
AGCAGGTTATTATTTTATTTAGTATATTAGCGGAATCTGTGTTCTGACCCCAGTTCTGCCAGTTCTGCACTTTGTCAACACCGTGAACGATGCACCGGGTATTCCTACACTGGATAACCCAAGTGATAACGGTTGGGTGGGCACCATGGAGCCTAGCTTAACAGTGTTGCCTGCGATTGATATCGATGAAGATACGTTAAGTTATGAGTTTGAAGTCTATGTATCCGATAAGTATGGCCGTGAAGGTGTGTTACATAGTTCTGCCGTAAGTAATACGACGTTCTGGCAAGTCTCACCGCTATTGCCACAAGATGGTTGGTATTACTGGCGTGCCCGTGCCATTGATGAGCATGGTCTTGCAGGTCAGTGGGCGCAACCGGTTTACTTCTTCGCAGATTCAGACGGTGTCAATGATGCACCTAGAATTAAACTTGATGAGCTGTATTTTGAACATAAACGTCATAAGAAACTCTGTGAGATTAGAAGCGCGATTAAGTCACGTTTAGAAAGCATAAAAGACCGTTTACACAATAAGTACGGTTGGGGTGATGACGATGAACGTAATGAATGTCGTGACTATGCCGAAATCGAATGGAAAGACTATGACCCGGATAGCAATGCTTACATCAGTTTGTATTATTCAAATTCAAACGAGAGTGAAACTGGTACGCTTATCGTAGAAGGCTTACGTGAAGATCCAGATCACCGTCATGATAAATACAAATGGGATGTGACTGACCTGGCTGATGGTGTCTACTTCGTTTATGCCGTAATTGATGATGGTACGACCCGTGTTGTGAAATACTCACCGAATGCCATGGTAATAGGTGATGGTGCTGGTCAACCTTATATTGAATTTAAGGATGACGATGATCATCACAAGTATTACAAAAAGAAAAAACGGATCAAAATAAAATGGAATGATCTTGATTCAGACTCTAATGCCTCGATAGCACTGTATTATGATACGGATAACACCGGTTTTGATGGCAGCTTGATTGTTTCAGGACTCGAAGAAGATCCGGATAAAAAAGCTGATCAGTACAAGTGGGATATTTCTGAGCTTGCAGATGGTAAGTATTATATCTACGCCATAATTCAGGATGGAATACACCAGTTACGTGTCTACTCACGAGAAGAAATTCGCGTTGGCTCAAAGAATAAACGTGATGGTGACGAAGATGATGATAAAAAAGATCGGAATGATTGGTGGTCAACCTGGTTTAGTGACTATGATAAAAAGAAAGACAAAAATGATGATTAACTAGTCTTTGTTAGCTTGTCGAGGGTCATGCTTATGGACATAATGAATTATGTACCAAAAATGTCCAAAGTGCGGCTTTAAAAATTCAGAAGATAAAGAAGATATAGTCTGTCCGCAGTGTGGATTGATATTTGATAAGTGGTTAAAAAATAAATACAAATCAAAAATTCCATTAAATGCTCAACTAGATTCATCATCTATGGGTTCTTTTATACAAACATATAAAATTAAGTTGTTATATGTTCCAGAAAATATCCTCAAACACCGTTTTTATCTTAACCTTGTAATCTATATTTTATTTTTTGTTTGGGGATGGTCGTTTATTGTAAGTAATCATTACTCTGCTGAACTCAATAATTCATTTATGCATCTGGTTAACCTTGTATTTCATGAAGCAGGGCATGTGATATTTCGTTTGTTTGGGCAGTTTATGTCGATTCTGGGTGGAAGTCTGCTTCAGTTACTTGTCCCGGTGATATTCTTATTTTCATTTCTTAAACGTAAAGATACCTTTGCCGCTTCAATCATGTTGTGGTGGTTAGCGCAAAGTATGATGGATTTGGTGGCTTATATTGATGATGCCCAACGCCAGGAGATGTGGTTATTAGGGGGTGTACAGGGGAAAGATCTACCCGGTATACATGACTGGAACAATATTTTAAGCCAGCTTGGTTTATTAAATTACGATCACTTTTTAGCCACCCTGGTTTCATGGTTGGCCATTTTCATCATGTTTTTGGCATTTTTTTGGGGAGCCGTATTGCTTAAAAAGATGATGAATCAATAGTGGTCAGAATATCAATATATTTGTATTTAATCCTGATGCTAAAACTCAGGTATTCTAAAAATCGTTAGAATATAAGAGCTTACTAATGCAGATGGTTTTACTCAGGATTTTTCATTTTCAAAGTATCCGTATTTGTATGTCGTGAATATTTAGAACCAATCCACGAAAATTTTTATACCCCCCTAAACAATCACTTAAGTTACTGATTTATCTAGCTTTCGTATAATCATGTAAACTTGACACATTAATCCTTGCGAGCTTAGACTAGCTCGCACTTTTAGAAAAAGCCTCACGTTTTTTTTTAAGCGCAAACCACATATAAAAATATAAAAGAAGCCGTTTTAACGGCTCATAACAGTAATAACTATAGAGGCGGGCTGGAGTTAATGTTAGAGAATTACCTACCAGTATTAATATTTCTTATTATCGGCTTAGCTGTCGGTGCTGTCATGATTACCCTGGGTTTTGTGCTTTCGCCACATAAACCGGATTCAGAAAAACTTTCTCCATACGAATGTGGTTTTGAACACTTTGGTGATGCACGCATGAAGTTTGACGTGCGTTATTATCTGATTGCTATTCTTTTTATTATCTTCGATTTAGAAATTGCCTTTTTATTTCCCTGGGCCATTGTGCTTACGGAAATTGGCATGTTTGGTTATGTCGCCATGGCGATATTTTTAGGCATCCTGGTTGTTGGCTTTGTCTATGAGTGGAAGAAGGGAGCCCTGGAATGGGAATGATTGAAGGTAAACTCAGCGAAGGTTTTATTACAACTTCGGCTGATAAACTGATTAATTGGGCAAGAACCGGTTCAATGTGGCCAATGTCTTTTGGCCTGGCATGTTGTGCTGTGGAAATGATGCATTCTGCTGCCGCACGTTATGATTTAGATCGCTTCGGTATTATTTTTAGACCAAGCCCGCGTCAGTCAGATGTGATGATTGTTGCCGGTACGCTTACAAATAAAATGGCACCCGCTTTACGTAAGGTGTATGACCAAATGGCGGAACCACGTTGGGTCATTTCAATGGGTTCATGTGCCAATGGTGGTGGTTATTACCATTATTCTTATTCTGTTGTGCGTGGTTGTGATCGTGTCGTGCCTGTTGATATTTATGTGCCAGGTTGCCCACCTACGGCTGAAGCCCTTATATATGGCATATTGCAGTTACAGAATAAAATTCGTCGCACTAATACTATAGCTCGAGTATAAAAAGCATCTACCATGTCTGATTATTATAATAAATTAGCAGATTCATTACGCAATCGCTTTGCCGGCAAGTATGACGAATGTTTCGTTAGTACGGGTCAACTTAATTTCGTTGTTAAAAAGCAAAACCTTATTGAAGTATGTACAGCATTAAGAGATGAAGCTGAATACGCTTTTGATGAAATGATTGATTTATGTGGTGTTGACTACAGTGAATATGCCGGTGGTAACTGGGAAGGCGAACGTTTTGCTGTTACTTACCAATTACTATCAGTAAAGAATAATCACCGACTTCGTGTTCGTGTTTTTGTTGATGGCGAACCACCCCAGGTTGCTTCAGTTACGGGTATTTGGAAAGGTGCGAACTGGTTTGAACGAGAAGCGTTTGATTTGTTCGGTATTATTTTTGATGGCCATACTGATTTACGTCGTATCCTGACAGATTATGGTTTTGTCGGTCATCCTTTCCGTAAAGATTTCCCATTATGCGGTAACGTTGAAATGCGTTATGACGAAGATAAAAAACGTGTGATATATCAACCTGTTTCTATTGAAACCCGGGTAAATACACCGCGTATTATTCGTGATGATCATCGTTATGCCGATCGTATGCCAGAAGAGGATAGTAGTAATGCCTGAGATTCGTAATTACACATTGAATTTCGGCCCGCAACATCCTGCTGCACATGGAGTGTTACGTTTGGTTCTCGAAATGGATGGTGAAGTTATTCAACGTGCCGATCCACATATTGGATTATTACACCGTGGTACTGAAAAACTTGCTGAATACAAACCGTTTAATCAAAGTATTCCTTACATGGATCGTCTCGATTATGTATCCATGATGTGTAATGAACATGGTTATGTTCTTGCGCTTGAAAAATTATTGGGTGTAGAAGCACCTGAACGTGCGCAATATATTCGCGTTATGTTTGATGAAATTACACGAATTTTAAATCACTTGATGTGGTTAGGCACTCATGCATTAGATGTGGGCGCCATGACCATGTTCCTGTACTGCTTCCGTGAACGTGAAGATTTAATTGATATGTACGAAGCAGTGTCGGGTGCACGTATGCATGCGGCGTATTATCGTCCTGGCGGTGTGTATCGTGATTTACCTGATCGCATGCCACGCTTTAAAAAATCTAAATACATCGATGATAAGAAAGTCGCATTACTGAATGAAAGCCGTGGAGGTTCTTTACTCGATTTCATTGAAGATTTTACTAATCGTTTTCCCAAACTTGTTGATGAGTATGAAACCTTATTAACAGATAACCGTATCTGGAAACAACGTACGGTTGATATTGCAATTATTACACCAGAAAATGCATTACAACTTGGTTTTACTGGTCCAATGTTACGTGGCTCAGGTATTGAATGGGATTTACGTAAGAAGCAACCTTATGAAGTTTACGACAAGATGGATTTTGATATTCCCGTCGGTACCAACGGTGATTCTTATGATCGTTACCTGGTGCGCGTAGAAGAGTTCCGCCAGTCGAATCGTATTATCAAGCAGTGCGTTGAATGGTTACGTAACAACCCGGGTCCGGTTATGTTGGATGACCATAAGTTAACGCCGCCTAAACGTGAAGACATGAAAGGTGATATGGAATCACTTATTCACCATTTCAAACTATTTACTGAAGGGTATACCTTACCAAAAGGTGAAGTCTACGCGGCAGTTGAACATCCTAAAGGTGAGTTTGGTGTTTACCTGGTTACAGATGGTGCGAATAAACCATATCGTTTAAAAATTCGTGCGCCAGGCTTTGCACATATGGCCGCAATGAATGAAATGACTCAAGGACACATGCTATCTGATGTAACTACGGTTATGGGTACCATGGATGTTGTATTCGGAGAGATTGACCGATGATAGGTTATAAGAAAAAAGACGAAAGTAAGTTACATCTATTAACTGAAGCCTCGTTAAAAGAGATTGATGTATGGATTAATAAGTATCCTGCAGACAAAAAACAATCTGCTGTGATGTCGGCGTTACGTATTGCACAAGATCAAAATCGTGGCTTTTTAACTGAAGATTTAATGGATGCTGTTGCCGAATATTTAGATATGCGTCCAATAGCCGTTTATGAAGTCGCGACGTTTTATTCGATGTATGAACTGGAACCTGTGGGTAAACATAAGATCTACGTTTGCACCAATATTTCTTGCATGTTGTGTGGTTCTGATACGGTAGTGGGGCATTTGTCAAAAAAGCTCGGTATCAATCTTGGTGAGACGACAGTTGATGGTCGTTTTACTTTGAAAGAAGTGGAATGCTTAGGTGCATGTGTCAATGCTCCTGTGATGCAGATAGGTGATACATATCATGAAAACCTGACCGAAGAAAAAATTGATCAGGTTATTGATGCTCTTGATTGAGCAAAGTTAGATTAAGCAAGAATAAGTTTAAGTAAACGAATAATTAATTTTAAGGTTGGAGTCAACCAATGGCGAATGAAGTCTGTTTTCGGACACTGCACATGGATAAACCGTGGACACTCGAGAGTTACTTGAGTGTTGGTGGCTATGAGCAGCTGAAAAAAATTCTGAAAGAAAAAATTCCGCCTGAAAAAATCATTGAAGAATTAAAAATCTCATCATTGCGTGGTCGTGGTGGTGCGGGTTTTCCTACTGGCTTGAAGTGGAGCTTTATGCCACGCACAGCGCCAGGTCAAAAATATATTGTATGTAACTCGGATGAAGGTGAACCCGGTACGTGTAAAGATCGCGATATCTTACGTTATAACCCACACCAGCTTGTTGAAGGTATGATTATCGCAGGTTACTGCATTGGTGCATCGGTAGGGTATAACTACATTCGTGGGGAATTTTGGGAACCTTATGAACGTTTTGAAGGTGCATTAGAAGAAGCCTATAAAGCGGGTTTCTTAGGTAAAAATATTCAGGGCACTGATTTTAGTTTTGATTTATATGCCCACTTAGGTGCGGGTGCTTATATTTGTGGCGAAGAAACTGCTTTGCTTGAATCGATTGAAGGCAAAAAAGGTCAACCCCGTTTTAAGCCACCATTCCCGGCTGGTTATGGTTTATACGGTAAACCCACAACAATCAATAACACTGAAACACTCGCATCTGTTCCCGTGATTTTACAAAACGGGGGTAAGTGGTTCCTGGAGCAAGGTCGCCCTAACAACGGTGGAACAAAACTGTTTTGTGTTTCAGGTCATGTAAATAATCCCGGTAACTTTGAAATTCCACTCGGCACGCCGTTTTCTGAATTACTTAAAATGGCCGGTGGTGTACGTGATGGTCATAAGTTAAAAGCGGTTATTCCAGGTGGTTCATCTGTGCCTGTTTTGCCCGCTGACATAATTATGGAAACAGATATGGATTATGACTCGCTTTCAAAAGCAGGCAGCATGCTGGGAGCGGGCTCAGTTATCGTTATGGATGAAACAACCTGTATGGTCGGTGCCTTAGCGCGCTTATCTCATTTTTATTACGAAGAATCCTGTGGCCAATGTACACCCTGTCGTGAAGGCACCGGTTGGCTAGCAAAAGTGATGCATCGTATTGAGCATGGCCAGGGTAAACAGGAAGATTTAGAGTTATTGAATGATGTTGCACATCGCATTGGTGGTCGGACTATTTGTGCGCTAGGTGATGCAGCTGCGATGCCTGTTATGAGTTTCTTAAAACACTTTAGAGATGAGTTTCAGTACCACATCGATCATAAAAAATGCATGGTTTAATTTTATTCCTGCTCCCATAAGGAGGGGGTAGGTGGGAGGGGAAGTTATAAATCTCCCTCCCTAACCCTCTGATGGGACTACTCGCCATCGACTAAGTTGTAGCAACTAAGTCGTTGGTGACCCCGTAAAGGGGGAGGGAACAAAGAAATTTAATGTTGTAATAACTAAATAATATAAAAAGCTGAACGAGATAAAAGATGGCAAATATAGAAATTAACGGAAAACCGCTTCAGGTAGCTGATGGAGCAATGGTGATTGAAGCGGCTGATAACGCCGGTATCACTATTCCGCGTTTTTGTTATCACAAAAAACTCTCAGTCGCGGCGAACTGCCGCATGTGTTTAGTTGAAGTTGATAAAGTCGCTAAACCTGTTCCTGCCTGTGCAACGCCCGTTACTGATGGTATGAAAATTTTTACAAAATCACCCATGGCACTTGATGCTCAAAAGAGCGTGATGGAATTCCTGTTAATAAATCATCCGCTTGATTGCCCGATATGTGATCAGGGTGGTGAGTGTGACCTGCAAGATATCGCTGTGGGTTTTGGTCAGGGCATTTCTCGTTATCATGAAGCTAAACGTGTTGTTGCAGATAAAAATATCGGCCCTTTAATCGCAACTGAAATGACGCGATGCATTCACTGTACCCGCTGTGTACGTTTTGGTCAGGAAGTGGCTGGCATTATGGAGTTGGGTGCAACAGGCCGTGGTGAAAATACACGTATTGGCACTTATGTAGAACGCACTGTTGCTTCAGAAATGTCGGGTAATGTTATTGATTTATGTCCTGTGGGTGCACTCACGTCTAAGCCATATCGTTATACCGGCCGCCCATGGGAAAATAACCAGTCTAAAAGTATTGCTGCGCATGACTGTGTTGGTTCAAATATTGAGATTGAAACACGTCGTAATAAAGTGATGCGTTTTTTACCGGATGATAATGAAGCGATTAATGAAATCTGGTTATCAGATCGCGATCGTTTCAGTTACCTTGGTCTGAAACATGTTGATCGTTTGCAGTCACCCATGATTAAGCAAGGCGATGAATGGAAAGAAACCGACTGGCAAACGGCTTTAAATTATGCCTTCGAAGGTTTAAAAACCGTTATCAAAAAAGAGGGTGTAGAAAATATTGGTGCATTAGTTTCACCTTCTGCAACTGTCGAAGAAATGTATTTAGCGCAAAAATTAATGCGTGCGATAGGCTCGAACAATATTGATCATCGTTTGCGTCAGGCTGATTTTAGTGATCAAGATATTGCACCGCAGTTTCCTGCATTAGGTCAATCACTTACTGATTTAGAAAATAACAATGCTATTTTATTAGTCGGTTCCTGGATTCGTAAAGATCAACCGATTATTGCGCACCGTATACGTCAAGCGACACGTAAAGGGGCAAAAGTCATGTCGGTGAATGCAGTGGACTTTGATTTTAATTTCCCGATTGAAGAAAAAGTGATTACATCACCTGCCCAGATGGTTGATTCATTGGCGGCCATTACTAAAGCACTTTTAACCTTAACAGGTAAACCTGCTGCAGAAGGTTTAGATGATTTGTTAAGCAATGTTAAAGTCAGTGATGCACATAGTGAAATTGCAAAAAAATTACATGGTGCAGAGAAAGCAACGGTTATTCTTGGTACGCAAGCCATGTTACAACCACAATTAGCCGATTTGCGTGCATTAGCAAATGTGATTGCTGAACTCTCGGGTGCAGTAATGAGTACCTTATCTGATGGTGCGAATGCAGCAGGTGCATGGTTAACTGGTGTTGTACCTCACCGTACATGTGGTGGTGAAGCGATTGTCGAAAAGTGCGGTAAAAATGCCAGTGAAATGTTTGTTTCTGGTATGAATGCTTTTGTACTTTTAGATGTAGAACCTGAATTTGATACAGCTAATCCATCAGTAGCAATGAAAGCGGTTAATGATGCGGACTTTGTTATTTCGATGACACCTTATGTGACTGAAGAAATGAAAGCATACGCTGATGTATTACTCCCTGTTTCACCTTCAAGTGAAACATCAGGAACATTCGTCAATGCAGAAGGGACATGGCAAAGCTTTGCCGGTGCGGTGACGCCCCTTGCAGAAACGCGCCCGGCATGGAAAGTACTTCGTGTATTGGGAAATATTTTTGAAGTTGATGGTTTTGATTACATTACATCAGAAGATGTACGTGAAGAAGCAAAACAACAGGCAGGAACGTTAAATACCTCTAACAAGATGCAATGGCGATGTCCTTCAAGCCTGGCTAAAAGCACTGATGCAGTGAACCGTATCGGTTTGTTACCAATTTATGCAGTGGATGGTGTTGTGCGCAGATCAGAGGCATTACAACAAACAGATGATGCGATTCCAGCTTGTGTGATTATTAATGCCGATCTTGCGAAACAAAATAATATCCAAGATGAAGATAATATAGTTGTTGCACAGAACGATGTAAAACTAACTTTGAGAGTACACATTGAAGATTCAATCCCAAATAATTGCGCTGTTATTCCGCAAGGCGTACAGGGTGTTGAAGGGTTTGATGCGGCTTATTCCGAAATAACATTAAGTACTAAAAGCTAATTTAGAGAGTTGGAACGATAGATGGAATGGTTAAATACAAGTATTGATTGGCTGACATTACTGTTTCAGGAGTGGGTAGTTGTGTACTTCCAAATGTTACCTGAAGCGTTACAGACAGTGATTTTAATTGTCTTAAAAATTGTCGTCATTATGGTACCGTTGATGCTTTCTGTTGCCTATCTAACATTAGCAGAACGTAAAGTAATAGGTTCAATGCAAATTCGCATGGGACCCAATCGGGTTGGTTTTTTTGGTTATAGTCTTGCCGGTTTTGGGCAACCTATTGCCGATGCCGTTAAGCTGATGTTTAAGGAAATTATTATTCCTACTGGTGCGAATAAATACTTGTTTTTGACAGCACCATTGTTATCACTTGGACCTGCATTAGCAGCCTGGGCGGTATTGCCTTTTGGTGAAGGTATTGTACTGGCTGAAGTAAATGCTGCATTGCTATATGTATTAGCACTGACATCGGTTGGTGTTTATGGCGTCATTATTGCGGGCTGGTCATCTAATTCTAAATACGCGTTATTAGGTACTATGCGTTCAGCCGCACAAATCGTCTCTTATGAAATTGCGATGGGTTTTGCACTTGTTGGTGTACTCATGGCGGCGGGAAGTTTAAACCTGGGTGAAATTGTCAATGCACAAAGAGGCGATTATGGTATTGTTAGTTGGTTCTTCTTACCCTTGTTCCCGCTATTTGTAATCTATTTTATATCAGGTGTGGCTGAAACCAATCGTGCCCCGTTTGATGTGGCTGAAGGTGAATCTGAGATTGTTGCGGGTTTCCACGTCGATTATTCTGGCATGGCATTCGCCGTATTCTTCCTGGCTGAATATGCCAATATGATTTTAATTGCGGCGTTAACGTCACTGATGTTCTTAGGTGGTTGGTTATCTATCTTTCCTGCCAGCTGGATTGCGCTTGTAGCCGATATTCCGGTTTTAAGTTGGGTGGTAGGAGATGGCATTCATTGGTTCTTTGCCAAGATGTCTTTCTTCTTATTATTATTCTTATGGTTCCGTGCCACATTCCCACGCTATCGTTATGATCAAATTATGCGTCTTGGTTGGAAAGTATTTATTCCAATTACAATTGTTTGGTTGCTGTTAGTTGGCGTATTTGTGATACAAGGCTGGTTTGGGCTGGGTGCGGCTTAAGAGCCCGGGAAAATATTATGTCTGGATTTATTCGATTTTTAAAAAGTTTAACACTCAAAGAGTTACGTATTGGCTTAGGGGTGACCGGGCGTTACTTCTTTGCACGTAAATTTACTTTGCAGTACCCCGATGATAAGACGCCATTGTCTCCACGTTTTCGTGGCTTACATGCATTGCGTCGTTATCCTAATGGTGAAGAACGTTGTATTGCATGCAAACTTTGCGAAGCTGTTTGCCCTGCAAATGCAATAACTATTGAATCAGAACCACGTGAAGATGGACAACGTCGTACAACGCGTTATGACATTGATTTAACGAAATGTATTTTTTGCGGTTATTGTGAAGAGTCATGTCCAGTTGATTCAATTGTAGAAACACATATTTTTGAATACTACGGTGAGAAAAAAGGCGATCTTTATATGACTAAAGAAC
>JAPHTF010000115.1 GCA_026197095.1 Gammaproteobacteria bacterium
GCCTTGCCAGAAACATGGATTGCAGGTATTTCTTGTACGGGTATTAGTACGGGTGTGATCACGGCGTTGTTATGGAAGCCATTGAAAAAATTACAAGGCACTCAACCAATACAAAAAGATAACAGTAGTGATTTGATTGGGCATACTTTTATAGCAGAGAGTGATATTACGATGACTAACCCCGGGACGACTCATTACTCCGGGATCATCTGGAAAGTTGAGCTTGATAAAGATGCCGGTGTAGCTGTGATCGAAGCGGGTAAGAGTGTGCAGGTATGCTCAGTTGAAGTGGGTGTTTTTAAGGTTAAATTATCATAATAATATAATTAAAAATTGTGCAGAATAGAAAAATATTAAAGGATAAATATCTAAACGAAATAAAGTAAGGCTAAAAAATGAAAAAGTGAGAGTTATATTCATAAATAGTATGCATTGATTTATAAATCGATATAAAACTATAAGAAGCTACAGAGGCTCGATATGCAAAATAACAATCAATCTTTATTGTCAGTTTTAAAAAACCTCTATAGTAAACTTAGCGGAATCTCATTAGCCATGATGCAAGTTCGCCTGAGTTCTTATAAGCGTGATAATTATTCTCAAATTAATATTACTACTGTCCTGCATAACCAGATTGACGAGTTATCTTCACGGCTGAGCACTGAGCGCATTAATACGGCAGAAATTTCAGATGAATCTGATGTGCTGCATATTAAACAAAAAAATAGTAAAGCGGCTAGTAACCATAAAATGAAAGTGGAAAATATTACTGGTATAGAAAGTGAATTTGTTAAATATTTAAAACAAAGAAAGCCGACCGCAATTACACAGCCGCATCTGGGTGAAAATTTAAAAACAAGTGCATGGCAACATATTCATAGTGCTATTCGTCATGCTAAGAATGGTGAGGTCGATACGGCAAAATTACATATTTCTATTGCTGGCACTGCTTTAGAAGAAGCGGGTGATTATATGAGTTATGAAGATTATTCAGCGCTGGTTTTACAGGTTGAAATATATTTTTCCGAACCGCTTAAATAAAATAATCTGATATAAAAACTTATCTTAAGTATGAACACACCACTAAAACAATAATTATAAGGTAGTACTTCGTGGCAATAAAACCAACAATCTATAAATTCAGAATTTCGTTATCAGATCTCAATCGTGATTATTACGACACACTTAATTTAACCCTGGCACAACATCCTTCAGAGACCATTGAGCGTATGATGGTGCGGGTTTTAACTTATTGTATTAACGCACAGGAAAATCTCTCTTTTACTAAAGGATTAAGTGAAATTGATGAACCCGATATTTGGCTGCGGTCTATGGATGAGCAAACCCTGTTATGGATTGATGTGGGTGAACCTTCTGTTGACAGGGTGAAAAAGGCAACGCGCCTGGCAAAAAAGGTAATGGTTTACAGCTTTAACTCAAAATCAGATGTGTGGTGGACGCAGCTACAAAATAAAATAAAGCTTTTGGCGGTATCTGTTTTTCGAATTGAATGGGAAGAGATAGAAGCTTTAGCGGCAATGGTTCAACGGACGATGGATATGTCCGTAAGTATTACCGGTGACTCAGCCTTTGTTGCAACTGAGTCAGGCGAGTGTGAAATAAATTGGGTGACGTTGCAGGAATAACCTGGATGAAAGAAAATAAATGATGGATACAAAAATTTTAATAGGACTCATTAATCCCAAAAGTCCGGATAACGTTAACTCTGTTATGCGGGCTGCAGGTAACTTTCGTGTTAATAGTGTTTTTTATACCGGTACTCGTTATCCCCGTGCAGTAAAGTTGCATCCGGGTATGGTTAATATGAGTCGTAAGGTTAGTCAGAATATTCCGTTGACAGGAGTGAATTCATTATTTTCTGATGTGGTTGATACTTTTACACAAGAGGAAGATATGAAAGTGGTCTGTGTTGAGTTTGCTGAAAATGCCATTGCCTTACCGGCCTATCAGCATCCAGAGAATGCGCTTTATATTTTGGGGCCAGAAGATGGCTCAATATCACAAGATGTGATCGACAAAGCGGATGATGTTGTTTATATCCCCACTAACGGCTGTATGAATATTGCTGCGACTGTTAATGTAGTTTTGTATGACCGCTTAATGAAAGCGGTACTAGCGAACTCCTCCGGGTTGCCTGATAATAATATCCTTATCCGGGAAAATCGTGATCTAAATAATCGATTAAAAGTTTCCTGAATATTTCAAGGCGAGCTGTTAATGAAATTTCACCTGTTCCAACTAAACACAACTGAGAAATTATAAAATTATGACAATGCCAGATATTAATGATTTAAATAAAAACTTTTCAATTAATTCTCATCAACAACTGTCGTTTAAACTGGGTGAGGGTGGTATCCCGAATGTTGAAATTGTTAATGACTATGCGAGTGCTTTAATTAGTTTGCAGGGTGCGCATGTTTTGAGCTGGAAACCCAAAGGGGAAGAAGATGTTATCTGGTTATCGAGCGATGCAACTTTTGCCATGGGGAAATCTGTTCGAGGTGGTGTACCCATTTGCTGGCCATGGTTTGGTGCGCATGAAAGTGTAGCAAGTTTTCCTGCACATGGTTTCGCGCGAACAGTCTTATGGCCGGTAATAAAGACTACGGCATTAGAAAGTGGTGAAACACAAATTATCTTTCGTCTTGATACCTCTGAGTTAGATGAAAAACTGCAGGCTATGTGGCCACAAGCAACGGTTGCAGAGTATCGAATAACTATAGGAAAGACATTAACGTTTGAATTGATCAGTTTTAATAACAGTGCAGACGCTATTACGATTGGCCAGGCATTACATACTTACTTTAATATCGATGATATTAGTCAGACCACTGTAACAGGATTAGAGGGTAAGGATTACCTGGATAAAACCCGTGATTTTGAACGTAAAAATCAATCAGGCCCAATAACGATTAACGAGGAAGTCGATCGTGTGTATTTACAAACGGCGGATGATATTGTCATTGATGATAGCAAACGAAAAATCCACATTGAAAAGCACGGTAGTTCTTCAACAGTTGTGTGGAACCCGTGGAAAGAAGTTGCAGATAAAATGGGTGACCTGGGAAAAGCCGGTTATCGGCATATGCTATGTGTTGAATCCGCGAATGCTGCGGAAGATGTTGTTTCTATTCTTCCGGGTGAATCACACACGCTACAGGTGACATACAAAATTAATTAAGTCTTGAATGGTACAGGTACAGGTACAGAATAAATAAAGTTTATGAATTTTATTTTGAGGAATATCAAATGTTTAAAAAGAATGTTTTATGGTCTTTAGTAATATTTACCTTTTTATCAGCGCCTGTATTTGCTGGCAATGTAAAAGTCACGCCACTCGGTAGCCATAGTGGCGAGTTTTGCAGTCGTGATCGCGCATTAGTTTTTGAAGATCCTGATGGTACACGTTTACTTTATGATGCAGGTCGTACTGTTGCCGGCGCCAATGATCCACGTTTAGGAAAAATTGATATTGTGTTAGTGAGTCACATGCATGGTGATCATGTAGGTAACGAACATATCAAGCAGCTTAATGCGGGAAGTTGTGGTCAACCAGAAACAGCAGTGAATGATTTGCCTCATACTAATAGTGTTAATATTGCACTGGCAAAAAAAGCAAAAATTATTACCGGCAGTGAAATGCC